>MGTA01000128.1:12514-15809 GCA_001799225.1 Deltaproteobacteria bacterium RIFOXYD12_FULL_50_9
CGGCCAAAGATATTCTGCCCCTGCTGATTAGCATGCATCAACTAGTGAAGAAGGCCGGGCTTGCCTGGTTCGCGGCCGAACTCGCCGAGCTCCTCGCCCGGCTTGGCGCCGACAGCAAAAAGTACGCAGAGGAAGCTGCGGCCTTTAGATTCGAGTCCGGCGCGGAAAGCATCCTGAACACAGTTGTTGTCCAGAGCGCCTGGGAACGATCCCTGGCGGCGCTTTTGACTCTTGATGGCGATGAGGGGGTGGCAAGCAAGAATAAGGCGACGAGTTCGGCCAGGGTTGTCTGGTTTATTGAGGGAAAAAGTAATGCTTTCAATATCATACCCATTGAACAAAAATCGCAGAAAAACAACCGGTGGAGCAGCGGCAAGAATATCGCCTTAAAGCGGTTGTACGACGGCAAGGGGCCGGATTGCCTGACTGATCAGGATCGGCTTATTCTGACCCATCTCAAATCCTATAAATATTCCTATTATGCGGTGACCCATCAATTTGAACCGGAAGCTCTTTTTGCTCTGGTCGGACATCCGCTGGTCTTTCGCGACGATGGGTCGGAGACCCGGGTGGAGATCGTCAAGGGTGAGCCGGAACTTATCGTTCGGCAGGGGAAAAACGGTAAGATCACTCTGGTCATGGTGCCGAAGATTGACAAGACCATGCGGGTGGCGATCGTCGAAGAGAGTCCGGGGCGCTGCCGGGTGATTGAGGTAACACCGGAACACCTGCGAATTGCCGCCATTTTAGGAGAGGGCGGCCTGTCGGTTCCCGAGAAGGCCAAAAAACAGGTGGTGCAGGCGGCGAGCGCCATGGCCCGCCATATGACCGTCCACTCTGATATCGGCGTTGAAACAGCCGGCGCCACTGAGATGAGCGCTGACAGCCGTCCACATGTCCTAGTCAGACCGGCCGGCCTCGGTTTAAAAATCACCCTGTGTGCCAAGCCGTTGGGTACGGACGGTCCGACCTACCCGCCTGGCAGCGGGGGCGCCACGGTTATCGGCGTGGTAAACGGCGGCCGGGTCTATGCCAACCGTGATCTGGCAGCGGAAAAGGAGAAACAAAGCGCTTTTCTCAAGGGATGTTCCCTGTTGCAGGAGATGGATGATAGTGATGGGGAGTGGCTGATCGATGACCCGGAAACCTGTCTGGAACTGCTGCTTGAGCTTGAACAACAGGGCGACAATATTGTGGTTGCCTGGCCCGAGGGCCGGAAGATGAAGGTGGTGGCGCCGGCCGGACACGACAGTTTCAGCCTTAAGATCCGCTCTAAAAACGACTGGTTCGGGATTGACGGTACACTCAACCTGGATGGAGAGCGGGTGCTGTCGCTCAAGCAGCTTCTGGAATTGGCGAGCACCACCTCCAGCCGTTTTCTAGCCATGGGCGAGGGTGAATTCCTCGCCCTTACCAGTGAATTCCGGAGACGTCTTGATGATTTCCGGGCCTTTACCCAGCCGCACGGCACCGGCATGCGGATTCATCCTTTGGCAGCCCAGGCAATTACGGGTTTTCTCTCCGAAGCCGGCAGCCTTGATGTCGATACCAAATGGCGAAAACAGCAGGATCGTCTCGAAAATACCCAAGGATTTGCCCCGGCCTTGCCGACAACCTTACAGGTCGAACTCCGAGAATATCAGACGGAAGGGTTCTTCTGGCTGGCCCGTCTCGCCCACTTGGGCATGGGCGCTTGTCTAGCCGACGATATGGGCCTTGGCAAGACCGTCCAGGCCTTGGCCGTCCTGTTGTTCCGGGCCAAAGAGGGCCCGGCCCTGGTTGTCGCGCCCACTTCAGTCTGTCCGAACTGGCAGGAGGAGGCCAAACGGTTCACACCGACTATCAACGCCATCCCATTCGGGGCTGGTAACCGGCAACAAGTGGTCGAGAATCTCCGGTCCTTTGATCTGCTCGTGGTCAGTTACGGCCTTTTGCAGACTGATGAGGTTGCCAATTTGCTGGCTGGGGTGGCCTGGAGCACCGTAATTCTTGATGAGGCCCAGGCCATCAAGAACTTTGAGACCAAGCGTTCCCAGGCCGCCATGAAACTTCAAGCCGGTTTCCGGCTGCTCACCACCGGTACCCCGATTGAAAACCATCTCGGCGAATTGTGGAACCTGTTCCGATTCATCAATCCCGGACTGCTGGGCTCGCTTGAATCCTTTAACGAGCGCTTTGCCGGCCCCATTGAGCGGCTTGGCGATCAGAACGCCCGCAAACGACTGCGCAAATTGATCCAGCCCTTTATCTTGCGCCGCCTCAAGAGTCAGGTGCTCGAAGAACTGCCGCCGCGCACCGATATAATTCTGCATGTCGATCTTTCTACCGACGAACAGGTCTTCTACGAGGCCATTCGCCAGAAGGCCCTTGAGACAGCTACTTCCGCAGAAGGTCCACCCGGCGCCCGTCATTTAAAAATTCTGGCCGAGATCATGCGGTTGCGCCGGGCCTGTTGCCATCCCAAGCTGGTTTTGCCGACCACCGGAATTACCAGCAGCAAGCTCCAGGTCTTTGGCGAGGTGGTGGACGAGCTGCTTGCCGGCCGCCACAAGGTGTTGGTCTTCAGCCAGTTCGTCGGCCACTTAACCATAATTAGGGAATACCTGGATGAAAAAACGATCCGTTACCAGTACCTTGACGGCTCAACCCCGGCCCGGGACCGGAAAAAGGCGGTAGATGCCTTTCAGGCCGGTGAGGGTGATATCTTTCTGATCAGTCTCAAGGCCGGCGGCACCGGGCTTAACCTGACCGCTGCTGACTATGTGATCCATCTCGATCCCTGGTGGAATCCGGCGGTCGAAGACCAGGCCTCGGATCGGGCCCACCGCATCGGCCAGGAGCGCCCGGTTACGGTCTATCGGCTGGTGGCGCGGCAGACCATTGAGGAAAAAATCGTCGCCCTCCACCACAAGAAGCGTGATCTGGCCGACGGCCTGCTCTCCGGCAGTGACATTGCTGCCCGCATCTCGACCGATGATCTGATCCGGCTTATTCGGGGGGAGAAGGATGCCTGACCGGTATTGCGTAAAAAATCACCTTCGACAAAATTCTAAGCCGTCAGTCTGATCCGGGCAAAAGTTAATTTGGTTTACGGTGCTTTCGGCGATAGGCCGCAACCAGATCCAGCAGCTCCTTGCCGTATTTCTTGGCGGAACGCTTGCCGATGCCCTTTATTGTTCTCAAGACGGTAAGATCGGCGGGCAGAAGTATCGTGATCTGGATCAGGATGCTTTGATGCAAAATTTGGTAAGGAGCGACTGCGGTTTCGTCTGCTTTGGCTGCGCGCCAATCCTGC
>MGTA01000128.1:15834-18516 GCA_001799225.1 Deltaproteobacteria bacterium RIFOXYD12_FULL_50_9
CGTCGGATGTGGTGTTTGCTGCCGGTTGGTTTTTTCTCTCCTTGTCGGGCTTGAAGTCGATATCGGCAGTTGAAATAGCGCGCAGGTAATGGGTGGGTGAAAAACCGGTTTGACAGCTGCGCACTGCCGCCAGCTTGACCGCGGTCTCTTTTTTGAGTTGGTCGAGGACTGCTTTCGCCTGTTTACCTATCTCCTTGTTGTCGGTATCTATTCTCATATTGCGGAGACAATCTCCCAGAATCCCTTCAATTTTTTTCTGGAAATAGGCCGATGCTTTGGCTATGCGCTCTAGAATAACGGCATCCGTTTCCGGCAGATTGTTGTTGGCGAAGAGTTTGCTCAACTGCCGTTTGAAGTTTTCGCTGATGACAAAAACCTCGTCCCCGGCTTTCCGTTCGATTTCGCCAATATCATCAACCCCGGACACCTTGAGAATGCGGGAGTCAGCAAGCAGGACACGCACCAGGCGGCTTAAGCATGAGCCCAGGCGTTCGAAATCGAAACAATCCGTTAGGAGACGCTGTTGATAACCTGTCTTGGCGGTTTCGAGTTTCTGGTGGGATGGCGGGTTTTGGCAGGCTTGCCCAATAAAATGGGCAACCGTTTCATCAGTTTTAACGGCGTGCGCTGAGATGGGTGAGCTGAGCACCATCCCCTCAAAGGTTTTGCAACGACTCAAAGCCACGTAGACCTGGCCGTGGGCAAAGGCGGCTTTGGCGTCAATGACCGCCCGTTCGAAAGTCAGACCCTGGCTCTTATGAATTGTAATAGCCCAAGCCAATTTCAGGGGGAGTTGAATGAATTTGCCAACGACATTTTCGGTAATCTCTTTGGTTTTTGCATCGATCTGGTATTTAATGTTTTCCCAGGTAGCCGGTTCCACGTAAATTTCCTCGGCATCGCCAGGGCATTTGACATAAACTTCCTGGCCGGAAATCCGTGATATCTTGCCGATTTTTCCATTGAAATAGAGTTTTTCGTAAGAGGCATCGTTACGTACGAACATTACCTGGGCGTTCTTCTTCAGCTTGAGCTGCACAGAGGTCGGATAGGAGTACTCAGGGAAATCTCCCTCGATTTCGGCTTTGAAATGATGCTCTTTCTGCGGTAAGTCCCGGAGTTTCGTCTCGTTGATGGCGTCGGCATTGCTGTTGTGGGTGCTGAGGGTAATATAACCTTCGTGGTCGCCGGGCACAAAATCTTGCAGGTAACGGGAGTTGAGGGCCTGCAGGGTGGCCGGATCCAGTAAGTTGTCGCGCACATGGTTGAGGAGGTCGATGAATTGCTTATCTGATTGCCGGTAGATATGTTTCAGCTCAATCGGCACCAACTCGGTTTGCTGCAGGGCATTACTATCAAAAAAGTAGATTGAATCATAAAACTCGCTAAGGATGCTCCATTCGGTCTCCTTCACCACCGGGGAGAGTTGATGGAGGTCGCCGATCATGAGGAGCTGGACGCCACCAAACGGCAGGTCATTGCGACGGTAGCGCCGCAGGACGGCATCTATGCCATCGAGAAGATCAGCCCGCACCATACTGATTTCATCGATTACCAACAGGTCAAGACTTTTGATGATCTGAATTTTTTCTTTGCTGAACTTATGTTGATTGTGACGATCAGCTGCCTCGTTGCCCGGGACAAATGGCCCAAATGGCATCTGGAAAAAAGAGTGCAAGGTGACGCCGCCGGCGTTGATGGCCGCAACGCCGGTTGGAGCTGTGACAATCAGGCGTTTGTGGGTCTTCTTTTTTAAATTATGGAGAAAGGTAGTCTTACCGGTGCCGGCTTTGCCGGTTAGAAAGATATTGCAGTTGGTGTGTTGAACAAAATCGTGGGCTAGTTGCAGCTCTGGGTTGGGGATGCGCATTGCTTAGTCAAATCGGTTTTGAGATCAGAACCACCGCGGTCATGCCGGCTGCGATCACCTGGTTTTTCTCCAGCGCTATGCCCTCGTCTTCCGGCCGGATGTCGAAAGGGGGAAGAGCGGCCGTATCCAGGATTTTATACCAGCCCCGTTGCTCCGGCGCCTTTGGCACCGTGAAGTGTTTGGGTTGGAGGTTGGCGTTCAGCATCACAAAAAAATCATCGTCGCGCTCTCCGATCGCGGCTCGGCCGTCGAGCAGGAAGGCCAGGGTCTTGGACAGCGGCGACCAGTCTTCCCGGCCCGGCTTGAGCGACTGCCAGATGATCTCCTGGAATTTTTGCTCAGGGCTTGGAGATGGGAAAAATTTTGACCGCCGTAATATCGGATGGCGCTTGCGCAAGGCGATCAGGAGTGCAAAGAAGCGGTTGATGGCGCTGTGTTTTTTAAGGAGCGACCAGTCGAGCCAGCTGATGGTATTATCCTGGCAATAGGCATTGTTGTTGCCTTTCTGGGTACGGCCGAACTCATCGCCGGCCGTGATCATCGGGACACCCTGGGAGAAGAAAAGGATGGTCGCCATGGTCCGCAGCCGTCTATTGCGCAGGGCCTTGACCCGGGCATTGCCGGTTTCACCCTCTATCCCGCTGTTCCAGCTTATATTATTGTTGTCGCCGTCGTTATTGTTCTCGCCGTTGGCGATATTGTGTTTCTGGTTGTAACTCACCAGATCGTAAAGGGTAAAACCATCGTGACAGGTGATGAAGTTGATGCTGTTGTATGGGTGTTTGAGGCTCTGCTGATAGAGGTCCGAGCTG
>MGTA01000128.1:18531-21114 GCA_001799225.1 Deltaproteobacteria bacterium RIFOXYD12_FULL_50_9
CGGAATTTGCCGTTCCACTCGGCCCAGCGGGCGCTGGTTGAAAAGTTGCCCACCTGATAGAGGCCGGCCGCGTCCCAGGCCTCGGCAATGATCTTGGTGTTGGCGAGAATCGGATCCTCGGCAATCCACTCGACTACCGGCGGGTTGGCCAGCACCTCGCCATTCCGGTCCCGGCCGAGAATGGAGGCGAGGTCGAACCGGAAGCCGTCGACATGCATCTCCATGACCCAGTAGTGCAGGCAATCGACGATGAACGTGCGGACCAGGGGGTGGTTGCAGTTCACTGTGTTGCCGCAGCCGGAAAAGTTCATGTAGCCCCGAGTTTTGAGATCAAGGAGATAGTAGATCGAATTGTCGATCCCCCGGAAGCTGATAACCGGCCCCTGTTCGTTGCCTTCGGCTGTATGGTTGAAGACTACGTCCAGGATTACTTCAATACCGGCCTTGTGCAGGGCCTTAACCATCTCCTTAAACTCCCAGACCTGGTGGCCGTCTCTGCCGTGCACAGCGTAGGAGGCCTTGGGCGCGAAAAAGGCTAATGGGCTGTAGCCCCAGAAGTTCTTGAGCCGTTCTCCGGTGAGCGGATTAATGTTGATGTTTTCGTTTTCGTTGAATTCGGTCACCGGCATCAGTTCAACCGCTGTAATGCCTAATTCCTTGAGATAATGGATCTTTTCGATCACGCCCGCGTAGGTGCCCGGGTGCATGACTTCGGAATTAGGGTTTCGGGTAAAGCCGCGGACGTGCATTTCGTAGATGATCGTGTCTTTGAGGGGGATGTTGAGCGGCCGGTCACCTTCCCAGTCAAAATCGATGTCGATAATGGCACAGCGCCGTTGGAAATTGCTTTCAGGGGTCTGGTCGCCCACCCTGACAGCGGTTTCACCCCAGGCAGAGCTGCCGGTCAGGGCTCGGGCATAGGGGTCGAGCAGGAGGTCGTTGGGGGAAAACCAGTGGCCCTCGCCTTGCGGGTCATGGGGACCATCGATTCGGTAACCGTAACGGATATTCAGTGGGAGATTATGGACCAGCACATGCCAGAGGTCGCCGGTTCGGTTGATAACCGGATCTAGCGGAATTTCCGTAAGTTTCGGCCCTTCGTTCGGCCTGAAAAGCACCAGAGCAACCTGGGCGGCGTTTCTTGAAAAGATGGCGAAATTGATGCCCTGGGACACGATGGTTGCGCCAAGCGGCAGTGGTGATCCGGGAGTAGTTGTTAATGGATTCATGTCTCTAAAGATAAATCAACCGGTGAAAAAATGACATAATTTCTGAAATATCGGCAAAAAAAAAGTAGAAGTTTAATCGCTGTGTTGCCGGGATAACATGGTATCGTCCTTGAAAAAAAACGTCAGGCCAGGTAAAACGTAGACGTTTCAAGCTGATATTGGTGAAAAAAGAGGCGCCCTGCAGGAAGAGGTAACATACTTAGTATCAAGAGAAGGATTGTGAGCAATCATGGCATTTTTTAATTTTTTAAAACCAAAATGGCAGCACCGGGATAAATCTGTGCGTTTGACAGCCGTTTCCGGCATGAGCAGCCGGGATACCGACACTCTGCTCCGCATTGCCGGCGGGGATGCGGATTCAGAGGTCCGCCTTGCCGCAGTTGCCCGCCTTGCCGATGTTGAGGTACTGGCATCTTTGGCCTCTGCTGCTAATGATGCGGATTTTAAAGGAAGGGTGCTGGCTCGGCGTAATGAGTTGCTGGTTCAAGCGGTGATGGCCGCCCAGGATCAATATGCGCGCAAAGAGGCGTTCAGTCGCATTGACGATCCGCAGGTGCTGGTGAAAATCACGATAGAGGCTGAAGACCTCAAGACCCGTTGCGATGCAGTCGAGTTGATCTCCGATGAAAAGTTGCTGGTTGGAATTCTGGAAAAGCCAAGCAGCAAAGAGGTGTCGCAGGCAGCTTTTGCCAAAATCAGTGATCCTGGATTGTTAAAGCAACTGGCGGGCAGCGCCAATAGCCGGGCGGTCCGGCGGTTTGCAGCAGAAAGGTTGCATCATTTGGAGCCGGTTGATCCACTGACCACGCATGCCAAGGAGTTGGCCGGTCTGGCCGGGGAGGCTGAAAAACTTGTCGAAAGCCGGCAGTGGGATAAAGCCGCCAACCGGTTTCGCGAAATTCAGGACTCCTGGTCGCGTCTTGATCCTGACAATAGGCATCCGCAAAAGATGGCCGTAGATACAGCCTGGGCGCAATTTGTCGAGCGTCGCCGCAAGGTCGAGGCGAAACGTCTCGATGAACTGAAACGTGCCGAGGAGTTTACCCGGGAAACAGTGCTCCGGGAGGCCGCATGTCAGATGGTGGAAGAGCTGATCGGCTCTTTGGCCGGCGATGCTGACACCCGGTTCGAGCAGGTCGTGGCCGGCTGGCCGGCGACCGGAGGGTTTGTGGCGCTCAGTCAGCGTTTTAGCGAAGCATGTGCTAAGTATAAGGAGGCCAAGGCCAGGATTGTTGCAGAGAAAAAACTCTTTGGCGGATTAGTCGATGAGTGTGGTCGTCTCGAGCGTCTGGTCGGGAGTGATGAGTGGCAGCAGGTTGCCGGTCTGCTTGACCGTCTTGCGACAGATCTGGGA
>MGTA01000129.1 GCA_001799225.1 Deltaproteobacteria bacterium RIFOXYD12_FULL_50_9
TGGCCGGCGGGGATATATCGAGTTTCCAACCGTTTATTACGAATATCTCTATAACTTTTCAGTGCATAGGCAATTAGTCCATTACGAAGGTGATGAACTGCGTTATCTGCCCAAGTCCGATTCAGGGTTGGCATTGTTTCAGCCTTTGCAAGCGATGTTTTACCGTTCGCTCGAACTGGGGTATTCTGATCTGGTCGAAGACCTTAAGTATTTGATGTTTCAGGGTTTTGAGTGGGAGAGGCCCTTTCGGGTCCGTCGGGTATTCACTATAGAGGAGCTTGCCGTGTCGCCGCAGATTCTTGTTCGGCCACCGACAATGCTCTGCAAGATCAGACGTTGCCTACGGTGGTGCCAGGCGCGGTTATCTTGAACAGACAAGCGAGTCTTGACGATGGAATTTTTGCGGAAATGGATTAATGCCCTGGTGCCGGTTCGTCATTGGCTCGGCCTGATTTACCTGCCACGATACGCACGGCACTGGCAGATATTTCAGCGCCTTTCGGGACATAGACTGAGGCTCCGGGACAGTTACCCTGTGCTGACCGACTGGGTGCCTGCCACCCCCTTTGATCCTCATTATTTTTATCAGGGGGCCTGGTTGGCCCGAAAAATTGCTGCCCTGTCTCCGGCATTGCATATTGATGTCGGTTCGAGCGTGCTGACCATGAGTGTGTTGAGCGGCCATGTGCCTACCGTATTTGTCGACTACCGGCCCCTCAAGGCCAGGTTGACGAACCTCCATAGCATTGCCGGCAGCATAGTGAGCCTGCCGTTTGCCACCAGGGGCATTGCTTCCCTCTCTAGCCTGCACGTTCTTGAACATATCGGTCTTGGTCGCTATGGTGATTCGCTTGATCCGGAGGGGAGCAGCAAGGCAGCGCGTGAACTTGCGCGGGTTGTGGCGCCGGACGGCAGGTTGTTTATTGCCGTGCCAATAGGCCGGCCGCGGGTATGTTTCAATGCCCATCGGATTTTTTCGCCGACTGCTGTTCCCCCCTTATTTCCTGGCCTGGGCCTGCTCGATTTTTCCTGGGTTGATGATGCCGGTTGTCTGCACGAGGCAGGCCGGCCGGAGGATGCCGCAGATCAGAATTATGGTTGCGGCCTTTACGAATTTGTGAGGGAAGATAATGATTAAAGCGATTCGCCAGGTCTTGGCCCGCACGCCGATCCTTGCCTTCAATCAGGTCTATCGCGACCGCTGGGTGGCGAGGCAGGCAGCCGGTATTGCAGCCGGCAGCCGGGTGCTTGATCTTGGGGCCGGATCTTGTCCTTACCGAGCATTGTTTAGTCATTGCGAATATCGGACGCAGGACTTTGTCGGCCTGCAGGGCCATCAATTGCGATATGGCGGTTACGGACAGATCGATTTTGTCTGTGACGCCGCCGCGGTGCCGGCAGCCGATGGTAGTTTTGACACCATTTTGTGCACGGAGATGCTTGAGCATGTCCCGGACCCACCGGCGATTATCCATGAATGCGCCCGCCTTTTACGGCCGGGCGGTCGACTGTTGCTCACCGCGCCGCTCGGCTCCGGTATCCACCAGGCGCCGCATCACTACTACGGAGGGTTCACCCCTTACTGGTATCAATGCTTTCTTGGCCAGGCAGGATTTACGGATATCATGGTCGAGCCCAATGCCGGTTCATTTAAGTTTTTTTCCCAGGAATCGCTCCGTTTTCTGTCTTTAACCAAGCCCTTCGGCAGCTTGCCGATTATTGTCAGTCTCCTGTGGCTGCCATTCTGGTTGTTTCTGCTGCCGGTTCTGGGGGGGGTGCTGCCGTTGGTAAGTCACTGCCTCGACCGCTATGATCGAGATTGTCAATTTACAGTCGGCTATCACGTTACTGCTGTGCGGACCAAGGAGACCATCTGATGGGAATTGATAACCGTGTAGTCGGTGCGTCTTCGGACAAGCAGAATTTGGGAAGGCTATGGTCATAAGTAATATCCTGGGCGGATTGGGCAACCAGATGTTTCAATACGCAGCCGGTCGGGCGTTGGCGGTTGCCCAAGGTCTGCCGTTATATCTCGATTTGAGTGATTTTCAAGGATATCATCTTCATAACGGTTTTGAGCTTTCGCGGGTATTTAATGGTCTGTTTGAACTTGCGGAGGAGCATCAGCTTCAGCAGGTAATCGGTTGGCAAGCGTGTCGACCTGTTCGTCGAATCCTCAAACATCGGCAATTTGCATTGTTTAGGGATAAGCGTTTCATCGTCGAACCGCATTTTCATTACTGGCCGGATTTTTTTGCAATCCGTCACAGTTGCTATTTAGTTGGTTACTGGCAATCGGAGAACTATTTTAAATCGATCGAAAAAATAATCAGGCAGGATTTTCGATTTAAGGAGAGGCTTTATGGCAGAAATGCTGAGTTAGCTAAATTGATTGACGAAAATAATTCAGTCAGTTTACATATCCGCCGTGGTGATTACGTGCATAATGCCGCAACCAATGCCACGCATGGTCTCGTTTCTCTTGCCTATTATAAAGGTGCCATAGCTAGAATAGCCAAGGAAGTTGGTGCGCCGTTTTTTGTTATATTTTCTGATGATATTGATTGGGCGAGACAAAATTTAGAAATATCTTGGCCCTGTTGTTTTGTCGGCGATAACCAAGGTGTGGATAGTTATCTCGACATGCAATTGATGAGCCTGTGCAGGCATCATATCATTGCGAACAGTTCATTCAGTTGGTGGGGGGCTTGGCTGGGTTCGTGGCCGGAAAAGCAGGTGTTCTATCCAGCCCATTGGTTTGCCAAGGGCAATTTCGACACAGTAACTCTGTGTCCGCCAGATTGGATCCGGTTGGATTGCTGATTTCATAAAAGGGTGTTGTGAAACTAATGAATATCCCTGAAGTTTCTGTGGCACTGCCGGCCCGCAATGCCGAGCGTTTTGTGGCTGGCGCAGTACGTTCAATCTTGAGTCAGAGCTTCACCGATTTTGAGCTGATTATTCTGGATGACGGTTCGACGGACCGCACCATGGCAGAGATTTCCAGATTCTCCGATGAGCGGATTAGGATCATATCGGATGGACAACCCCGTGGGCTATCCTTTAGGCTCAATCAGGCGATTGCCTTGGCGAGAGGCCGGTATTTTGCTCGAATGGATGCTGATGATATTGCATTTCCTGAGCGGTTGGCTAAACAGATTGCATTCATGGATACTTATCCAGAAGTGGACCTTGTCGGTTGCCGGGCGCTGCTCTTTGACGACCAGGGTGAACCTAAAGGATATTTTCCCTTTAAGGAGTCGCATTGCCAAATCTGCAAGCATCCATGGTTGGGATTCGATCTTGCGCATCCGACCTGGTTTGGTCGGATCGACTGGTTTAAGCGTTATGAATATCGGGAGGTCTTACGTGCAGAGGATCAGGATTTGCTCTTGCGGTCGTTTCGGCAGAGTTGTTTTGCCTGTATCCCGGAAGTGCTATTCGCCTATCGATTGGGTTCAACCGGTGTGGGGCGTAGGCTGCAGGGGCGAAAAGCGCTCTTTGCCTGTCATTTTTCTGAATTTGTTGGGCATAGAGAGTTTGGAAATTTAGGGTGGGCTTCCGTGGCCTTTGGTGCGCGCGTTTTGCTGGATTTAGCAGGAGTGGTCCCTGGTTTTGAAAGAATGCACATGATCAGGCGTAACATCGAGATGACGGAGGCTGATTTGCTTAGCTTTCAGCAGCTATTTTCTACGTATTACCGGTGAATATTTTAATCTGCTCCTGACAGAGTGACAATTTGATGGCGCCGAAACTTTTATATCTTATCACTGAAGATTGGTTTTTTTTCTCCCACTTTCTTGATCGTGCCAAGGCCGCTAAGAGGCTCGGTTATGATGTGGTCGTTGCTACTCGCCCTGGTTCCGGGGTGGACCGATTTCGAGAAGAAGGCTTTGGGTTCATCCCTATAGAGATTAATCGACGCAGTGTGAATCCGTGGGCAGCATGGTGTTCGTTTTGGCGGATTTTTATCATATATTATCAGGAACGCCCTGATTTAGTACATCATATCGCCTTGAAACCAGTTCTGCTTGGCACGATTGCCGCAAAATTTGCAGGGGTAAAAGCAGTTGTTAACGCACCGGTTGGGATGGGTTTTCTATTTTCATCAGACAGCCGTCTTGCCACTCTCTTGCAGCCACTTATTCGAATGTTTCTTAAAGTTGTGCTCAATGCAAAGGGGATAAGGGTTGTTTTGGAGAATCACGATGATCTGACGATGCTAAGTCAACTGGGCGCCATCAGCAGTGATCGGGCTGTTTTGATCCGGGGAGCTGGTGTTGATGTAACCAGTTTTTTTCCTCAACCATTTCCTGTTGGCAGGTGTCGTGTATTGCTGCTGGCGCGTATGTTGGGTGATAAAGGGGTTCATGAATTTGTTGCAGCAGCAAAGAGATTAAGATCTAAGGGAGTTGAAGCGGATTTTTTGTTGGCGGGCGAGCCAGACCCGGGAAATCCTACTACCATTTCAGAGCGGGAGTTGCGCGACTGGCATACAGAGGGTGCTGTACAATGGTTGGGTCAGCAAGGGGATGTATCGAAGATAATCAATCAATCCCACATTGTCTGCCTGCCGTCGTATCGAGAGGGACTCCCAAAGTCTTTGATTGAGGCGATGGCCTGTGGTCGACCTATTGTGACGACCGATGTGCCAGGTTGTCGTGAAGTGGTTCGGGATGGGGATAACGGCGTACTTGTCCCGGCAAAAAGTGTGGATGAACTCGCAAAAGCACTTGAGACTTTGATTGGAGCCCCTTCTCTGTGGGCCTCTATGGGGAAACGAGGGCGTGAGCGGGCAGAGAAGGAGTTTGCTACAGAGATTGTTTGTGCTGAGACCGGCACTCTTTATAGGAAAATGGTGCCAATTTGTGGTTGAAACGTACTTATGAAATTCATTCTGACTTTTAGGTGGGCGTGTTGACTTTGTCGCGGAAAGTGCTGGTTACCGGTGCCAACGGATTTGTCGGCGAATCGTTATGCCGGCGGTTATCAGCAGAAAAATTTGATGTTGTCCGGATAACCAGGCAAGTTAAAGACGATGCGGTTGCTGTGGGGGATATCGATGGCACTACCGACTGGCGCAATGTGCTTGCTGGGGTGAAAATTATAATTCATGCCGCCGCTCGTGTCCCTATGATGCAGGATCCCCCAAACGTCTCCCTGGCTGAATATCGCAAGGTCAATGTAGATGGCACCATGAATCTTGCCCGCCAAGCAGCAGATGTCGGGGTCCGACGATTTGTTTATATAAGTACAATAAAAGTGAACGGTGATGACACAGTTCCAGGTCATTTTTTTAACGAAGAGGTCGTGACAGTCCCGGTTGAGCCTTATGCCCTCTCAAAATATGTAACAGAAGTCAAGTTGCGTGAGTTGGCGAAACAGACAGGCTTGGAGGTTGTGATTATTCGTCCTCCCCTTATATATGGCACAGAGGTAAAGGCAAATTTTTTGGGCATGATGGAGTGGGTGGAGAGAGGGGTTCCTCTCCCTTTGGGATCGCTTCATAATCAGCGTAGTTTGATCTTCGTTGATAATCTGGTTGATTTCATTACCACGTGCATTAATCACCCTGCTGCGGCTCAGCAAACTTTTGTGATCTCGGATGGCGATGACCTGTCGACCACCGATTTGTTACGGCGTACAGCTGCGGTAATGGGTGTGCCGGCCAGGTTGTTTCCTGTGCCATTATCATTGTTAATGCTGGGGGCTACTATGTTCGGTAAGCGTGCTGTGTATAGGCGGTTATGCGGCAATCTTCAGGTAGATATTACCAAGGCTAGGACTTTGTTGGGCTGGACTCCGCCGGTCTCGGTTGATGAGGGGCTGCGGAGAACCGCAGTCTGGTATCTTGAGAAGCAGGGAAAGGGGGGCGCCTGAGATGTGGTTCTGGAGCCTTGCTGCTTTCGCCCTGCTTTCCGCCATGGCTCTGACCGTGGTGGTCCGGCGCTATGC
>MGTA01000130.1:0-5938 GCA_001799225.1 Deltaproteobacteria bacterium RIFOXYD12_FULL_50_9
AATATAAAAATCTTTTTGTCAGTTGCTGAATCTGACGGCTTAACTTAATAAGCCCACAACAAGGACAAACCTTATGGGGGAGTTTCATATAAATGATTTAATGAAAAACAATATCATGGGCTCATGATATGACATAGAATTACATAATGCAATTATTTGCACCATAACTCTAAGGGCGAACGCCCGGATCAAGTTGCCAGCCATTAGAGAGAGAGCATATTTTTATCATGAAGATAATTTATCTTGAATTTAGGCAGGGATTTCTCCTAAACTTAATAAAATATATTGCTTGTCCAGCCGTCACACTTTCAGATCGTTTTACCTCGACATGCAAGGTTCCGGCTGCCAAGGTGGCTGCCGCTTGTTGAAGGCAGTGCTGGTCAAGAGAGTGAATCAGACCGAGACCGATCACTGTCGCCAAAGCCGATGGGAAACAGCGTGCATTACTCGCCGGCAGGTGATCTTAAGAGATTTGGCGTTTTATTTACGAAAGTTACCGCAAAAAAAATTTCACCCCATTGAAGGAGAGCATGAAACGATTAATTGCCTGTTTGGTCATGGTCATGTTGTTTATCGGTTTTGGCAAGGTGGCTGCCGCCGCCGATATCATCTGCTGGTTCGCGCCGGAGTGGAAGGAGAATTCAGCAGCGGCAAAAAAGATAACTGATACATTGAGTGAAAAGAGCGGCCTGGTGATCAAACTGCAAATCGCCGATAAATATCCGCAGATCCTTGACGCTTTTTCAGCCGGCGATCCCTGCCTGGTCTATGCCGGATCCTTTGTCCAATCCATCATCCATGGACGTGGTAACGGAGTGCCGCTGGTCCAGGCGATCAACGGCAAAGAGTATTATGGGGCTTTGATGCTTCATCCCAAGGGCAAATCGCCGAAAGAGATCCTCAAGAACACTCCTGCGGCAATCGCCTTTGCCGTTGGCACCAGTTCCGGTGAATCAGCCGCTAAGGCAGTAACCGGCGGCAAGGCTGCAGTAAAGGAAGCCGACCATGCAGCAGCCGCCAATGCCGTCAAGGCCGGGACTGCCAAGGCCGCTTTTGTGAAAGACCACTGGTGGAACAGCAACAAGGAAAAATTCCCGGAACTTGAGGCATATCAGGTGCCGGGCGTTTCCGAATCCAGAAACCCGGACAACGTGTTAACCGCCTCAAAAACAATACAGGCATCTGTGCAGGCCAGGATAACCGAAGCTGCTCTGGCCTCTCCTCAAGCCTTTGGGGCGTCCAAGATGAGCCAGTTCAATAAAAATTCCCTTGTCTTCTCGGTCGAACTTATGAAAAAAGCCGGGATTGATCCATTCAAATACACCTGGTAATCATACATATTCGGATAAGCTGAACGATTAACCGCCGGCGGTCGGATGATGACCAGCCGGCGGTTTTTTTATAATGACCAAAAATGCTAATCACACCTCGACCAGCCGGACAAATTTCAGGGCATGGGTTGTGCACTTGCTGACACAGGCCGGCTTGAGGCCTAAGTCAACCCGGTCCAGACAGTAGTCACATTTGATCGCCTTACCCGAGACTGGATTCAACTGCGGAATACTCCAGGGGCAGACATTCTGACATGCCATGCAACCGATACACTTCTCCTGATCGACATGGACAATGCCGTCCGCTCGTTTCTGCATAGCGTTAGCTGGACAGACCGGCACACATTGGGGATCCTCGCAATGGTAGCAAGAACGAAAAGAGAAAACGGTCTTGGGAACTCCACGCGCCGAACGGAGGGGCTCATGGCTGATTTCACAGAGAATCGGGCCAACCGGCAGGCTCTTGTTGGTTTTACAGTGGACCTCACAGCCGTGGCAACCGATACAGCGCTTGGAATTGAGATAGATGAGATAGGTGTTCACAGCTCCACGCTCCTTTTGAGGTTATTACTGCTCCGTCGCACCTCAACAAAACCTTCACACAGGCATAGTCCGCCGCCCACCGGATCCATGTCGTTAAGCAGGCCGACCTGAAGTTTCTGATCGCTCAAGCCGGCATGGTAGGCCCGGCTCTGCAGCGGCACCTGTCTGCCGAAGCCATGGATACAGTATACCGCCTCAGGATGGATGAATTCTGTGACCTTGGCCTTGATCACCCCGCTTACGCCATCGGCCGACACATCAACCCAGTCGCCGTCGCTGATCCCGAGTTTAACTGCCTCCCGTTTGTTGATCCACAAGGTGTTGGTGGGCAACAGTTCATGCAGCAGAGGATTGTTGATCGTGTGGCCGTGCGAATTAACCGCAGTCCGACCAAAAACCAGACGGAACATCCCTTCGGGCGGTTTAAGCGGACTGGCGTAGGGTTTGAGGGTGGCAATACCCTCTTTGGTCAACTTTTCGCTGACCATTTCGATCTTGCCGGACGGAGTTTTGTAGATATTCGCCAATTTGTCCAGAGCCAGAAGCACGGGTTTGTCCGCCAGATCAACAAAGCCTTTTTGTTCAAAATCAGCAATGGTTAGCCCCGTGGGTTCCAATTGCCAGGCCCAGAGATCCTCAATCGTCTGGTAGGGGAAGTACTGCCCGACACCCAACCGCTCGGCAAGTTGTTGAAAGATCCACCAGCCCGGCTTGGTATCAAAACGCGGGGCAACCGCTTGCCGCCGGTAGATGAGACGGGGCTTTGGCCCTTTTTGTATCGAGATGCCGCAGTCGCGCTCAAGATAGACCGATTCCGGCAGGATCACGTCGCTATACCAGCCGAACTCACTGTAGTGGGTGTCGATTGAGACGATGAGATCGAGATGATCCAGAGCCTGTTTCTGAGCCGCCGGATCCGGAAAGCAGGTCAAAGGGTCATGCCGGTAACAGAAAAGACTTTTAAGCGGGTAAGGATCAGCGGTCTGCATTGTCTCATAGAAGAGTTGAAACAGACCGGGGCCTTTATCAAAGCGGGTATGTTTCCAGCCGACCCCGTCGGCCCGTTTTTCCGTGGGTTGGGGAATACCGTCAACCAAGTTGCGGATTCCCTTTTTGCCGCAATCTTTGGCGCCCTTGGCCAGAATCTGGCCGCCTTTAATCTCGATATTGCCCATCAGGACGTTCAGGAGATGGAGGTTGCGGCTGGCGTAGAAGGAGTCGCGGTAGCGGGCCAGCATCCAGCCGGGGTGAAAAATAACCTTGGGCCGATCTTCCCCCAGTTCGTCGATAAAGCCATGGAGGGATTTTGCCTTAATGCCGCACTCCTGGGCCGCCCATTCGATGGTGTATGGTTCGACAAAGGCGGCCAACTGATCGAAACCAGTAGAGTAACGACTGACAAACTCCTGGTCATAGGCACCGGCCTTGATCACCCCCTGAATCATTCCCAGAGTCAAGGCATAGTCCGTCCCCGGCCGCACCTGGAAGAAGCGGGTGGCCTTGAGGCCGGTGATGGTCTGACGGACATCGACATAGGTAAGCCGACCGCCGGCGTCGAGCATGTCGAGCACCTGATTCGCCTCGCCGACCTTCAAAGCTTCGAGCAGATTACGGCCGAAGAGCACCAGATGTTTTGTGTTTTTGATGTCGTAAGCGAGATCAACTCGACCGAGTCCGTAAACCGAGAGACTGGCATGGTGAACATTGCGGCCGCAGGCGCTGTCGTGGTCAGTAAAATTTGGAGAGCCAAGCGCCTTGAGAAAGGCCCGGGCCGGATCGATAAAGGGGCCACCCCGGCAGCTCAGGATGACGCTGCGCGCTCCGTCCCTGGCAATGATGCCTTTGAGTTTTTCCGCCACGAAATCAAGGACGATCTCCCAACTCACGCCTTCCCAGCGGCCTGCCCCCCGGCCACCCCGGCGGATAAGCGGCTGCTGGGGCCGTTCGTCATCAGCCAGCAGGGCCAGTCCGGCCGAGCCCTTGGCGCAGAGAGCACCGTCCAGGATATGAGGATTGCCTTCGATCCAGGTAACCTGGCCGTTTTCCACTTCTACTCGGATTGGACACCGAACCGTACACATACCGCACAGGCTGAACACAGTATTGGACATGTCGTTGACCTCCGACTGTGAACAAGTAGATAAAAGGCATGAGAAAAACTTCTCGGCAAAATAATGACGATTATGGCTTAATCACTCAAGATGTAGCGCGCCATGGATGATTAAGCCCCAGAGGAAAGGCTCAATAATAAATTTGTGAGCTTATTTGAGATCAGGTTGATACATCAGGTTTTTATCCATGTCATATGTCCAATCCAGTTTCTCAGCCCGCCAACCGTTTTGTACCCGCTTGCCGAAATCAGGACTGTTTTTATCCTTAACCTTGTCGCCTTCAAAGCCCCCCATCATATTAAATGATTTTTGAAACCCGCAATCCACCGCCGCAGTGGTACCATCTATTGATCTATGGCCGCTCCGGCAAAAGAGAATCAGAGTGTCGTTAGCAGGATTGAAACGGGCCTTCAACTCTTGACAAAAATTCCCGTTTACAACACTTTTGTACCCTTTTTCATCAGCTTTATTGGTGTAGAATTTATAGGGAATATTGTATGCAACGTTCGGATGGCCAAGATCTTGGTATTCGTACTGAGTTCGAATATCGACAAGAAAGGTATGTGCAGTATCTTTCTTGACCATTTCAACTGCTTGCAGCGGTGAAACATCACCGCCTTTGTGGTCCTTGGCCTTTTGGTAAAGCGCTTGGTCCACCGCGAAAGCGAAAGAGCTCGTAGCCAGCACCAAACTCAGGCCGGTAAAAATCGCCAGTTTTACATGTTTCCTCATTGCAGTTCTCCTTTGGTTGAATATTAGCGGGTCATAATAGTGTATTTAACATCTGGTGACGAAAAAACGCTATGTTAACGCGGAATGAATAAACTAATTTGTTGAGTATATCCAAAAAAACAGAACAAAGCTAATATGAATAAGTATTCATTCCAAACCTTATCTAACGAGTTGACCAGATTTTTTCAAGGACAAAATGTTATAAAATGAAAGGTACCGGCTTTGTTGTGACATATTCAGGCTTAGTTCCGTTATTTTATAGTAACAGAATTTAATAGTTGACAAGCTTGCCACCAATTTATTAATAAATTCGATCAATTTTGATTAGTTATCTGTTTTGTCATAGCAATCTATTGAATTTTACTCTGTTGATTTTCTCAAAATTTCTTACATCATTCGATTACCATCACAGGATGCTTACCAGTTTGGAATTATGGAGAAGTTAGATGTCACTAAGCAGTTAAAGTAATATCAACAAGGAGGTGTACATGAAAAGACCATCAATATTAGTATTGGGATTTGTCCTTTTGGCGGTTGGCTTGTTGTTTGCCACCGGCACAAGGGCAGAGGAAGCCAAACCAGGAGGATCAACAGCCGTTCAGGAGTCCAAACTCACAGAGCCTTTAGCTCCGCCTTCAATCCAGATCGACAAGACTTCCCTCGAAAATGGCAGAACCATTGTGGTAACCGGGACTGCTCCGGCCGGCAAGCCGGTATTTATTGAGGTCTGGGGTGAAAAAAAGGTCCGCGCCTCCCGATTTGATGCCGATCCGGACAAGGAGACCGGCAAGAGGCCTTACGTTCTGTATATGACCGAGGATATGCCGGCTTACTACAAAATATTCATATCCCAAGACCAGAAAGATAAACTCGACAAGGCAAAGAAAGAGGGCAAAAAGTGGAGTTTTTCCCAGTTATTGAAAGATGTCGGGGCGGATGTTATCTATTCAGCGCCAGCCAAAATCAAAATCGAACGCTATCAAGCCTCCCTGTTGGGCAGCATCATCGGCTCACGGGGTGACATTCTGCCGCAGATGGATGATAAAGAGAACAAAAAACGCTCCATGCAACTAGTGAAAGCCCGATTTCGTAGCCCGGACAAGGTTATGGGAACCGATGTCCAGATGAATCCGGACGGCAGCTTCAGAGCCGAAATCAAAATCCGTGGCGGCTTGGCGCCCGGCAAATACACAGTGGTTGCCTCGGTTGATAAAATCACTA
>MGTA01000130.1:6049-6492 GCA_001799225.1 Deltaproteobacteria bacterium RIFOXYD12_FULL_50_9
CACTTTTGAGAATCATATCGGTTTTCCACTCATCTTCCTTGAGAATGCCGGCACCAGCATCAATATGTTCGGCCCCTTTCTCCTGACCCTGGCTATCGCCATCTTTGGCGTGCTCATGGGCGCGGGCGGCGGCTTTATCATGAATCCGCTTTTCGTCTCCATCTGGCCCCTGCCACACACAATCGTTGCCGGCACGGTCATGCCCACCGTACTCTTTTCCCAGGGCAGCGGCATCTATAACTATTCAAAAATTAAATTCATCAATTGGAAACTTGGTACCACCATCGGACTTGCCATGGTTGCAGGCGGCTTCATCGGCCCGAAACTCACCGAGCTTATCACCCTGGATCAATTCAAATTCGTTTTCGGCTGGATTCTCCTCGTGCTTGCCGGGCTGATGTTCTGGCAGACTATGCCGGGCTACATAGCCAAGAACAAGAAGG
>MGTA01000130.1:6567-8229 GCA_001799225.1 Deltaproteobacteria bacterium RIFOXYD12_FULL_50_9
CGTGTCATCCATGTTTGGTTTCGGCGGCGGTCCATTCATGGTACCGCTGATGACCGTAGGGCTTGGCCTGCCGATGTATGTCGTGGTCGGCAGTTCACTGCTTGCCATCTTCTTTAATACCCTTATGGGGACAGCCCGCCATTTCCAGTTCGGCAACTTTGATCTGGTCTTCTTTCTGATCATGTTTCCGGCGGCGATCCTGGGCGGCTTTATCGCCCCGCAGATCGCCAAACGGGTCAGCCCGCTGACCGTCAAAAGAGTAGCTGTGGCAGGATTGCTGATACTCGCCTTAAATCTGCTTGGCGTTTATTGATTATTCGTGAATCAATCTCACAAAGCCGGTGCAGCCTTATCAATTCAGGTTGCACCGGCTTTTTTGTTAATTCCGGCAAAAGAAGGCCAGACAACCTATTGTTAACTGCTTCTACTAAACGTTGTTTGCTTGCCAAATCATAGCTGTTTTTGCTATAGCAATATCATGATTATCAAGGCGCTGCGGATTATCGGCAGGAGCAGTATCGATTTTTTAAGGGACGACGGGCTGATGCTGGCCGGCGCGCTCTCCTATTTTACCATGATGACCATGGTGCCGTTCTGCCTGTTTCTGATCACGGTCTTCGGCCATTTCCTCGGCCAGTATCCCGGCCTCTATCAGTTCTTTCTGGCCAAGCTCACCAATTTTTTCCCGTCCGTAACTCAGGAGATCACCAATGATCTCGGCAAGATCATCGGCTTGCAGGGTCTGGGCAAGTACAGCCTGCTGCTGTACGGCTTCCTGTCGTACCAGGTTTTCGCCTCACTGGAGGTGGCGTTAAACACCATCTTCAAGGTGAAAAAACGGCGGGGATTCGTCTTCTCGATCCTGGTCTCTCTGCTGGTCGTTGCTCTGATCATCGCCCTGCTCACCACCGCCTTTACTGCTGCCTCGCTGATCCCGTTGCTCAACACAATGGATCCAGGTCTGGCATTCCTGCGCCTCGGCAGGATCTCCAAGTTTCTGGTCCAGTATTTCGTGCCGTTTGGTCTTGTGCTGCTCTCGACCTCACTACTCTACAAGATTGTGCCAAAGACCGGAGTAAATCCCCGGGCGGCGCTGAAAGGGGCATTTTTCACGGCCGTACTCCTCGAGATCGCCAAACATCTGTTTACCTGGTTTGTCAGTTCGGTAGCCCAGTATGGCAAGATCTACGGACCGCTCTCCGCCTTTATTCTTTTCCTGCTCTGGATGTTTTATGCCTCTGTCATCTTCCTGATCGGCGCCAAGATCGTCTACAACCTGGAAAACCGGAAATGGTGAGCCTCTTTACTGGCTTTGGCCGGTGGCCCGCTGGAATATCCTGGTCCGCAACTCAACCATCTCGTTTTCCAGCTTGGTAATCTCCTCGGCCGGCGTCTTTTTGTTGCGGGCCGCTTCAAAATAATCAAATTTCTTGACGTGCAGCTCCCGGCGAAGCTTTTCGGTCTCATCCAGGAATTTCTGGACCTCATCCGGGATCTCAAGCCCGGTTCCCGGGCCAAAACTCATGCCGAGCCCCGGGATAAGGCCAGCACCGGCTCCCATTGCCGACAGCTGGTTAGCCCCGGCACCCATGCCGAACAACGGGGGCATGGCAGCGCCGCTGCCCAATCCTTGGCCCCCAAAGGATTGGGCAGCGGCGCTGC
>MGTA01000130.1:8248-11434 GCA_001799225.1 Deltaproteobacteria bacterium RIFOXYD12_FULL_50_9
CGAAGCGCAGCATGGCCGGACCGGGCATGTAGGGCTGCATGAGCATATTAGGTGCGATTGAACTGCCCAGCATCCGAGCGGCAATCTGATAGCGCGGCGCACCTAGATTAGCGGCCGGCAGAGGGGCATTGACGGCTGAGCTTACCCCTCCCTGCATCTGCTGCATCTGTTGCTGCCTCTGCTGCTGGATCTGCGGCTGCATCTCCTGTTGGATCTTTTGCTGAATCTCCTGCCGTTTCTTGGCGATTTCCTGGCTGCTCAAGCCGCCCGGCGCCTGTTGGCCCGGCACTGATTGGGTGGCCGGTTGCGACTTTGTCTCAGCCGCCTGGCTGCCGGAAGTCATGACAAGCAGAGCTGCTAGTGCTGTCAGTGCTGTGCGTTTCATATCCTTGATCCTCCCCTTGAAGTTTGATCTGATATCGTCCGCCCCGTGGCCGGGAATTTTTCAACAAAAAACGCCGGAAAATTTCTCCAAATCGGCAAGGCAAAAAAAGATAATCCTCTCTGTTGTGTTACAACACTTCGCGTTCAAAACACAAGAGGCTTGTTCTAATTTTTTTAAAATTTTATAACTTGCCGGAAGGCCGGTAGCTGATAAAGCACTTGTGCTTGTTGCTCTATTGTGATAAAAAAATTCTATTAATCCTAACCCCGCCAAACGGGACAAGCCGGAGGGAGTTGCAAGGTGAGCAAACAAGAAAAAGTCTGTTATACATTCGAGGCGGCAATCGAGATGGCCGTTAAGATGGAAGAAGAGGGGTTTCGACATTATCTGGATGCCCTCGGCAAGGTCAATAACAAGGACGCCCGGTCCATCCTGCGCGACGCGGCCCTTGATGAACTGCGCCACAAGCACCAATTAGAGAAAGCGCTTGTCAAAGGCCACATGAAAGGAAAAACCGCCTTGGCCAAGGCGGTTCCCACCATGAACTTAAGCTATGTTCTGGTCAAAAAAGAGCTGAAACCCGGCTCCGATATCCGGGAAGCCCTCGCCTACGCCATCCACCTGGAGACCGGTTCCATCGACTTCTACAAACGCATGTCGCAGGGGTGCGCCGGTGCCCCTATGGCCGACCTGTTCGAACGGTTGCTGGCCGATGAGTCACGTCATCTCGAGGCCCTGGAAGCGATGTATGAGCAGCACTTCCTGCCCGAAGGGTAATGAATTAGAGGGTGCACTGTACGGGCGCACCCGACGAGGGATCAAGCTTTCAAAGGCTCTAGACGATAAATGAACAGTTTTTGCCGGCCCGTTTTGCCTTGTAAAGCCTTTCATCAGCCTTAATCAGAAGATCGTCCGGCGAATTGCCATCTTCGTCAAAGACGGCGATACCTATACTGATCGTAATCGTCAGATGCCGGCCGGTTGGCAGTTCAATCTTCTCGATGCTGATCGCCTGCCGCATCCGCTCCACGACCAACAGGGCATTATGTTTATCGACCTCGGGCATGATAAGCAGGAACTCCTCACCGCCGTAACGGCCGATGATGTCGTATTTGCGCAGATTTTCCATCATGTGTTCGACAATCTTCCGGAGAACGAGATCGCCGGCCGGATGACCGTAAGTGTCATTGACCTTCTTGAAATCATCCACATCGGCGATGGCCACCGCAAATCCGGCACTGCGCCGCCTGCCCCGTTCGACCTCCTTAGCCAGGAATTCGTTCATGTAGCGTCGGTTATAGATGTTGGTAAGGGTATCGGTGGTGGCGAACATGACCTCTTCGGTGATGTCCCGCATGATGAGTTGCACCCGGCCTTTTTCCGCATTCCTGTCCAAGCGCATATAGAACCCGGAAAACTCGTAGATTGAGTTTTCCTTCTTAAACCGGACATCTTCGACCTTGCCGCTCCGGGCCAGTTCATTGTAAATTTTCAACCAGGTCTCAGCCGGGATGAAATCGGCGACATCCTTGTCGATTATGCCGTTGCCGAAACGCCCCAGAGCCTTTTCGTTCGCCCAGACCACTAACTGATTCTCGCCGGTATCGATCACCTCGATCAGCATCTCCGGCAAGAGATTAAGGACTTCCTTTGAATATTTGAGTTTACGCTCCAAAAACTCATTATAATCGAGTTCCACATTCCGCATGAGATCCCGGCTGGTGATGACGCCTAACGCCATGCCGTTATGATCAGTAATAACCACCCGCTGGGTGCTCCTGACATTCATCTCTTTTACGATATTGATTAATGGGGTCTCAAGGTCGGCGGTGTTCACCGGGCTCGTCATATAAAGGGTGACGGAATCGGTAAGGGGAACCTCCCGTCCGGCAAGTTTGAGAATATCCTTTTCAGTAATGATCCCCACCGGCAACCCGTTTTCGAGAATAGGAACCGCACTGATTTTGTGCCGCACCATCTTTTCCAGGATGGTGCTGATCGTATCCGCCCGACTGCCGCTCACCAGCGCCCGCAATTTGTCCAGCAGATGTTTGACCCGCAGGGAAGAACGATAGAAATCCTCCTCCAGTTGATTCATCAGATCCTGCTGGGTGACCACACCCAGAAAACGGTTGGCCTCGTCGACGACCACCAGTCGCCTGATGGTGTTTTCGATCATCAGGCTAAGGGCATAGCCGATGTTGCGTTCGCCGCGGGCCGCAATAACCGATTTACCCAGCCAGCGTTCGACCAGATCATCCAGATTAGTCTGGGTGTAAAGCAGGCTGACCACGTCCCGTTCGGTGATAATGCCGACCGGAATATCCCCTTTCAGGATAACGACCACCCCTTTGCCGTTTTTCTGCATCAACCGAATAAGCTCCCGCAGAGGCGCATCGACCTGCACAGAAAGGTCCTCGGTCATGGCCATGTCCAGCAAAGAGATTGTCCCTGTATTCATTTAGAAGCTCCTTTGGTTGGTCTTTCCCGTGAGGGACGATGAAAACATCAAAATATATCAAAAGAACAAAGAGTAACATAGTCGAAGCCTAATTACGTGCAAAGCCTTTTTTTATTGATCAGCCAAAAATCGCCATAGAATTTTCTCCTTTTGCACCATAACCATTACCTCGCAACAAACTCCTTTACAATTCGCCCACCACGCGATACCACCTAATCAGGACATTGCAATCTTAGCCGCTTAATAATTATCGCAACACCATAAAAACTTATGGAGTGCCTATGAAGGTCGTCGCAGCGGTAAACGGTCTGATCACCTCGGAGATAGCGGCTCTCTATGC
>MGTA01000131.1:0-4177 GCA_001799225.1 Deltaproteobacteria bacterium RIFOXYD12_FULL_50_9
TGATTCAATTCGCCCAATGTTGCAGCTGCAACCAGCGCCCCGGTATAGGAGGTATGCATCTTCAGGGAGTGTTCCGAAGACTCTGTCTCCGGGTTTACGTCGTGGGGGTATTGATAGCCGGTTGTTGGAGAAGTTGGGTGCCAGTCATAAAGAATACTGTTTCCCCCGGGATCAAATTTGTTAACCTCAAGAGAATATTCCATTTCCGCCGGGCCAAAATGACTGTTCGCTCCTAAGGTTAAAGCATTTGATTGCCAGTCTACCTCCCGGCTCTCCGACACCTTTGTGATATCTCCATGCTGACCTATCATGAAGCGCTGTTGGACATTACCTTCATTGGCGAGATATCTATGCTTTAAAAAGACATGAAAAGGAAAATCCGAGGCTTTCAGCCTTAGAGAAACGAATTCTTCAAATACTCCGACATAATAGTTGTCGCTGCTATTTTTATCCAACCAACTTGGGTCAGAAGCTGCCCCGGCATACTGATAGTTATAATGATCAAGATTATGGTAAACACCGACAAAGATATCTCTAAACAACAGCAAATCACTATAGGCATAACCCAAGTCACCGGCATAATCGCGTTGGCACAGATACTCAGTACTCAGGTTAAATCGATGCGGCAGAGGGTAGGCGGCGATATCAAGTGCAGCAGTTACAGACGAATCAGGATGATGGTATTCCGCCGCCCTTGAAGAGTCGTCAAGGTCCGACCATCTGTATCCTAAAGAAAAAAATCCTTCCATCTCATGGGCAGGAAAAGAAGCTTCAGATTCTCTATGCATAATTAAGGTTTCCGGCGTTTCCGCAACAACTTCTCCAGCCAAAGCCGGGACTGCTGAACTGCACAGAAAAACACCCAACAAGAACAAAATATGCGGCATCCCGCTGCTCAATCGGCATCTCATCGCGTAAACCCTCCATTTCCTGAATCTGAGGGGAGATCAGAACCATGTACCTTGGAGTGACAGTCTGTGCAGCGGGAATAATAGGCCCGGCGGGATTCTACTGAGCTATTGCCACCCGAGCTGGTGTTGATTCTGTGCCCTTCATGACACTGCAGGCAAAGAAACGGCTCACGTGCAACCAGAAGGTTATTATTAACCGAACCATGCGGGCTATGACAGTTCAGGCAGGTATCGACAATGTCGGCATGCTCAAAGACAAAAGGTCCGCGCTTTTCCGGATGACATTGAACGCAGGTCTCTTTAATGGTGTCTTTCCGCAGGTGTTTATTGGCAAAACCGCCATGGGTATCGTGACAACTGGCACAGGATATTCTGCCTTCATTCAAAGGATGATGGCTGGGCAGGGAAAATTCCACCTTTAAGGCTTGATGACAGTTAAAACACATCTGCCCGGTCTTGAAGGGACTGACCTTTAGATCGGGACTGCCATGCACTCGATGACAGTTAAAACATGAAACGTCATTCTGAGCATGCTGGCTGGCATTCCAGTTATGGAGATTAAAGGTGGCGTTGGCTGAATGGCACTTCAAACAGATCAGAGACTGGGCTGGGGCCGGCAGATTTTTCAAATCGATCAATTTTATTGAGTCACAGTTCGTTCTTACACTTTTTTGGGCATTCTCTATGACAAGCTGGGTAGTCAGACCCTGGATGGCAAGACTGCCAGGGCCATGGCAGGATTCACAATCAACTAAAGGCAGACCGGACTCCTTCTTGAGCTGAGCGCCCATTGTACCTGCATCAAAGTCCAGTTTCAACCGGTCATGCTCATGGCAGGCGGAGAGGCAATTCGACGTCCCGACATAATCGGCATCAAATCTCCCGACAATCATTTTTTCATATTCTTTAATGGGCAGGAGAGGCTTTGACCCCTTCAAGGTGTTACAGCCACTCATCACCAGAAGGCATGGCATGACTATAAGAGAGATGATACACCATGTGAACCTCAGGCGAACTCTCTCTCGCCCCACAATATCCAGCCAACGTCCGTACTTATTAGACATATCTGATACCTTCCGCATACCGGTTAAGGGAAAAGGTTCATATGATCGTCAAGGGCTGACGTTGATGATATACGATAATCCAATGAATTAGCAAAGAAAAAATCAGGCAGGATGGAGGAAAAAGCGAATTTTCGGAGTAATTCAACCCTCCATCATCTATATATCGCTTAATTTTGGGTGGCTTGGCTTCAAGGGCAGGAGTTAACGAGTTCTGATCGTCAAAAAACCTGGGCTTTGGGCCTCGGAGCTGCCCGAGGTCCAAAGCGACTTTATACGGAGTGTAAACAGCGAGTTAACGTATCTCTACCGCAGCGCCGCCGCTCTTATCCTTATTGGCAGCAATCTCGCCGATGACAAAGGCTGTTTCACCCATGGCGCCGAGTTGCTGGATGACGTCATCAACGATATCTTCATCAACAACGGCAACCATGCCGATGCCGCAGTTGAACACCTTGAGCATCTCTTGAACCGGCACACTGCCTTTTTTCTGGAGGAACTGGAAAATCGGCGGATATTGCCATTTCGAGCTGTCGATGACCGCTTTGCAGCCATTGGGTAATACCCTGGGAATATTATCGACCAGACCGCCACCGGTAATGTGTACGAACCCGCCAATCTTAAAATGCTTGGTCAACTTAACCAACGGTTCACTATAGATCCTGGTGGGTTTCAACAACTCTTCGCCCAGGGTGCAGCCCAACTCCTCAATAAAATCATCAATATTAAGCTGCAGATCATCAAAACAGATTTTGCGCACCAGGGAAAAACCGTTGCTGTGCAGTCCGCTGGAGGTGATACCGATAACAACGTTGCCCACCATTATATCCGAACCGTCGATAATCTTGTCGCGTTCGGCAATCCCGACTACAAAACCGGCAAGATCATAATCGCCGGCCTGATACATCCCGGGCATCTCGGCAGTTTCACCGCCGATCAAAGCACATTTGGCGATCCTGCAGCCCTCGGCAATCCCTCTGATCACATCAGTTGCGACCTCCAACTCAAGCAAACCGACCGCAAAGTAATCCAGGAAAAAAAGCGGCTGCGCCCCACAGACCACAATGTCGTTGACACACATGGCAACAAGATCGATGCCTATTGTATCATGGCGTTTACAAAGATTGGCAATCTTCAGTTTAGTTCCGACGCCATCAGTCGAAGAGACCAGAACCGGATCCTTGTAACGGTCGCCGCCCAGGGCATAGAGTCCCCCAAAACCGCCAATCCCCGCCAGCACACCACCTCGAAAAGTTGAGGCCACGATCGGTTTAATCCTGCTTACAAAATCATTGCCTTTGTCTATATCAACTCCGGCCTCGGCATATTTCGACTTATTATTGCTCATGCGATGAGACTCTCATTAAAAAAGTAATAAAATCAATATGATTAGTAATTGTTACAAACCACAACTTCCAACAACGACAAATAAGCGGTTAACTATTACTGCCTTCCCGAAAAATGTCAATCAAAAACCCTGAAAAAGACCTGCTGTTCACCCTCCCCGGCAGTAAATTACAAATTCAAGTTACTGGACATCCTTTTCTGTTCTGCTACATTGTATTAACGTAACGAACCACTTGGGGAGAATAATATTCATGCAGAACAAATTTAAAAACCACCCGCAAAAAACTGAAAATATAAATAACGAGATCGGCCCATTGATCCTGGTTGGTGATATAGGTGGCACTAAAACCAACATGGGACTTTTTTCCGGGCCAATCCCAAATTTGCGACTTCTGAAGATGCGGACCTATCCGTCGCAGACCGCACCTTCAGCCATTGCCCTGATTGAGAAATTTCTTAAAGATACCGGACAAAAAAAATTATCCAGGGCCTGCTTTGGAGTGGCAGGTCCTGTAATTGACGGAGTTGCCCAGATTGTCAAACTGCCGTGGGAGGTATCGGAGAGTGAAATCAAGTCGCACTACAACTGGACCAATGTTAGCGTGGTCAATGATCTGGTCGCCACTATTTGCAGCGTACCCTATCTCAAGCCGAACCAACTTGAAGCGCTTGACGAGAGCACTCTTGAACTGCGACCAGGCAACATCGGTCTGCTGGCGGCCGGCACCGGCCTCGGCATGGCCCTGCTGATTGACGATAATGGCCGTTATGTAGCCTGTGCCTCGGAAGGTGGACACCGGGATTTTGCCGCCCGCTCCGATGTCGAATACCGACTCCACCAATTTCTGAAAAAAAAAT
>MGTA01000131.1:4221-10011 GCA_001799225.1 Deltaproteobacteria bacterium RIFOXYD12_FULL_50_9
CAGAGGACAAAAGCGCCGTAGTTTCCCAGATCGGACTAACCGGTCAGGACCAGGTCTGCACGCAGGCCCTATCCATGTTTGTTGAAATATACGGCGCTGAAGCCGGCAACCTTGCCCTGCAGGGCACCACCCTGGGCGGCATCTATCTTGGTGGCGGCATTGCCCCGAAAATCGCCTCGGCCCTGCACTCACCAAGTTTCCGCCAGGCCTTCTCCGCTAAAGGCAGACTCTCCGGTTTTCTGAATCGCGTCCCGCTCCGCTTGATCAGCGACTGTCAATCTCCTCTTTGGGGGGCAGCGGTCTATTCCCTTGCCTATTTCCCCTAAGACTGGCACCGCGACTTAAAACAATTACCATAACTGCTAAACCAACTGGCAAGCAGCCCTATTTTTTCCCTTGAATCAGGAGGCATAACATGAGTGAAGAGTTTGAAACCGAGAAAGTATCTATAGAAGAAGCCATGCAGATGCAGATCTATACCACCCAGGCCCTGATGGACGTGCTGGTGGATAAGGGCCTCATCACCTACCAGGAAATCCTGACCCGCGTCGAGGCGTTGAAAAAAGAGCACGGTCTGGAGATCGCCGGTCCCGGCCCGCAGTAACAATTCTGATTCGACCATATATCGCGCCGGCCCCGCCGGAGCCGAAATTCAGGCTCAGCAGGACATGGGTGGTCGGATGGCCCGGAAGGTTGTTGTCGCCACCATACCCTGAATGGCGCGCAGATCATCTTCGTCAACCTCCGGTTCGCAGGATGTCTCCGGCAGGCAGGCGGCACTTTGAAGTTCCCGGGAGTTAAGCAGACGGCGGTCGATTTCTTCAATTTGCATAAAACTTGCCCCGACCAGTAGCCTATGCAGTTCGGATACCGGAAGCGCGTCAATTATGTCGGCACCTGACCCGCAGCCGAGATCCACCACCGAAGCGCCCGGCCAGACCCCGCTGTGTTGCACCGGATCGCCGCAACCGCAGGCGAAATCAAGGGCCGGCAGCGGCAGAGCCCAAAAATCCCGACGCCCGGCCCCGGCCAGGCCGGTCGAATACATCCGCCCTCCGGACCGATCAACTTCCCGGGCAAAACGTTGATACCGTTCCTTAACCTTTTCCTTGACCGCCATTCCGTCCATCTTTTCCTCCCTCGGCGTCAGATGAAAATAATCCTGCTAATACCAGATTGTTTGGGCAGCAGGCCATAAGCAGCCAACCTATGGTCCGGTCGCCTGCCACTTTTCCATGAGATCGGCTACCTGGACGCGGACATTGGCCCGCGCCTCGCTTCTGTCCAGGTCGGCAAGCAACAATTCATCATAGTCGGTTTCCTGATGGCGGATATGAGCGGCAACCGCCAACCGCACCGCATTTTCGTCTAACTCTTTCGCCGCAGCACTGCGTCCGACCCGGCCGCTGTATTTACGGCAGGCATGTTCAGCAATGACCTTCTCCCGCCCGATCGGACAGCCGGGGAATAACTCCCGGACCCGCCCCGCAAATGAGGCGACATACCCCTGGTCAAGTTCAGCCCGCCGACCCGCCGCCTGGGCCCGGCGCGATTCCCGCTGCCCCGCATCGGCCCGGCATTCGATCTCGGCCCGTTCGATTGCCTCATTTTCAACCAACAGACCTTGGCGTTCATAGTGTTTTCGGGCCCGACTCCACTTTAACACCACTACCGCCAACTTGGAGTACTTCCGAGAGCGCCGGGTCAGTGCCGTATCCCCGGACGGCAGAAAGACCAGATGATCCAAGTCGGCACAACTCAAGCACGCCGCCTTGCGCTCTTCCTCTTTACCACGCAGAGTTATCCAGGCGCCTTTACCCAACTCTGCACCACACTCGTCACATTTCGACGCACTGGAGGTAATAAAGACGGTCAGTTCGTATGGTTTGTTTTGTTTCTCACTCATTCGCTGTCCTTTCAAAAAAGGTCCAAAATTGAAAATGGGGACATCCATTTTCGCCACGCTACCAATAAATTTTTCCCCATTTTCCTGTTTTCCCGCAGTACTGTCCGGTTAGATTTTTGCACATGACAAAACCTCCGTTGGATCTACAGGATACCCGCAAGGGGCATCCCTACAAAAACCATCGATTCATGTGGCGGTTGTAGGGGTACCCCTCGCGGGTACCCAAATTATTTGGTATCTCCACAATTAGTACTAAAATTGTCAAAGTGCAATTTTCTAACCGGACAACGTTGGTTTTCCCGGTTATTGTTGCGAAATTTCAGTGGGTTCTCGAGGTGCATCGTCATCGATAAGGGCCGGTTTGTCACGAGTACGCCCTCAACCTTTTCCGGCACTCCCGCTCCGGGAGCCTCGGATTAAGCGCCATGAGCTGCCGCAACTTCTCCCCCGCTTTCTCCGGTGGGATAACGCCTCCGGCCACCATTTCGTCAAAGCACCAGAGAATACCATGGACCGGAATGGCCTTTTGTTCCGCAACCCTGCGCAAGGCGGCATCGCCGGTAAGCAGCGTCGCGGAATTTTTTTGGCAAAGATAGAGGCAGGAACAATCCGGAATGGAGAGGCTTGGGTTCTCGATCTCAAGAAGCTGGATCTCTTTGAGTTCCGCAAAGGAAAATTCTTGCCGGGTCACCAGCCCGTCGGCAAGAAAGGATTGCAGGGCAACAGCGTTATCCTCCTGGATTTCGGCCAGGACCATATCCGCCACCTGAAAATCGTACGCCAGTCGGAAGAAGGGACTGAGCAGGCCGATTTTCAGGAGATCGATCAGGATATTGGCGTCGTTGACCAGGAGGATCATGAAACGATATGGACCTCCTGGTCAAACTCGGCAAGCGGCAGGTTCAAAAACTCCGCTCCCTTGCTGTAGCTGATGATCTGTTCGGCTGCGGCGTGAATTACCAGCTGTTTAAACCGATTGGCCTTTTCCATACCGGAGTAACTGCCGGGTTCCTCCTTTTGCCAGCCATGCTGACTGACTTGAATCCGGAACATTCTGAAGCTATGCTCGGAGATAAGATCAAGGGTAAATGCCCTGGCCATGATGGCCTGCATGGAGATGCCGTAAATCCCCTTGAGTTTTTTCAGCTCCCACTCGGTGATCTTCTGTCGCCGACCGCCGAATTCTTCCCGAATGACCTTCTCCGGCAGCAACAGGGCGCCGGCAAAGGCATGGCACAGTTTCTCGTGGTTTTCCCGTGCACAACCCGAGAAGTCGAGCAGAAGATGGCCCAGTTCATGAGCCAGGGTGAACCGCTTCCGGACGCAATCGCCATCCTTGCCTACCGCAATGACCGGAATATTCATCCCTTCGGCATATCCGGACAGGCCGGCAAAATCCGGACCTGCCTGCACCTCCAGGACTTTGAATCCCTTATCCTCCAGCAGCTCGGTAAGTTGCTGGACAGGCGCTTCCCCGAGGTTCCAGATTTGTCTAATGTCGGTCGCCGCCTGTTCAATATCCTGCTGACTGCCGATACTCCGACCGGCCACAGGATTACTAAAAGCATGGCGGAGACCGAGAATTTCTTCAAGTTCAAGGTAGTTCCGCATAAAATCCAAGGCCTGGAATCGAACACGGTCCTCTTCCTTGCGGCTGAGTTTGGATTTTTTCCGGAAGGCCAGATTGGATATCTCGACTCGGGATGACCGGAAAAAATAATCCACTTTAACGCCCAGCGCCTTAGCCAAAGCAAGGAGTACCTCGCTGCCCGGATTGATCTGGCCCTTCTCGTACTTAGCGATGGCCTGTTTACTCACCAGGGAACCGGTCGCCAGGGCCAGAGCATCCATGCTCATTCCTGCCATCTTGCGGGCCGATAACAGTCGTTGTCCGAATTCAGTAATCATTGCGTCACCTCCTGGTTGACAAATATCATTTTAATAAGAGAAATGTCAACTCAAAAAGGCTTGTTGTTTTCGCTTGCTTGCGGTAACTGGGCCAACTCAATAAAGCAAACGTTCATAGCTGGCTGCTCATGGCCACCGTCAATGCCATGGTATTACCATTGTAACCCGCAACGAGAAAGACTTCACGCCCTATCCGCAACTCTTCAACCCCTGGGCGCTGTAAAAAACGCCGCCCCATTTTTTCCCCGCTGCACGAATAACGTTTTTTTTATCCCTCTTGCATTTCATCGTTCCCCAAATTAGACTAAGATTATAGACTAAGTTATGTTGATTCTGCTTGCATCGCAGCCAGGCGTTCCGGCCTGCGTTTTGTGGCAACGACAATATCAACTAAGCCGCTGTAAAATAATTACATGGCCATTTATATTGACCGGAGCGGCATAAGGAGCCGTAACGAAATAGTTACCAAAGGCCAAGTTATTTCTTAACGACTCCTAAACCTCATTAAATATGGAGATAACGATGGAAACTGTTAATGTGCATGAGGCAAAGACGCATTTTTCAAAATTGCTTGCCCGCGTCCATACCGGTGAGGAGATCATTATTGCCAAGGCCGGCCGCCCTTACGCTAAGTTAGTGCCGATAACGCCTGTCCAAGAACGGACGCCCGGAATTGCCAAAGGAGCCGTAACCGAAGCCTTTTTTGAGCCTCTGCCCGAGGATGAATTGCAGGCTTGGGGATTATAACCATGCTCCTTGATACCCATATATTTCTCTGGTGGCTTTTTAATGACGCGAAATTGCCGCAAAACATCAAATTGTTTGTCCAAGACCGGAATAATCAGGTTTTTGTCAGTGCGGTATCGGCATGGGAGATAACGACAAAATTTCGTTTAGGAAAGCTTCCGGAGGCCGCGTTGGTTGCAAAAGATGTCCCCTTGTGGATCATAAAAGCCGGTTTTGAACCGCTACCGGTGACTCCAGTTCATGCACAACTGGCTGGGGAATGGGACTTTTCCCATCGCGACCCCTTTGATCGAATGCTTGCTGCTCAAGCCAAGCTGGAAAGAATGCCACTGGCTTCGGTTGATCCTGCCTTCGGAGATTTCCCAATCGAAATCTTCCGATAAAGGGCAACTGATGCCCATCAATTTCTCAGTCTCTTCATTATGGATAGAGGCTGCTTTGGCTTTGGATAATCGTGTTAATGAGCTGATGATCAGTTCTAGGAATGTGATCCTGTGACGATGCTGCATTGCCTGGTGCCCACCATCTGGGCGGCAGCTATTCGGTCATTGCGGAAATGATCCTGACCGAACTGCGTAACAAGGCGCATCGACGCTACAGGACTCGAGCTGCATCGGCATCAATAAGCCAGGCAATGGCGCCATGCACCGTCCTTATGAGTCCGGCGGGATATACCCGACTCTGAACTTTCCCTATTTTTTCATCATAAATTTCATCATATCGAAAAAAATGCTTGCCCATACCGCGACAATGCTTATTTTTCACCTTGTACAAACTATAAAAAGAAAATACCTTGATTCGACTTTTTTCTAACAGTTCGCATTAACGTAATTTCCAGAAGGCTTTTTCCCGCCTGGACATGCAAATGCACACCGGGTAAACTGCCGTTTGCTTTCATGTAATCCTGAGTCCATTAAGACTCGCACCACTATTTTTAGGAGAATTTCCAATGTCTGCATCTGATGAGTGCGTAAAATATGCCGCCGAAGAGCACTTCTGCCCCCACTGCAACCAACGGCTCTCCTGCTGCCAGGCACCGCCTTTCCATGTCGGCGATGGCCTTGGCTGGGGTAGCGAGGTGATGTTCCTCTGCTTGAACGATTTATGCCCGCTCTATGTCAACGGGTGGCAACATATTGAACAACAATACGCTCATACCGGTTCGTACCGCTACATGCTGCTGCCCGGTGCTGCCAAAGGCGAGGCGATCATGGTGGGCAGCAAGGACG
>MGTA01000132.1:0-5870 GCA_001799225.1 Deltaproteobacteria bacterium RIFOXYD12_FULL_50_9
ACTCCAGGTGGTGGCGACGTCTGTTGTCCTGTCGATGCTTGTTCCATCGCTGAATATCTCAAGAGCCGTATATTGTTGGATACCGGTAAGAGGTATTGAGGCCGTAGCCGGCGTCAACTTTAAACCCTTCGAGGTTGCGGTGGTCACAGTCAATGTCGCGGTCGCGGCCGGAACAACTCCGTACGTGGCAGTGATGGTGACGACGCCGGCAGAAACGCCGGTTGCGACGCCGGCGCCTACGCCGGTTGGCGATAGTGTGGCGTTGCCGTTGCTGGCACTCCAGGTGGTGGCGACATTTGTTGTCCTGTCAATTGTTGTCCCATCGCTGAATATCTCAAGAGCCGTATATTGTTGGATACCGGTAAGGGGTATTGAGGCCGTAGCCGGCGTCAACTTTAAACCCTTCGAGGTTGCGGTGGTCACAGTCAATGTTGCGGTCGCGGCCGGAACGGCACCGTACGTGGCAGTGATGGTGACGACGCCGGCAGAAACGCCGGTTGCGACGCCGGCGCCTACGCCGGTTGGCGACAGTGTGGCGTTACCGTTGCTGGCACTCCAGGTGGTAGCGCCATTTGTTGTCCTGTCGATGGTTGTCCCATCGCTGAATATCTCTATCGCCGTATATTGTTGGATACCGGTAAGGGGTATTGAGGCCGTAGCCGGCGTCAACTTTAAGCCCTTCGAGGTTGCGTTGGTCACGGTCAAATTGGCGGTCGCGGACGGACCGACGACACCAAAGGTGGCAGTGATGACGACCGGCACGCCAACCGGAGTAGCAGTTAGACCGGTCGCAAGGCCGGCGCCGACGCCGTTCGGTGAAAGTGTGACGTTGGCGAGGCTTGATGAGGTCCAGGTGGTGGCGACGTTTGTTGTTCTGTCAAAGCTTGTCCCATCGCTGAATGTCTCTATCGCCGTATATTGTTGGATGCCGGTAACCGGTATTGAAGCCGTTACCGGTGTCACCTTTAAACCCTTTGAGGTTGCGGCATTCACTGTCAAACTGGCTGTCGCGGTCTTGCCGCCGAAAGAGGCGGTAATGACGACCGGCAGGGCATTGGCAGTAGCACCGGTAGCCAAGCCTTTGATCACCCCGAAGGTAGCGACACCGGGAGCACCTGAAGTCCAGGTAGATAATGTTGTCACGTTGCGGGATGACCCATTATCATATATTGCAGTGGCAGTAAATTGCACGGTACCGGTTACCGGTATTGAGACTGTTGCCGGGGAGACTATAACCGAAACCAAAGAAACGACCGCCGGATCATTGTCTGCACACCCGGCCATAAAAGTGACAAGCAGTAAAGCCAAAAACCACAATTTCGAATATCCTTTGCATCTGTTCATTTTTGTACCCTCCTTTATGAGGACTTTTTAAATCTGTGAAGCTAATTTAGTGACAAACAGATAGCCTGCCACCTCCTCTAATAGGACCTGTCTACCTTATCCCTTTACGGGGCAGGCGTTGTAACTGTACTTTGGTCAAGATGTACTGCTGTATCTGCTAATGCTCTGCCATTCATCGACGCGCCGGTCCCCAGCGTTATCGATGTCTGAGACAATATAATTCCTTCGAAATGCGCGGTTGTGCCGATATCCACGAAACCGGCGACCTGCCAGAAGATGTTCTTGGTCTTGGCGCCGCCGCTCAAGAAAACATTCATAGCCGGGCTCATAGTGAGGTTGCCCGGCATCTGGAAGATCCAGACATCATTCGGGCCGCCCGAGATAGTGACATCCGCGGATATTGTTACCCCGGTAGTCCAATTGTAGAGGCCGGGAAGCAGGGTCAGTCCACCGATTTCTCCAGCACCATGGTTCAGGAAATCAGGTGTCGGACGGCCGGCGGCATCAGTGTATGCAGTGCTCATGTTAGTAATCGCCGTAGTCAGGTTAGAGCTGGTAGGAGCTGTCATATCAGCTCCATATAAACTGCCGGTCACTTGTGGCGATGTTGCGGATGTAGTTCCTACCATCGTTAATGAAAAACCAGTAAAGTAAGAGGTGGCTGCCGGACTCAATCCGATATCACCTGTAATTGCAGAAGCCGGCACGGTCGAAACGGCCGTTTTCGCCAGAATCACATAATTACCGGCCGCACCAAGAAGCACTGGATCCGGACCTGCCGCTGTTGTAACGCCGGTTGTAAAGTTCCATACCTTATTCGTTGCCAGCTCATTACCTGCCAGGTCTTGAACCCCGGTTGTAATCGTGGCGGTATACGGGGTACCGGCTGCAAGATTGCTGTCAGGTGTAAAGGTTGCCTTTGTGCCATTGCATGTCACGGTGCCTGCGACTGACGTTATTCCCTGATTTAAGGTAAATGTCGCTATGGTAAGCGTTGCAGGGTTCATCCCTTCACTGAAAGTGGCGTAGACATTCCGATTGAGCGCCACACCAGTGGCGGCATTATTAGGGATTATAGACGTAACGGTAGGCGCGGTGTTATCTGAGCTACCTCCTCCGCCACCACCACCTCCACCTCCACCTCCATCTCCACCTCCACTGTTATTACCTCCGCACCCGACCAGAAAAACAGCCAGTAGTGTTACAAACCATCTTGTAAAAATCTTTTTCATTTGTGTTACCTCCTAAGCAGGGTTCTTAAAAATTTAAAAGCCGGCATTGTTAACCAAAGTTTAACGAGCTGACTGGAGAGACATATCTAATACTTGAAGGCAATGACTACTTGTTAGTCATCTGTTATTTGACTGTAGTGCAAATGTCGCACCAAGGATCGGAAATGAACCGTAAGTTTTGATTCATCCTTTAATTACAGGGAATTAAACTAAGAAAAAAAACAATCTGAGCAGTATGAAATGATTAGTTCGGCCTCAACATTTGGTGGAACCACAGCATGTTGAGGGATACTTTACGGGTTGGTTAACTTATTGGCCGGTGAACCATTTTACAGCGTCACGGGTCGATCCTTGGTCAAACTTCATCCTGAACTTTACGAAAGGCCCTGCGGAAGTGAAATCAGCGCGGGAAAAATCTCTATCCCTGAATCCCATGAAATTATACCCGACACTCAACCATACGTTCTTAACAAAGCTAAAGCCGACAGAGGCGCCCAAACCGTATTTGTACTGGTCTGTAGACCATGAGTGCAGGACATTGCCTCTGATCCCGATATCCCAATCTTTGGTTAAATCGTATCTTCCCTCCAGTCCAGCCAGGTCGGTGTACCCCCTATAGTCGTTGCCGTCTATAACCTCTTGCACATACTTGGAACCGTATTGCAGCGAAATCTGCGTCTTGTATTCCGGTTTGTAATTGGCGTTCAGGTTGTTGATGATTCGCCGGTTGTCGAAATCGAAGCCGGCCCCGTTCTGCTTATCAATCAGGAAATCCAGGCGATCAAGGATGATCCAGCGGGTCTCCCGCGGCCGGTATGCCAGACCGAATCGAAGATCGCCGCTCTCCTTTTCCGCTCCGGTTGCATATCCTGTCCGGAATGCCTGTAAAGCCGCCGCCAATCCTATGCCCTCTTTTAATTCACCATAGACTCCGGAAAACACCCCCAACCGGTCCTCATTATCTGAGTCCCTTGTCTCTACCCTGCCGGTCCATGACCACTTTTCTTCCTTATAAGCAGTGCCGAGCGAGAGAGCGGTAAAATCCTCGCCGCCGGAGGCTGGAGGGACATTGCTGTTAAACTGAGCGTTGCCGGGGTGCTTCAGGGTGGAACTGCGGTCCATTCCTGCATCTGCGCTCCACTTTTCAGTTATCTTGTAGGCTTGTTTCAGGCCGGCGACAGCAAAGACCCGCGCGCCGTTTTCGCCGGACTGCTGCTCCATTGATGAGCTGATCTGCCCACCGGTCCATGGCGAGGCCCGTACTCCGATTCTGGTCGACTCACTGTCCTCATACTCTCCCTGGGTGAACTCCTGGGCCACGAACAGTGTCGCTGTATCGTTAAGTTTGTAATCGGCTCCCAGGGTCGTGCGGGTCGGGAAGTCGCTGTTGGTGTTCCCCTGTACCGATTGATCATGATCAAGCCTGAGTGTGAGGCTGTCGTCGATAAGTAATCTGCCGCCGGCGGTAATCTGTTCGGAAATATTAGTATCCCCGTTGCCAAGGGTGTCTTCCGCATGTCTCAGGCCGCCATGAAGGTCGTACTTTTTTTCCGCATACTCTACTCGCGCCTCAGCCAGATCCCGCACAGCATCGACAGCTAAATTATACTGCCGGTATGCATCGCTCTTGACGCTTAGCTCTTGGTTAAAATGGTATGTGCCGTCAAAACCGAGCTTCCGGGTCCCTGTCTCGCTTCCCCTTTGCTGGCCCAGACCGAACTCACTATCCTGTTCGCGGACATAGACCTTTCCTTCCAGTTTCTCCGACCGGTGAGACAGTTCGGTGATGTAGGCTCGTCCTGATCCTTGCAAATCAATATCAGTCACGGCAAGTTCCGTCTTGATGCTCGTCCGGTCATTGATCTTCAGGGTGGCGTCGATACCTCCCAGTTTACCCGCTCCCCCGGCGCTTCCCTCATAGATATGGGTGGCGCCGATCTCCAGCCGGTTATCCATAAACCTGACAGCGCCCCGGCCACCGTAATTGTAGGACATATCCGTAGTGTCGAAAGACTCGTAGTCCACGACTATATAGATGGGGTTAAAGTTCTCATCCCGGCTGAAAACAGGGGACTTGAAGAAGATGCTGCCGGTATCATATTCGATGCTGTAATCAAGGTAACGGCTGAGTTTTTGAGATGATATTATGACCTCGCTGCGGAAGCGGTCTCTCGTCTCTATGGTTATAGACTCCGAGTTCATTACTATATTTTTTCTTGAAAGCCTGTACAGACCCGATGTGCCGTCACCCCTTATCTCGTCTTTAACAAAGGCCTGGTTCGTGTCGCTGGCAAAGAGGTTGAAGTCGAACCTTTCGCCTTTCATTTCCGATTTAAAGCCGTTTAGATTACGGCTGTATCGCGACAATTCCGTTACTTTAAGCCCGGTTTCAAAATCACCGAAAAGGGCGTAAAATTTATCTCTTTCCAGCTTGACATAGAGGCTCCTGGCACTGGCGGCTTCGTAGCCCTGCTGGGTAGCATCTCCGTAAAGGGTATAATATTTGTTCGGATTAATTATCTGATGCAGAGAGTCATTCTGTCTGGTTCCCCAGTTCTTGTCACTGTCATAAGCCATAGTGAGGAGCCACTTCCCTTTTATCATCCCCTTGGCAAAAAAGGCCAGTCTGCCGTCCTTATAGTAATTATCATCGACACCCGAGTCCCCCAGACTCTCCATGTTGCCGCTTGCCGTGTTATACCCTGCACTCCCTTCGGCCAGGCCGACGAGCACCCATTCGCGGTTTCCGGGGGTAAGCCAGGTCCGAACTTCCTGGTCGCCGTTCATAAAGCTGAACCGGACAACAGCTTCGCCGGTTTGGGCTGTCGGCATAAGCTTGATAAAAGCCATGCCATCCTCTCCAACCAGATATTTCAACTTTTCGCTCCTGGATGCCGAAACAGAGTCATCCTGCAACTCTGCCATTCTCTCGAAAGGCAGGTGCGGAGGGTCGACAGCATATTCGCCGATGATCCCCTCTCTTGCCGGATGGCCGTCCTTGTCTATAAGACGGATCGCCAGGACCGGCGTGTTCTTGCCGTCGGCAATAAGGTTTGATTGCACCATGACCAATTCAGCCTTAACCGGAGGTCTTGAGTAATGAACCGTATGTTTAATCCGTCCGCTTTCAACGCCGTTATCGTACTCAACCGTCTCAAAGAAATTATCTCCTTCAAAAAGACCTATACCGGACCATGTACTCACCGCAACCTTGTCGCCCTGGCTTTTTATGGTATTGTCAAAACTGATCGGATCAACCTCTTCGCCGTTCATAAAGAGTTTAATCTTTCTGGC
>MGTA01000132.1:5915-9463 GCA_001799225.1 Deltaproteobacteria bacterium RIFOXYD12_FULL_50_9
ATAAGTTTCGTATGAGCAGGCAAGCTGCTCAACTCAGCTTTATCATTTTTTATCTCCTCTATCGGAGGTGCTGCCAAGCTCTTATCCGGGGGTATTTCAGTTACCGCGATCAAAGGAGCCGCCAGGCTCTTGTTCGGGATCATCTCATTCACCTCAACATTCCTGATCCCACTCTTGTCTTTGATATTTTTCACTTCATACCAACTCTTCTCTTTTCCGGATGTGATTATTAACTCCGTGCGCCTGTTTCTGGCCATCCCGGCGCTGTTCTCGTTACTTGCCAGAGGCATATCAGGTCCTTTACCGTCAATTATCACCTGTTCAGGAGAAAGATTCAGGAATTCGGCCAGATATTCAGCTACGCTCCGCGCCCTTGCAAAAGACAGTACGTAATTATCGGCATAGGTAGGCTGCAGATACTCCGATATCGGCTCGGAATCGGTATGCCCTGTGACATACATACTGGCAATATCAAATTTTTTAAGTTCGTTAACCACGCCGTCTAATTGCACTTTATCCTCGCTGCTCAGAACGGCGCTGCCGGATACAAAGTGCGGATAGAGAAGCATGGGAGGTTTGGTCACGGTTTCAAAATTTTTGACTCGTTTCAGGATATTTTCCACCAAAGGTGTCCTGTTATCGTTTACTCCCTGAGTGTTAAACGTTAATAGCGCCTTTGTCGAAAACTCCCCTTCCTCGCCTGCGGCTTGTATTTCCGCACTGAACTTTATCCTGCCTTCCCAGTTGGAACCGACATCCCCGAGGCGATATGTAAGAACATTTTCCATTATCTCAGGGTCAGGCAATACAGCATTTTTCAGACTACTGCTTTTAGTCCTGTATAGAACCCCTTCCGGCAGCACTACAGACAGTCGAAGATTGGCGCCTGGAACATCTCCGACCTGAAGTAATACCTCGTATTCCACCTCTGTGCTGAGAAGAGTGCTGTTAAGCTCAATCCCCACAGACCCTTTTATCTCAACAGGTAAAACAGGTACCGGGACAACGACAAGCGGCGGAATTGGTTCCGGGACCATGACAGGGGGCGGAACAGGCTTTCGGACTGCGTAAAAATCGGCGCGCCACATGGTCCCTCCCTGGAGATCGACAAACTGGGAATATGGCGTTTCGGCAAACCGATCGTTCTCCTCACAAAAGATTAATTCATAATCCTTCGGTATGGTGTCTATGTCGAGCTGCACTATATGGGTGCCGGGAACAAGACCCTCAAAGTGGTACATCCCATTCTTGTCGGTTATCGCATAAGTGCCGTCTTCAAGATAGATACGCACTCCGCTCACCCCGTCGGTATCCTGACCCTCCCCGCACCCTTTTGGAAATACCCGGCCCATTATAATGGTCTTGCTGCCGAAGAGATCCTCTTTGACCAGCACCTCCGCCCTGGCAGTGTTGGATACCACTCCGCCGGTAGCGGTCGCTGCTGCCAGGTTTATTGCCTTGCCGATTTTTGCGCCTGCCGCTATCTCCACCACATAAGTTAGATTCGCAGTTTTACCGGATACTAATCCTCCGAGTTTAAAGGTCAGCGACCTGCCGTCGCTTGAAACTACAGGGTCAGGAACTGTTGAACCGTTAATCTTTGTCGATCCGTGGCGATATCTGAATCCGAGTGGAAGTCTGTCGTTGACCAGAATGCCGACAATATTGCTGGCAGTGGTATTCTCAGCCGTAATTTTATACTGCAGGAAATCACCGATCGACACCTCCTCCTTAGAGGCTGCCTTGGTCAGATACAATTCGGCAATGGGATCTATCGGGATATCTATATGCATAGCCGGTCCGGCAGCAACCACGAACTTCTCTCCCCTTGATCCGGGCACTATCGCGAATGGCCCAAGAGCCAGGAGCTCCGCTGTTGAAACTATGGACGGCGCCCTGTATGTCGACGGCGGGACAACGATAAGACGGTATTTCCCGGGTGCCATGAAAGGGAATCTGTATCCGCCGGGCGGGAAGATGTAGACCACACCGCTGCTGTCCGAAACGGTTCCTCCACTGCTCACGGTCGAAGGATAAATACTGACTCCGTCATCACCATAGACAACGGCCGGGGTGTTGGAGGCGGTATCAAGCATGGTAACAGTTGCCCCATTTACCGGCAGGCCGGTTTTGCTGTCAAAAACGATACCGAATGGGTCAACAAGGGCCGTTACTGTTGAGGTATCGGCGCCGTCGACCGAATCAACGTAGGTTGCAACGATGCTGGCGTTCTCGTGGACGCTGAGAGCACCATTCCGGTTAACGACAGACGTTGTGACGGACTGAATATATCCGACAAAAACACCGGTATTCGGACCTGTCTCAGTAAGAACAAGCACCTCTTTTTCAGCGTTGTCTATAATTTCCAAGGTCAGTAAAACGGTTTCCACAACTGTCGGATCAGTGTTCTGGTCCACATCTGAAAGCCTGAGGAAGAACGGTTCGTTGCCATGATAGACATCTGCTTTGATGAGCGGAACCTTATTGTTGCTGATGTCCAGTGGAGTTGTGGAGCCTACCGGAACCGGGTCCGGCATGTTGCTGTATGATCCTGATGTGTTCAGATACTTTGTTGTGGATACCTTGACCATTTTCGCGCCGAGAGAGAGCGGGGCGTATTTCAGATACTCCAGAGTTGATGGGGTCCTCTCGATAATGGACGCGGTGCTTGAAAAAGAGACCATCGGCACTGTTCCGATCAAAAAATCGGCTCTTGCAGTGTTGTCGATAGTCGTGGCGCTCAGAGCCGCTGCCGGGAAGAAGAGGGTAAAAAGGACAGCCAGAATCGGTATCACCCGATTCACAGCAGAAGGACTCATTGAAAAATAGCGCAACATTGCGCATGTTCCGGTAACTATACCGGAACAGATGCGCCGTGCTGCGGCTGATATGGGTAAAAAAGATCTCACGATAACTACCTTCTGTAGACTAACCTGCTACTGGACAACAATATTGAACGTAAGGGTGACTGTCTCACCAGCCTTAAGTTCGCCGGCTGCATAACCGGGGGGGCCGACTTCCGCCGGCAGCACCGTCGTCAACGTTGCCGTGATGTTTTGCCCGGCGATATCTACACCATCTGCATCGCTGGTGGTGGTGAAATATTGATTTACGCCGTTGGCGGCACGCGTAGAACCGGTAACCACTGCCTTGAAGCCCTTTCCCGCAATACCAGACTCATTTGCCAGGGCTGTCAGAGGGCCGCTAAGCGCGGCGACCTTCAAATTAGGATCAATCGCCGTATTGGCGTTCAGTCCGTCAGTGATGGTCGTTAGGACAGCAGATGATGTTGCCGCAGCTCCATTGGTCACGGCGATCACGTATCTGATCAGAGCGCCCGGAATGGCTTTGGGGGTATTGCTATAGTTCACGGGATCCCAAATGGTTGTTGCCGTCTTGGAGAAGGCAAGGACTGACGATGAGGCCTTGTATGCGCCTCTTATGGAATCGGCGCCATCCCTAGCTCCGGTAGGGTCATCAGTGCCTGCGGCATCTGCCAGCACGATATCGGCTGAACAAGTGCCGTAGCTGCTGGTAATTGAACCGAC
>MGTA01000133.1:0-2772 GCA_001799225.1 Deltaproteobacteria bacterium RIFOXYD12_FULL_50_9
CGAATAAGGCCGACTTGATCTTGCCGACATATTGGATATCGAAATCAACGCTGGGCTGGAAGGCTACGACGCAACCGGTATCGACACGCAGCGATTCGCCGGGCGCCAGGGTCTTTTCCATCAATGTGCCGCCGGCGTGAACAAAGGCCATACCGTCACCGTCAAGCCTCTGCATGATGAAACCTTCGCCGCCAAAGAGGCCGACGCCGAGTTTTTTCTGGAAGGCGATGCCCAGGGAAACCCCTTTGGCCGCGCACAGGAAGGAATCCTTCTGACAGATCAACGTACCGCCCATCCGGGCAAGATCAACCGCGATGATCTTGCCCGGATATGGAGCGGCAAAGGCGACCCGCCGCTTTCCCGAGCCCTCATTGTGAAACACCGTCGTAAACATCCCTTCACCGGTCAGCAGGCGCTTGCCGGCGCCGAGCAGTTTGCCGAAGAACCCACCCTGTTGCGTCCCGTCACCGAACACAGTGTCCATCTGTATACCGTCCTGCATGTACATCATGCCGCCGGCTTCGCCGATGGCCGCCTCGCCGGGGTCGAGTTCAACCTCGACATACTGCATCTCACTGCCAAATATCTCATAATCAACCACATCCATCGCCATATCTCTTCTCCTTATCTTGGAAATCTGTTGAATTTGTTCTTTAACACCGTCCTGCTGGGTACTCACACTGTACTTCTGTGAGTTTGACGGCCCGTACACACGCAACGTTTTCTGGCAGCTTGGTTAGCTCTCTCCCTACTTCACCTCAACTCTCTTATTGGCGGCTGCGATAATCACCGGATTTGGCACAGGAAGATCAAGGCGTTTCGCAAAGGCCGGAGGATAAGCCATATAATACAATGATGCCGACAGGGCGATCTCGGTTGTGCCGGCCGGAACAGGAATGAGGTAGGACTCCTTCCGCACCTCAGAGGCCTCCAGACGGTTATCAAAGGCTATCTTCACCGCATCGTAGGCACTCATGGTCGGCTTGCCGTCGGCGTCAGTAAAAATAGCCCGGTAAAGCCGGGAGGCCTTGGGAATACCCTCTCCCAACAACTCGCTGTCCACTGCGCCCCCTGAGGTCACGTCATATCCGCCATCCTGTTCCTTCACAGAAACCGCCGGGATAGTAACCATCTGTCCACCGCTGCCGGCCTTGAGTTCAAGCCACATCATCCGCAGCTGGGTGCTGCCTGACGGCATCTTGTGACCGGTGCGGGAGTTATCCACCAAAATATCGACCACCAGGCCCTCAGCAGTCCGGACACCCGGCTCGATCTTCAGACCAACCGCCCCATGCACCACGCTCGCGGAATGGGCCCCCGGGAACCTGTGGGTAAAGATCTTGCCCCGCTCCTGAACTTCAACAAAGGCCATGGAGGCAGCCTTACCCTTCTCAAAACGCGCCTTACCTCCGGTCAGAAAACCATTAATATTCATATGACAGTCCTGGCACTGGATATTATCCTTGGCGTATTGGCTGTTCTTCCATTCATCATAGGTGACCGCGACCCCTAAGCCCTGTTTATTCACGACATTGTGACAGACGGCACACACCTCGCTCCTGGTCTGCAATTTAGCAAACTTACGGTGCCAGTCTGATTTCGTCTGAAAAGGACCTAACTTAGACGGTCCAGGCGTGTTTATATAGTTGGCGTTGCCCAGCTCCGGCCCCCTGAACCCGCTGATAGTGTGGCAGAAATCACAGCCCACCTCCATAATAGGGGACGGCAGCTCGTCGGAGGGAGAAAGTTGCCGCTTTCCGCGGAGATAGGCAACCGGCGCGTGGCAGGCAAAACAGCCTTCCGCCTCCTCCACAAAAGCCGGATCCTTCGCGGCCCTGGGCAGCATCTCCTTGAAATACTGGGCTAAAAATACCGGATTCTCTACCGACTTGGCATGCATTGACTGGGCATGCTGGACATATATCTTGGGATGGCAGTTCTCACAGGTTATCGAAGGTTCATAATTGGCGGCTCCGAAGGCTGCAAGGGGAAGTCCCATCCCAAGCCAGAGAATACTGCACAGCAAAACAACAACGCCCCGGTCTTTATTCATAGAATCCTCCACTGTCAATTCACGTTAGACAACGTTGATGCGATTACAGCCTGCCCGGTTTTTCCAAGGCCAACTCCAGCAGACGGTCGAGCAGGGCAGCAAAGGGCAGCCCGTGGGCCTGGGCCGCCTGCGGCAACAGGCTGGTCGGTGTCATGCCGGGGATGGTATTGGTTTCCAGAATATAGATATCGTTACCTGAGGCAATCATATCGGTCCGGCTGTAGCCCCGCAACAGCAAGGCGCGGTGTGCCCGCCTGGCTATTTCCTGGGCTTGGGCGGTCAATGCCGGAGAAATCTCGGCCGGACAGACCTCCCGTGACGCCCCCGGGGTGTATTTCGCCGTATAATCAAAAAACGTAAAGGCATCTCCGGGGATAATCTCGACAATCGGCAAGGCGGTAAGGGTATCGTTGCCGAGCACGCCGCCGGTAATCTCCCTGCCCCTGATATACTGTTCGACCATGACCTCATGATCAAAGGTAAAGGCCAGGGCAACGCCGGCGGTAAGCTCCTGAGCAGTGCGGGCAATGCTCATGCCGAGACTCGAGCCCTGCTGTACCGGTTTGACTACCAAGGGAAGAGGCAGGGCTTTCATGATCCGATCAGGGTTCTTGGCATCCTCGGGAATCGCCATGATCCAGTCCGGCACCAGGAGACCGGCATGCCGATACTGGACCTTGGCCATCTGCTTGTGCATGGCCAGCGCACTGCCTAAAACC
>MGTA01000133.1:2810-3276 GCA_001799225.1 Deltaproteobacteria bacterium RIFOXYD12_FULL_50_9
ACCTGCCGTGCCGCAGAATAAAGGCCACATCCAGTCCTGGCCGGTCAGTGATCAGCCGGGCAAGATCGGTGGCCGGATCGTAGTGGCTTACCTGATACTTCTCCGGGTCCAAGGCTTTGGTCACCTCGGCCGCGCCTTTCAAGGAGACCTCTCGTTCGCCGGATCGACCGCCGGCCAGCAAGGCAACTCGCAATCTGTTTTTCATGGGTGAATCCTGTAAGTCAATAATGTATGATAAATATACTAACGGCTGAAGCGTACCGTTTTTTTGCCAATCCCGCAATAACCCCTTGCAGTTCAATTAAACTTTGAGGAGGCATATTCTGAATAGCGCCGTATTAAAAAAACTGGCCGCCATTGTCGGCCCGGCCAACCTTACCACCCTGCCGGAAGAGCTGATGTGCTACTCCTACGACGGCACTGCCCAGGAGTTCCTGCCGACGGCCGTCGCCTTTCCCGCCAGCAC
>MGTA01000133.1:3399-4123 GCA_001799225.1 Deltaproteobacteria bacterium RIFOXYD12_FULL_50_9
AGAGGTCAACCGCCTCGGCCTCTATTACCCGCCTGATCCGGCCAGCGCCAACTTCTGCACCCTGGGCGGCAATGTCGCCGAGTGCGCCGGCGGTCCAAGCGCCGTTAAGTACGGAGTCACCCGGGATTATGTCCTCGGCCTCACCGTTGTTCTGCCGGACGGCAGGATCATCCACACCGGGGTGCGCACCGCCAAAGGGGTGGTCGGCTACGACCTCACCCGGCTGTTTGTCGGCTCCGAAGGGACTCTGGGGATCATCACCAGCATCACCTTGCGGCTCATTGCCCTGCCGCCGGCCACGGCCACCTTTCTCCTGGCGGCCGGCAGCATGGCCGCAGCAGTGACCGCGGTCGCCAGGATCCTGGCGAAGCACCAACCCAGGACATTGGAATATATCGACAGAACCGCCCTGGCCATGATCTCGGCAAAACTGCCGTTTTCCCTGCCCCCGGAAACCGCCGCCCTTCTCCTGCTCGAACTGGACGGCGATCCACAGGCCCTGGCCCTGGAGAGTAAAAAGCTCATCGCTTTTCTGCACGCCGAGCAGGCGTTTATTGAGATCCGCCAAGCAGCTGATCAGACCGAGGCAAACGCCCTGTGGGCCGCCCGCCGCTCGATCTCTCCGGCTGCCTTTCAGCTTCGCCCCCACAAGATCAGCGAGGATGTCGTCGTGCCGCGCACCAGGATTCCGGACCTCGTTTTGTTTCTGGAAGATCTGGCTCGC
>MGTA01000133.1:4167-9969 GCA_001799225.1 Deltaproteobacteria bacterium RIFOXYD12_FULL_50_9
GCTCGACAAAGGCAATCCACAAGAACAAGCCCAGACCCAGATCGCCAAACAACGATTGTTTGCCGAGGTGATCCGCCTGGGCGGCACCCTGTCGGGCGAGCACGGCATCGGCATCACCAAGGCCGCCTATCTCGGCCTGGAACTCGACAACAACACCCTTAGCGTCATGCAGGGCATAAAAACCCTCTTTGATCCAAAAAATATCCTGAACCCAGGCAAAATCTTTCCCGAAGATGAGTGAGAAAAATATACTTTCTGTTCAACCAGACCCGGCCACAGAATTCATTCACATCACAGTTTTTTATATTAATCTTGAACTGAGCCGGAATGGATTTAAAAATTTGATAGAATAATATTAATATGCTAAAAATAGAGATCTAGACAGCCACTTTAATTCGTTAAAAAACCATTACTGCAAGAAAGGCCATGGAGGGAGTGTCATTTGCCCGGACCCGAATAAAATTAACACGTTGACTCCAACCAGTATCTGAGATGAGATGAAAATTTTTGCCCAGATTTTTCAAATGATCGATCTTGGTCTCGTAATCCTCGATAAATCCTTGCGGATCCGATTCTGGAATCGATGGCTTGAGTCTCACAGCGGCATAAAAAAAGATGACGTATACGGCAAGTCCCTTTTCGAAATATACCCGCATCTCAACGACCTCAAATTCGAAAGGAATTTTAAGGCGGTTGTCACCTTCGGAAATTTTTACTTCTTTTCAAGAAATTTTCACGATTACATTTTTCCTTTTAAGCCTGACAGCTCATTTATCTCCGAACAAAAATACATGCAGCAAAACTGCACCATGGGTCCGATAAGAGACGAAACAAACAAGATCCAGTATGCCTTCATCACCATCCTTGATGTCACAGAGGCTGCCATCTATGAGAAAAAACTTACGAATGCCCTCTTTGCGAATCTTGATCCGGATAATAAGAGTGCCGGCATCAAAGATTCCGTCCTCACAGATCTGTTTACCTCCGCCAGCCATAATCCATTCAAGGCGATTCATACCCTTCCCGGCAGCACAGCTGCAGATGAATTGCCAACTACAGGGGATCAGATCAAAACAGCCGATTCTCCTGCTGATACCCCCTCAGAAACGCCACAACCCCGAAAATCTCGGCTTGTTGAGGAATCACCTTTGCTCTTTCAGATCAATCAAATTCAATCCCTTTTTAACCCGGGATCCAGTGATATTCTCAAATCATCTCCTGATCACCTGAAAAAGCCGGTACGACCTAAAAAGAGTACCGTAAAAAAAACTCCTGCGCGCCGTATAAAGAAAACAGCACCGCATAAACCGCCGTCTCCGGAAAATGCCATCAAGCAACCTCAGGTAGCGCCTGCAAGAAATACGGCACCCAGGGATGTTGACGGTCAGATTGAAGAAATTTTTTCCATCATTAACTTTGCCGTTGAAAAGGATACCGATGAAACGGGAACTTAAGTTATAGAGTCAATACTACTACTCAAAGCGGTTATTCCTACCTCAAGAGACGAAGACCATGCTGAAAAAAATATTGATCGTTGACGATTCCCCCGTCGCCCGTCTAATACTCAAGAAATGCCTTCCCCAGGACAGGGATTTTACATTTCTTGATGCCGGAAACGGCCAGGAGGGAGTCGAAATCTTTGAAAAAGAAAACCCCGATCTGGTCTTTATGGATCTGACGATGCCGGTCATGAATGGCATGCAAGCACTTGAAATAATTAAGAAAAAAAATAATAATGCCCTCGTCATCGTTGTAACGGCTGATATTCAGTCAAAATCTCTTATGGAGGTCGCTAAGCTCGGGGCCCTCATGGTATTGAAAAAACCACCGACTCAGGAAAAAGCTGAAAAAGCCATCAGGAAGGCCGAGGAAGCATTTTCTGAAAGGGGGAGTATATGACGAGTAAGCAGCAGAAAGCTGTCATCCTTTCCGCCACCGAGATTGATATCCTGCAGGAAGTCATGAACATCAGTTTCGGCAAGGCCTCAGCTGATCTGGCCGACATCATTAATATCAAAGTTTTGCTGAGTGTGCCCAAAGTGGAAATGTTGAACGCCGGCCATCTGCCTGCCCGGATAGCTGAAGAAACCAGCGGTGAGCAGGGGATTTATATCATTGAGCAGAACTACTGGGGGAAATTTCAGGGGACTGCCCTGCTCATCTTCCCTACCTCTTTCAGCCAGAACCTTCTGGAACTTTTTGAGGAAAACGAAGAGGCAAGCATCGGCATGGACCCTGGATTGCTGGAACGCGAAACTCTTCTTGAGATCGGCAACATCCTGATCGGAGCCTGCATCGGGAAGATTTCCGAACTCCTTAAAGATATCATCTCCTATTCGCCTCCTAAAATTATGCTCAGCAGGGCCTCAAATCCGGAAATTTTCAGAAACCTATCCGAAAATAACGAACCGGCAATATTCATGAAAACGCTTTTTAAACTCCAGGAACATAATCTGAGCGGCTACCTCTTTCTCATCTCAGGGCAGGAATCCATGGCCTGGCTGAAAAAAGCCCTTAATGACTTCCTGGCTAAATTCGGTTGAATCACATCTCTGAATAAGGGAAATAGGGCGACAAAAGAACGCTTTTCAGCAGTTCACAAAAAAATCGGCACAACAACGAAACCAAAAATCAACCCGGCACTCCCCTGTGCCCACAGGAAAAGGGGGCGACTCTTCTAACAAGAGGCCACTCATGGAACAAACAGAGGAGATCACAGTCACCCCGATCGGGGTGATGCACTGTGGCCTGCGAACCCCGGCTGATGCCCCCAGAAACTTCACGGAATCAGCCGAGACCGGCATCATCGAGATATTCCCGGCCTATCTGGATGCCATGGAAGGCCTTGAGGCAGGCCAGACCCTGGTGGTCCTCTTCTGGCTGCATAAAGCACGGCGAGACCTGCTCAAGGTCTATCCGCGCGGCGACCGCAGCCGCGGCCTGCGCGGGGTGTTCACCACCCGAAGCCCCATGCGGCCCAATCCCATCGCCCTATCCGAGCTTAAGGTCCTCAAGGTGCAGGACAACAGCATTGAGGTCTCGGGCGTCGATGTGATCGACGGCACCCCGATTCTGGATATCAAATCCACTCCGCTGCAGAACAAAGAGAAAAATTAAACAAATCATTGACTATATCCGTTTATGCGGATATAGTCATCTTTATGAAAACCAGCGCAAAAATCTTTAAGGCCCTGGCAGATGAGACCCGCCTGCGGATCATGGCGTTGCTTGCCAACGGCGAGTTGTGTGTCTGCGACCTGATGGCTGTCCTTAACCTGCCACAGTCGACGGTGTCCCGGCACCTCTCCTACCTGAAAAATACCGGCTGGGTTCTCGACCGGCGGCAAGGAACCTGGATGCACTACCGCCTGAACCGGGAAAACACCCCCCTGCAGCAGGCCCTGCTTAACGTCTTCCAGAAAGAGCTGGCGGCCCTCGGCAACGGCCGCGATGATGCGGCAGCCCTTGCCGCTTATCTGGCCACCAAAAAAATCAACTGCTCCTGCTGAACCGATCCGGCGCAGCGCCGTAACCACGAATCAATTTTTTCGGAGGACAACATGGCACCGACCAAAAAACTCTCCTTTCTCGACAGGTTTCTCACCCTGTGGATTTTCCTGGCCATGTTCATCGGTGTCATGGGCGGCTAGCTCTATCCCGGTGTCCGCGATATAATCAACGCCTTTCAAGTCGGCACCACCAATATCCCCATCGCCATCGGCCTTATATTAATGATGTACCCGCCCTTGGCCAAGGTACGCTACGAAAAGCTGCACGAAGTCTTCCGCAACGGCAAAGTGCTGACCCTCTCCCTGGTCCAGAACTGGATTGTCGGCCCTATCCTGATGTTCGGCCTGGCCGTCGCCTTTTTATCCGGCTATCACGAATACATGGTCGGCCTTATCCTGATCGGCCTGGCCCGCTGCATCGCCATGGTCATTGTCTGGAACGATCTGGCCGAGGGCGATACCGAGTATTGCGCCGGGCTGGTCGCCTTTAACTCGATCTTCCAGGTGCTGTTCTTTTCGGTATACGCCTGGTTTTTCATCACCACCCTGCCACGCTGGTTCGGGATCGAAGGGGCAGTGGTCGATATCTCCATGGCTCAGATCGCCGAAAGTGTCTTTATCTATCTCGGCATCCCCTTTATCGCCGGTATGCTCACCCGGTTTATCGGCCTGAAACTCAAGGGCGAAGAGTGGTATCAGACCCGTCTGTTGCCGAAACTTGGCCCGCTCACTCTGGTCTTTCTGCTCTTCACCATCCTGGTGATGTTCTCGCTCAAAGGCGAGTATATCGTCCAACTGCCGCTCGACGTGGTACGGATCGCCATCCCGCTCACCATCTACTTCCTGATCATGTTCCTGACCTCCTTCTTCATGTCGATGAAGGCCGGCGCCACCTATGAGCAGTCAGCCACCCTCTCATTCACCGCCGCTTCCAACAATTTCGAACTGGCCATCGCCGTCGCCATCGCCGTCTTCGGTATCAACTCCGGCGAGGCCTTTGCTGCGGTGATCGGCCCACTGGTCGAGGTGCCGGTTCTGATCGGTCTGGTCAACGTCGCCTTCCGGTTCAAACGAAAATACTTCCCCTTTGCCAAGCAGACACCTGCAGGGGTTTGTCATGTGAGTTGTAAACCGTGACCGACAGAGTCCAGATAACGGAACCGTATACGGCCAAACGAGAGGAGATCACTATGTTACTTCAAGGATGGACAAAGGAGATTACCCGGGCCGCATGCCGACCAGAGACCCAGACCGTGCACTGCATCGCCCATCTGGATCAGCCGGTCGGTGAGGTGATTCCCTACCTGAACGCGGTCTTGGGAGGCTATATTTATTTTAAAGAACCGCCTTCCGTGACGATCAAGGCGCAAGGCAAATTGATCACCGTCCACGCCAAAAGAATTGCGATTAATGCCTTGCGTGACGAAGAAGAGGCCGAAAAAATCCTGAAATGGCTGCAAGGAGAGATCAACGATGCCTGGGAAAAACGGCACGAGATTGAGCCTTCATACCAGGCTGCCCCGCAACCTCAGGTTTTTCAGATCTTGAAATTACTGCCCAGAAACAACTGCGCTAAATGCGGCCTGGCATCCTGCATGGTCTTTGCCGCCCAGGCAGCGGAAGGCGGCAAAAAAGCGGACCAGTGCCCCGAACTTGACTCTGCTGGTCAACAGAAGCTGGACGCCTACCTCGGCCAGTTCCGCTTTGACTGGTAAACAACTATTGCCCGACGGAAACTCAGCCGACCACCGAAAAAGGCCCAACCATGCGACAAAACATCATCTATCTATTCGTAATTGCGCTTCTTAGTTTCTCTCTTCTCCCAGGTCCGACAACGGCTGCTCCTGACGGGATCCCGGTCAAGGATACCGTCACCCTCTTGGATCTTGGCGCCAGAAGCTGCATCCCATGCAAAATGATGGCGCCGATTCTTGAAGAACTTGAAAAAGAGTATCAGGGCAAGGCTGCGGTCATTTTCATAGATGTCTGGAAAGACTCGGAGCCTGGCAAACGCTTCAAGATTCAGGGAATTCCGACCCAGATATTTTTCGATAAAACCGGCAAAGAAACCTTCAGGCATTTTGGGTTTTTTGACAAAAAATCCATCAAAGAGATCCTTGACAAGCTGCTGGCCGAAAAATAGCCATGCTTGACACTCTCTTCTTGACCATCAATACCTGGATAACCGGCGGCTTTGCCCTGGCAGCCATCGGTTGTCTTCTGTGGGGCATGGTGAGCGTCCTCTTCAGTCCCTGTCATCTCGCCTCCATCCCGCTGATCATAAGCTATGTGG
>MGTA01000134.1:0-6513 GCA_001799225.1 Deltaproteobacteria bacterium RIFOXYD12_FULL_50_9
CATCTAAGGGATGATGCTTTACGGCAGGGGGCCAATATAGCAGCGGGAATAATTGCCACGGGCGAACAGGTAAAAAAAGGGGCGGCGTGACCTCATCCGGCTACGAGCTATCGCTGACGGCAAGGTAAGCTTCGGCCATACAAGGACCGAAAAAATGGTAACGCCAAGCGCACGATTGTCTAATCGCTGAAGGTTTCAGGCAGGCGGGTGAGTCGGAGAACTTGAGGGGTCACTTTGGGTAATGAGAAGGAGAAAAGTGGCTTTTCAAGACTGTTCGAGAAAAGGCCATGGGAGAATGTCCGAAACTCTAATCTGACCCCGGAGTTTTCCCAAAAAAGAAATCTCGCAAACGATTTTGGCAGCAACAAAGTCCTGATCGATTAGCTCGTGGGATGAATCAACTATGAACAAACCCTGCCTATCAAACTTTCAGCTTGCCATCGAGATACCTGCCCGCTATATAAATCCCATAGAGGGTGGCGCATCGCGGCTCAGTTCAACAACATTTTATCGATCTCCCGCGAAATTTTTACCATCTCTGGTGCCTTCGCCACGGACTTAGGTTGCAATTGCCCCCGTGGTTTAGCCACGGCGGGACAACCGATAAAACGCTAAATGTTCTCCAGTGACTCCTGACCCATAAGTCTCCTGTAATGACGCAATGTTATGCGCATCTAAGGGATGATGCTTTACGGCAGGGGGCCAATATAGCAGCGGGAATAATTGCCACGGGCGAACAGGTAAAAAAAACAGTCAAAATACAAGAGAGTTAAGATGGAGTTTCGAGCCCCAAGCCCCAAAGCAGAACGAATCGTCGTTGATGAAATCATGGACAATGGTACTGCCCGGATACTAAGAGCGCCACGATTGCCTGATACTCAGATAGAAGATTTGAGTATAAAATCCTGGGGGGATGAGGAAGAGGATTTTATTTCGGCGTGGCGAATCGAGGCTTTTGTTGGCTACGATTCAAAACAGCATCTCGCGGAAGGGGATGTTTTTTTTATTGTAAATGGCGCTGAATTGAACAACGAATACAAACCGATTAACCGCCGAGAAGCCATGCTAACTCATCTTCTCCTCCCCTGGGACGAATCCCGCAGAATCGCCCGCAATGAAATTAAAATGCAATATCAGAAACTTGCCGCCTCTGAGATCGCATCAAAGCCACGCGAAGAACAATACTTGATCCAAAGAATAGAGAACAAGTTCAAATAGACTCATCAAAAATTCAAGAGCAAGGTGAGTTATGGGGCTCAAAGAGACAAAGGCAAGCATAAGGAAAAATTTTGACAGTAGCACCCTGTCGTTATTTGTCCTTAATGTCGGCGATGGCGATGCTATTTTGCTGCGTTTTCCCGACAAGTACACCGGTTTGGTTTCTTGCGCGATCATTGATTGCTACAATGCCGATAAGACCATCTCTGCCTTGGAAAATCTCGGGGTAGAGTACATCCCTTTCATCTGCGCAACCCACCCCCATTCCGATCATACCCAGGGCATGTCAAAGCTTATCAGGTGGTGCATTCAGCGCGAGATAAAGATCGAACAGTTTTGGGACAGCGGTTTTCGGCATGTCTCCAGAATTCATTACGACCTAATACAGCTCCTGCGCGAACATCCGGAGATAAAGGTTATTCACCCTACCAGCGGCTATGAAACCATCATAAACCGGGTGCGTTTTGTGGTGCTGAGCCCGTCTATCCAACTAAAAAATCGTTATGACACTTTCGGGACCAATATCAACAACGCTTCAATCGTATTAAAATTGGAATACCCTCCCAAAGATATCGCCCCCTATTATCTGACCCCTGAAGAGGCCAGTGAAAAAGCCCTGGCAGAGGAAGAGCGTCTACAGCAGCATTCGATTATTCTGGCGGCTGATGCCCAATTCGATGCCTGGGCACGGATAACTGAGGAATTCCCAGAGTTGAAAAGGACCTCAAACGGAGGGCAAATGATCAACCCCGATGAGTTAGATCACAAGCCCTTGCGCTGCAAAGTTCTCAAGGTGCCCCATCACATGAGCAAACATGGCATAACCCTTGAGGTTCTGGAAACCTTGAACCCCAGATATACGATAGCCTCATGCAGCAACCAGTCAAAGCATGGCTTCCCGCATGACCTGACTGTCATGGCTGTTGAAGATGTGCGCCATAAGGAAAGCGATAAGGGAATGCGGTTTACAGGCCACAGAGATGCCGATAAACGCTCGGGAACGGTGGTGGCTTTATTCCGGGAAGCAAAGGTTACCCCTCTGATCTATGGCCTTGAGGAATCAGTATCCCAAGCGGCGCCTATACCTGATCTCAGAAAATAAAAACTCCGGAGAGGACTGATGCCTGAACAAAAACCTTTCAAGATTGCCCATCTGTCGGATTTGCACCTCACCAGAACCGATGGCGCCAGGCGTTCTGAGCCCAATCTCTTTAGCGCCCTGAAAGGTATGAATGAGGCTTTTAGGAAAATAGTGGTTTCCAAGCCAATCCAAAATTCTGACCTGGTTCTGGTCACTGGGGATGTTTCCGACAGGGGAGATATTGAATCATGGCAGGTCTTCTGGGAAGCTATCGATAAAGCCGGTTTAACCGACCGCACCCTTGTGGTTCCCGGCAATCATGATGTTTGTTGCCTCGGGGCAAGATTGCCTGGCAACAGTAAGAGTTATCGGGAAAGTGACCTCCACAAAGCTGTCAATGGCCTGAAGCTTGGTAAACAGCAAACAAAATTCCCCTGGGTTTGCCACCCTGATCCCCGGGTAGTTATCTTTGGTCTGAATTCGAACAACCTCGGCAACCTTAATGTCGCTACCAATGCGATGGGTAAGGTCAATTATTACCAGCTATCCAGCTTGGCCAGCAAATTGCACAAGTATCGTGATGTCCCCGTTAAGATAGTAGCCCTCCATCACAGCCCCAATATCCCCGGAGAGGAAACCGCCAGAAAACGTGGACAAAAGCCATATTCCAAGTTAGAACGGCTTGGGCATCAGATCCCGGAGGGGGAGCGACAAGCTTTACATTTGCTGTGCATCACTCACCGAGTAAGACTATTACTGCATGGGCATCTGCATATGGCTGAGGATCGGCGAATCGGTGGCGTTAGAGTTATTGGTGCTCCGGCGACTACAGAACTTATATCAAGAGCAAAAACGAACCAAGAGTTCCAATTCCATTCCTACATCATTCACGGAAGTGGCAAAAAGGTTATTAGTAAAACAACCACTTTCCCTATTTAATAAAACGAGATGAAAAGACATTGAGTCTAAAATGAATACAACAAATAATATGTACATCAAAAGAGTATATTTAGAAAATGTGCGTTGCTTTGATAAATTTGAGATAGATTTCGAGGACCAAGGATCTTCGATCTTGATTTTAGGTGACAATGGTGATGGGAAATCAACCATCCTGAAAAGCATTGCTATGGGACTTTGCGATGATACGAGTGCTTCAGCCCTTTTCAGAGAAATGCAAGGTGAATTTGTCCAACGGGATAAGAGCATAGATGAGGCAAAGCTTGGATCTAAAGCTATCATCGAGATAGATTTGACATCGGGGGGAGGGGTTGTATACAGAATTGAAACAATAATTACCTCTTTAAAAGCTTTCGAACGGGTAGACCAGAAAAGGTTTAGACTTAGGGGAAAAGAAAAGAAGGAGTTACAAGAATCGGATTTTCCATGGGATAAGATTTTTGTGTGCGGATACGGGCCTGGATTGCGAACACAAGGTAATGCAGACATACAACATTACTTATCTGTAGACGCAATTTATCCTCTATTTAAGTATGACGCACGTCTTCAAAATCCAGAACTAGGTATTAGAAGAATTATCGATGCTGTTAGAGGCGAGTATTCTACACCTAAGGCAAAAGATGATAATTCACGTAAACTTCTAGACGTCATCAAACAACTTTTATCTGTCTTGCTTGATTTAGAAGACGCCAAGCAGATTAATCTCACGCCTACCGGAATAAAAGTAGAGGGACATTGGGGCAAAGCTGAATTGGGAGAAATGGGAGATGGGTATCAAGCAACTGTTACTTGGGTAATTGACTTTATATCATGGTGGTTTCTTGATTTAGTAGCTAAAGACAATCTTAGTTTGCTGAAAAGAAAGACGTTTGGAGATATCAAAGGCATTGTATTGATAGATGAAATTGAACAACACTTACATCCAAAATGGCAGCGAACTGTGCTACACAAACTACAACAGAGCTTCCCCGGTGTACAATTTATTTCTACAACCCATTCTCCTCTCGTAGCCTCAGGTTCATCCGAAATAAAAGTACATATATTGAGGGCTGGCGGACATAAAATTGTGACACCTTACGGTTGGTTGGCTGAAGACGTTTATTCCATCATGGGGTTAACGGGAAGTTCTCGTGCACCAGAGTACGAAAATAAGATATTGGGTAAATATGAAGATCTTCTTTCAAAAAGACTAGATGGCACAATAAAAAAGCAAGATATGTCTGAGTTAAAGAAGCTAAAAACTGAACTTGCTAAGTTGCCTGAAAGCGATCCAGTCAGCTTAACGTCAGAAATTGCTATGATCACGAAAAAGCTTCGTAAACTCAAGTAATGAGATGACCTAATGAGAAATGTCGATAGGCCTAACACTCCGAAGTCTCTTGAAAACAATGCCCCTAAATGGACAAAGAAGCTACTTGATGCTATCGCGAAGCACCATGCAGACGGGACACCTATCGATGCTAACCTGTATAAGGCGTATTCAAAAAAGGACGTCTTGGCCACACTAAAAACTATGTATAGCGATGATGAAGGATTATGCTTTTGTTGCTACTGTGAATCTGAAATTGACAAAGTAGATTTCCCACACATTGAGCACAGAAAACCAAAAGCAAAAGATTTGTTTCCGGAATCAACATTCGATTGGAACAATCTCCATCTTGCTTGCCAAAAGTGCAATATTGCTAAAGGAGACAAATACGACGTAAATTCTCCAATTCTTGATTCTGTTGCTGATCTCCCAATAAAAACTCACCTCAGCTACAAAGTCAGTACGACTAAGGGTATTTACCGTGAAACTCTTTCGAGTAGGGGTGTAACAACGGTCAAGCATGCAGATCTAGATAGGAAAACCTTAAGGGATGCCCGCCTTAAAGTATTTCTTGAGGTTACTGAAGCTATTAGGGAGATTTTGAGATTGGCTAACGACCCAAGAACTTATACTTATAAAAAAATCCTTAGGGATAAGTGTGCCGGTGAATATGGTTCCCTGATTGAATGGCTGCTAGATGACTACGGAATAATTGCATGAAATCACGGCACAAACTCAAAAATACTTACGGTTACGAATTAATCCTAGATTTACACGGTTGTGACGTTTTAACCTTTAATAGGGATAGTTTGAAAGCCTTCTTTAAGGAACTATGCGCCGAAATAAAAATGACACGATGTGACCTGCATTTCTGGGACGATGTCGGAGTCGATCCGGAAGAGCAGCAGACTTCCCCGCATACCAAGGGCACATCCGCTGTCCAATTTATTCTCACTAGCACAATTGTTATTCATACGTTAGATTTGCTCGGTGCAGTGTACATAAACATTTTCTCTTGCAAGGAATACGATAAAGACAAGGCCGAAGAGCTTACCAAGGCATGGTTCAAGGCCAAAGAGTGCAGATCTCATTTCATAGAAAGGATTTAGGATGTTATTGGTTGAGAAGGAAATAGAGATCCCCAGGCAGCATGTAAGTGGCTCGCTTATTACCAGCATTGCTCAATGCGTTGGCGATGTTTTGCGCAGCGATGAACTCCCAATCCGCTTTGTGGTGACCAAGAGTGACGAAGAAACATTAAAATGCGAGCTGGGGGTGCTTTCGCACCATACGGATTTTGCCCCTTCCAAAAGCGAGTCGATCTTCCGGTTTAAAAAACGAACTTACGAAAACACCGGGGCCTTTAATGCCGTATTGCTTGTCCCCACTGGGATTGGTGCCGAGGTTGGTGGTCATTCCGGCGATGGTGGCCCGCTTACCAGGTTGCTGGCTTCATCCTGTGACAATCTCATCACCCATCCAAACGTAGTCAACGCGGCTGACATTAATGAGATGTCCGACAATTCACTATTTGTTGAAGGTAGTGTCATTTCGCGCCTGCTCATGGGTACCGTCGGCCTGCAAAAGGTTCGCTCCAACCGGGTGCTGTTAGTTCTGGACAAGCATGAAGACAAATTTATTCACGAATGCGCGATAAACTCGGTGTCTGCCGCCAGGGCTGCCTTGGGCCTTGATTGTCCATTAGTGGTCATGATGGACAGCAAGATGCTTATGCATGCTCTCTATTCTTCCTCAGGCAGGGCTGTGGGCCGTATCGAATATCTGGAACGCCTTTGCGAAGTTCTGCAGGACCATCGCCAACAGTATGATGCGGTGGCTTTATCTACCCTGATCAGAGTGCCGGAATCTTTCCACGCTGATTATTTCAAGACTGGAGACATGGTTAATCCTTGGGGCGGAGTGGAGGCAATGCTCACCCATGCTATCT
>MGTA01000134.1:6548-7244 GCA_001799225.1 Deltaproteobacteria bacterium RIFOXYD12_FULL_50_9
GAGAAAATCGGCCGAGGCCGTTTCCACCACCTATCTCCATTGTATCTTAAAGGGTCTGCACAGAAGTCCAAGAATTGTTGCCAATCCGGCCCCTCAAGGTAGCCCCGGTCTTCTTACGGCTACAGACATCTCTTGCCTGATTATCCCGGATGGCTGCGTTGGCCTCCCCACTCTTGCGGCAATCGAACAGGGTATCCCAGTTATTGCGGTTCGGGAAAACAAGAACCGCATGCGCAACAACTTGGAGGAACTGCCATTTGCCCCCGGCCAACTGCATATTGTGGAAAATTACTGGGAAGCGTCCGGTGTAATGAATGCCTTGAAAGCCGGTGTTGCTCCTGCCTCAGTCCGCCGACCCTTAGAAATGACCAAGGTCGTTGATGCAAGCAACAGCTCTTATAGCTCGGCATCCAAGGTCGAAGAACAGCCTGCTAAGAGGCAAATGAAAGCCTCTTAGCAGGCTGTTGAAAATTAGTTTTCACTAAAGGTAATTTTTTACCCAGCCCTGACAGCATAGGCCATTGAGACCCACTACAGGTCCACATACAGGTGCGGCTTGCAGTTCTTCTGCGCCATGTCGCCCATCGGTTTCGAGCCACCAGAAAGTATGCCGTGTGAAACGATCAGGGTGCCATTGGAAGCGAGTATGTTTTCCTCAGTCCTTTCGTCACCCCCACCAGAATGGGCAGACTACTT
>MGTA01000135.1:0-3328 GCA_001799225.1 Deltaproteobacteria bacterium RIFOXYD12_FULL_50_9
CCATCCCCCCATGGGGTTGCTGTTTGAGTGCATTCCTCAACAGGATTCGCCTTTATCGCAGGGTTTTTCGAGCAATATTGTTTGTTGTCCAAATCCCACGCCCAATGCGTCCCGTAACCTATCGGGACGGTGCCTGATTCGCATTTGTTAATACTCGCATTATAGGTCCCGCTCGTACAACTTGGTTCAGCTTCACATCTATTTCTCGTGGCGTTATAAATAGTCCCCCCTGGACAGACTTTTGTGGCATCCAACAGACATTTATTGTATGCATTATTATATGTCCCTTGTGAACAAACAGGGACTTTTTCGCATCGAGATCTTGTAGAATTATAGGTGTAAGAACTATCAGGACATGAATATGTGGTTGCCACTTCACATTGATTATTCGCGGTGGAATAAGTCCCACCAATGCAAATAGGATTATCTACGCATGTTGAATAAATAGCTGACCAAACATAGTCGGTGGGACATGTGGTGCCGGTGCTGGTGGCTGAACATTTGTTCAGCGTGGCATTGTAGGTGCCTGGGGCCGCGCATACGGGAATTTTCTCGCAAGTTGCCAAAGTCGAGTTGTAGGCATAACCACTTGGGCAGTCATTGGCGGCAACGGCTTCGCATTTGTCAGTGGTGGCATTCAGAACACTTCCGTTAGTGCAGGTTGCGGTGGCGACACAGGTATTGGCGTTGGCATCCCAGACGTAACCAGAAGGACAGTTATTAAGAGAATCCTCGCATCGATCCCTTGCACTATTGTAGGTGGTTCCTGACGGGCAGACTGGATTTGCCACACAGACAAAATCGCTTAACGTGTACCCTGACGGGCAGGTGATGGTAACAGCAACCTCGCATCGATCCCTTGCGGTGCTGTAAGTGGTTCCAGACGGGCAGATCGGAGCTTCCGTGCAGACTCCCAACCCTGAATCGTAGGCATAACCGGTGGGGCATGTGGTGCTACTAAATGCGAGTATACAGAGATTATCTACTGTGGAATAGATACCACCTAATGCACAACTTGGTGGCTGATAACATTTATCGTTAATTGCATCGTATAAAAAATTAGTGGGACAAGTAATACCAATTGTTACTTCACAACGATCCCTCGTTATATTTAATGTGCTCCCGGCTGGACATGTTGCGGCTACAACACAAGAATCAATGCCGGCGTCGTATGTATACCCAGTTGGACAATCGTGGTTGATGGTATTTTCACATCGATCCCGGGTGGTATTAAAAATGGTTCCTGACGGGCAAGCAGAAGTAGCCTCGCAAACCATAAGGGCCGAATTATAAATATAACATGATGGACAAACCCACGTGATAGTTGATTCACATCGATCACGAGTGGCATTAAATGAGCCAGGCGCACAATCAACACTTTTAATACAAACATCTCGTGCAGCGTTATATGTATAACCGGCAGGACACTCGTTAGAAACCATCTGTTCACATTGGTCCGTCACAGCATTGAAGATGCCAGAGCCAGAACAAACAACATTTGCGGTACAACGATCAATTGATACGTCGAAGGTGTAACCAGTTGGGCAAGTAATGGAAGAAGCAGAGGCCTGACAAATATCACGATCATTATTAAGCGTCCCGCCAGAAGGGCAAGATGGATCTATGAGCGTCGCTTCACAGGTGGCCGTATCAAATGTGCAAACTCCGCTTACACATTCTTTTAATTCCTCTTGGGCAAAAACACCATCACCAGAAAGATCTTTCCCGCAGACAGTGCTGGATCCCAAGTCCAAAGCAAACACAACACCAGGAAGCAAGGAAGAGAAACCTAAAATCAATCCAAATAAATATCTATGCATATCCACACCAATTTTTTGAAATTGCCGATCCAAAAAAGACCTGCTTAATTTCTTTTCTTTGGTGGTCATGTATTTTACATAAAAAAAGTCCTTTTGGTATTTTTCATCAAAAAATCGGCGTGGATACCTCTGCGTTCAGGCCGGGGTGGATGTCAAGGAAATTATTTCCGCTCACCATCTGAACAGATTAAATCTTTAGATGCAGCATCAAGTGACATCAAAATCGAGGTCGCTTCTGCAAATTCTGAAAGACATTGACAATCTTTCAGCATTTCTTCTCCTAATTCCATGGGGCATTTGCTATCTGTGTCGCAAGTTTTATACAAAAACTCATACGATTGAGTACTGGAACGATATGTAGTAGTTGGTCCAGACGGTGCTATCCCTGCAGAATCAACTAATTTTTTGGTTTTACACACAAATTGACAATTCTTCCCTGCATCCAAACCTGGGATGCTAATGTTCCCCGAATCCGCTGACCAGGTTCCGGTTTTCGTATCCATCCGCTGATCAGAATAACTAAAAGATTGCTGAGATATAGAATTACTTCCCATAGAAGTTGAAATTGCAGATACTCGTTTACCCACATTGCTCATGTCAAAACCAGTAGTTTTACACATGTAGGTCTTTTGCTTTGTCCACCAATCCCGAGTGATAGTCTGAGCACAAATATCAGACCCGAACAATTTAGCAGAGGGCAAAGGAATAAGATTTGTGGGATTATAGTGGCTGTAAGTCAAAACACCGTCTACAGTTTCTGCACTTACCACACAATCTGGATTGGCAGCTAATGCGGCACAACCATCATTGATATATTCATCATTCGTACAGGAATATGGTCGATCAAGAGCAACCTTGTAGTGAGAAGTGAGCCACCAACTACCAGGATCATAGGCTCCCCCATAAACACTCCAATTATATACTCCTTCATATGAAGCATTAAAATTTATGATTTTCGCGGATCCTTCACCCGTATACCAACAATATCCTCTTCCTCCACCAGAAATTGCACCGATACTAACATCATTTACCGTAACGCTGTTACTCCAACCTGTATCTTGGCATCCGTTCGCATAATCCTTTACCAACATAAAACGTATAGTATCCCCGGCTATAACAGTAGCAGTACCGGAAAACGAGAATGTACCTACATCAGTACCAATATTTTGCTGGAAAAAGGTATGTTCACAAACCTGTTTTATAGGATTGTAGGTGCCAATAGTACAACGTGGCCCATCCACCTCAATTTGTCGATTTTGAGTGCAGGTATGAAAATCACTATTTGATCCCTTATTTTCCATGGTAGTTGCCATCATAGAATAATAGCTTTTAGGATCCGAGGATTGACTGGCAACCATTGTATCCGTCGCACTTGAAATACTACCAGGGGAGGCCTTAAAGCTGGTTTCTGACACTGACCCTGATCCAACCACCCCAGTAGAACTTCCTGTAGTGTCTTGCCCATAGTATTGAATTGAGGGGCCATCAGACTTGACATCGGTAATAAC
>MGTA01000135.1:3338-9115 GCA_001799225.1 Deltaproteobacteria bacterium RIFOXYD12_FULL_50_9
CCGGCTTTGGATGATTGGATTCCTCCAACCACCCCGCCGCCAATCGTTTGCATAACATGACTGATATTGTCCCATACCAGATTTGAGCCACAACTGGAATTGATGCAATAGCACCCCCCCAGGCTGTCTAAAGACGTACTGGCCAATGCAATCTTACCACTGCCGTCACTCTGCCATTTGAAAGTTTTACAATCTGTCCATGTTCCTGAGTTGCACGAAATCACCCCATTGGCACAAACACCAGAGATAGGTACAGGAACATTGTATATGTAATCACTCGTCCCATCAAAATTCAGGTCTTCATAAACGGCTACACCAACCAAATCACCGGTTCCAGATGGCTGAGCAATTATATTTAAAAAGGAAATAGAGGAAGGCCGTCTAATCTGGACAGAACTTGATTTAGTGTTATCGATGGTGTAGAGCTTTGTCCCACTCGATGACAAGGGTTGACTGGCATTATCACGGATCCCTGTAGCAGTCCCAAATTTCATATTAACTGCATTACCAACAGTATTTGCTATGGCCTTAGAATCATCATTCTCAGCAAAAGCATATGGTTCCACGGCAAAATTAAACAGTGTCGCAAAACTAATAAGTGCGGTGACGCCGTACCATTTCACGGATTGCCTCATTGTAGTCCATACCTAATTGTAACAATGCTTCAATTTCCGCGATCTCTGACGCATCAGAGGTGTAAATATAGTAGGTATACGGATCCACCGCCAAACGAAGTGCTCCTTTACCAAAAGGAGTGTCAAAAAACATTTCTGAATAGTTAGGACGTGATGATTTAATTGATTTAAGAATATCCATAGTGAAAGGATCGTAATCCAACAGTTTTAAATGATGCGCCTGTTCAAAATCAGACGATTCGAGCAGAATTTTCCATGCACTGTTAGATCGAATAACATCACCAACTTCACCAAACGCTCTCAAATCCAAGATGCTCTGAGTAATTATACAAAAAGACCCCCGGTATTTACGCGCACGTCGATATCCTTCCGAAATAACACTTTTGAGCATGGCGCCTTCCCCCAGAAATTGCCATGCCTCATCAAAAATACACAACCGTTCCTTGGTGCGATCAGACAAATAAAGATCCTGGGTAACGGCATTAATGACTAGTAAGGTCACAACCCTGTAAAGTTCTATCTTGGGTTTCAAATGATCCAACTCCAAAACAACAAAATCATCTTTGCTGATATCGAAGGTACTTGGACCAACAAAAAATTTCCCGTAAGCCCCATGTGAAGTAAATTCACGAATGTTAAAAGCGAGTTTTCTGGCAACACCAATGATGTCTGCCGCATGTAGCATTTCATCCATACCTGAATTTTCTATATCAGGAAATTTCGATAAAAATGCGTGCACCGTATCTGCATCAGCTTGGTTTTGTTTTTGTTTCCAAGCCCACCGAATCGCACTTCTGATCAAATTAATTTCAACATCGGTGGGCTTTTCTGTCGAGGAATTGGAGTAGGCCATTTGTGCAACTACAGCAACAATAGTGTTAAGCTCACTTTCTTGGAAATCCAAGAATTCAGCTTCCGACTCATCCTGATCACGAATGGTTCGAATATTGGTAAACGGGTTCAAACACATATTGCTGCCCGGAAGGAAATCTAAATACCGAGCTCCAAGCATTGCGGACATCTTTTTATAAGATCCACCCATATCAATAATTCTTATAAGAGATCCCGTCGTGTAATAATTAAAGGCAATAGAATTTACCAGAAACGATTTCCCTGATCCGGTAGCCGCCGCAACGAAAAGATTGTTGTTATTCGCTCTTTTGTCAAAAAAATCAATGGACGCAAGCTGGCCTTTACGCCCGGCAAACAACATTTTGGGAATCCCTGCACCTGCAAAATCGGCCTGAATTGGAACAATCGATGTTACCACCGAGGCTTTTTCGGTGAAATGCCTTTGGATATTTTCAAGATTATCATCACCAAGATATAAACCCATCGGGAGCGATGCAACGAACAAGACTTTCAGAATCCCATTTTCCTGCTGCATTGTATAACCATTACTTTCCCACATCCTCCGAACTCGAACGATAGCATCCTTGGCTTTATCTTTATTATCACTCCACACCCACAGGACAGGCATAATTTTAACAAACAGTTCTCCCTTTTCAAGATCATCCGTGGCACGTAAATGTTCAGCTTGTTTGCGACGTAGGCTTGGTGAAAATGAACCAACCGCTTCCTGCTGAAGAATCATGTTACATTTTGTATGCAATTCGGTGACTAAGGATTCGAAGACGATATTAAATGAATACAAGAATGGAGTTGAGATTTGATCCGAATTAGAAATTAACCCCATCATGCCTCCAAACAAAGAATTTGTCTGAAGGGGGTCAACCATTTTTGTAAACTTCTTTGGAGTGGTGCAGCAAAAATAATTATCACCTATTTTTAAATGTTCACCCTCATCATAAATCACCGTATCACTTAGAATTATTTGCTTGTTGATCGGACAATCTTGATCATAATTGCCAATATTATGTTCTGGATATTCGTCCGGATAAGTGTTGAACAACCGTCTTGCCCATTCAAGGAAAATTTCGGGAGACATATTTCTGGGATTCAGCCCTGCCCCGATCAAAGTTTCAGTGATCTGCCTCTTTACATCCTTCAAAAAGGACAGATTTTCCCCAAAAGTATGCTCATAATGGCCTTTCTTATTAAAGTCACCCTTGGTAGGATTTTTGTTGAGTTTCTTTGTATTTTGACAAGGGATCTTAAGGGCAACAAATACCCTGAAGTTCCTTAAGGGAATGTTAGAGAGTTCTGCCATTCCAGTTTTGCCGCTCAAAAAAAACTTTGATGATTCTTCAAGGTAATTGTCTACCAGATCTCCCCGCACAGTTTTTAAATCCTTGAACCAATCTAAAAAGGAATCAATATGGGGGTCTGCATAGAGAATGAATTGTAAAACTGAGTTTTCAGGTAATCCTGCACGGAATAATCCATCCAGTGTTTTCACTGTTTTGGACCCCATAAATGCCACCGGAGAACATTCCCACATAAAGCCCATTGAGTCATCAACTTCAGTATCGTTCCAATAGACTTCAGTAACAGGATCATAAGCCTTATATGTTAAAAAATCGGAAAAATTAGTCCTCTGAGTGAGTCTATAAATTTCGGCTCGTGTCGCCCCACCCTCTTCACCGAACAACCATCTTTTTGCCAGCTTTATCATCTCATCGGTCCTCTTGACGAACTTGTATATCGCTCCCAAATATCCATTTGGCTTCTTCAACCTTCAGGTATATGTGTCGTGGCATATACAACTCATCCGGCACTTGATATGACAACATGAGCACACGCATCAACTTCGGCGGTTTCATGATTGGAGTCTGTGGCTTTTCAAGCATATCCGCGAGCTTTTGATATTGGGCATCCTGATAAGCTGCTTCGCCTTGACTAAGCGAAGTTTGTTTTTTGTCCCAATTATTCTTCCTTTCCGTCTGTCCGGCTTTACCACAATCCCCACCAGCACAGTCGTTGTTCTCCTTTCCCTTGCCCTTATTATTTCCCAGAGAAATTAATCCTTTTGCATCGTCATAAGCAGTTTTTGTATCTACGCAATTGCCTGCCTCATCAGAGGTTTTACAGCGGAAATCTTCTTTGTATGGATTTAGTGCATTACCAACAGTTCCACATCCAGATAAGGTAAGCCCTGCCACTAAAACAAAGAAAGCAGTAAAAATTCTTTTTTTTAATCCAAACATTAAAGATCTCCCCTTAAAAATCGTTTTGACCTTGCGTAATATCCTTAAACTGCACTTCTACACCTTCGGACAAAACAACTGTGATCGCCTTAGTCGGTGATACTTCAACTACCGGTGTCGCTTGTTTGGCCAAATCCAAATAAAATTTCTGCAGGGCAGAAGCACCAGAAGCGATACCGCTTCCAGCAGCGTTTTTTCCTATTTGAGTCGGGTCAACTGCGGAGGATGTCCCAAGTGGTGAAACAGCTTGAGTCATCGTAGATGTTTTCAACGCTTCCCCTGCCCCACCAAACAATCCGGCGACGAAAGATCGAGCAACAGCAGATCCCATTCTGGAAACAATCCTTCCAGACAATCCAACCTTGCCATCAGAGTCGGTCACAAATCCTTTCACCTTGGCATCTATAACCGAAGCACCTTTCTTTGATACACATGACAATGAGATTATCCGCACATCAGCACGTTCTTTATCTAAACGCCCTACTGCTTCCGCAATAATAAAACAGCCTTTCAAGTTGGCCTTAATATCGTTGGGTAACTGTGCGGGGGTCTGCACTCTAAGCAATACAGGTTCCGGGTTGTTATTACTGCTGCCAGATGTAGCTGCATCGAAACCAGTGAGTAACTCAGCCTCCATAAAGGAGGGGGGAAGGTATATTGACCGAGCTTTTTTTTTATCCGTAGCGTCCTTAGCGTCCTTAGCGTCCTTTTTTTCGCTTACGGGTTTGGAAAAATTGGCGTTGTGACTGATTCCAATGCCACCAATTGCAATTTCTTCCTGCGGTGGTGGCATAATTGGCATACCAGGTTGTGGTGAGATGATTGGGACACCATTCGGACCCATAACCATTTGTTGGGTTTGCCCCGGCATCATCGGTGGCGGTGGCGGTGGATATTTACGCATACCTGGGGCAGATCGTTGAGCAATTTCTTCAGGGGTCGGTATTTTAATCTGTTCAGGGGTTGAAGTTGCCTCAGTAGGTTTTTCAACCGTCTTGACCTGAACTCCATCTCCACTCTGATTCTTTTTAATATCTTCCATTTCTTTTTTGATTAAGGCCGTTTCCATGCGCTGTTCCCGCAAAGAAGTTTGTTCAATCAGACGAGGTTCAAGGACTATATCTTTTACTTTTTCACTAGCGATTACAGGTCCCTGTACACTACCACTGCGTGACATTTTGTAACCACCAACACCAAGAACGATAACGACAAAAATTGCTGCCGCCCAAATTGTTCGATTTTTCTGTGTGGCAGTCATTTTTGAAAAACTATCTTTTAAAAATTTCATGACTCCGCTTCCCCCCTCGCTTCAATCACAAAAACCCGAGTAGATTTCCCACTTTTCAAAAGATGCTCATCTATCGCAATGGCCACAATTTTTTCACCAATATTGCGGGATAAAAAAAGTTTTTCTTCTAACTCAACAACCTGCCCCCCCCTGGAAGAAACAACAAATTCTTTGATTCTAAACCCTTCGCCTTCGACATCCACAACGTGCCTGAGTCTCACGTCCAGGTTAGATGCAAGCTCAATTTTCAAATTTGCAGAGTGAGTCAAGTAAGAATCTGGATATTTCGCTTTGTATGCCTGCTTGAGCAAATGAAGAATTTTCTTCTCAAAGGGCATCCCCTCAAGCTCAGCCATATTCTTTTTTTGGGCATCATCCCTTCCCGTGAAAAGGCGTATTGTGGCTGCAGGTATCCGCTTTGGTGTAGCGATCAAGGAAAAAATTTTCCCCTGACAGGCCACGAACAATTCAGTTGGGGTAGAAGAATAGATTTTTTCTGCCCCCTTCTTCGCTATCTTGAACTTAATAAAAGCATTGTCCCCGACGAAATTACCTTCAACGCCTTTTTCAGAAGAATAAATTAAATCCTCTATCGGGCCGGAACAGGCGATGCGGTTTACATCTGAGTTGGACATTTCAACAGATGTCGTTCGTTCAGGCAAAATCGTAATGTCTGTCGCCTGGATCTTTCCATAGTCACGATCGGACGATGTACCCTTATCCAAAAAGAAATCAGGAGATTTCGAA
>MGTA01000135.1:9180-11063 GCA_001799225.1 Deltaproteobacteria bacterium RIFOXYD12_FULL_50_9
CACTTCGTCCAGATGCTTGTATGCCGGCTTCCCCAGAAGAGGTTACAACAACAGAAGGCTCGCTTTGGCTACACTCTGCAGAACCACCAGCAAAGCTATAAAGCGGCATCGCAAGGGCCAATGCCGATGCTATTAATACGCATTTCTTTGTCATTCGGTTACTTCCTGTCCTATTTGTTTGTCTAAATTTTGTTTAACTTCCACATATCCCTTTTCTTTTTGTTGTGACTTATCCAAAAAAGACAACAATTCAAATTTCCCGTTAGTAATCTGGTAACTAATTACGTAATGTGCCAATTCGTCGCCTTTGATCATTTTTTCATCGGTATATTGGCGTTTATCGCCAATAAGTTCTATCTGGTTGGAATTAGTATTAAGTTTCAGGCTCCGCAAATAAAAGACCTGGCTTACCTTGGCTTCTTCCACCCGGCTTGCCAGCGTATACCACATCCTGTAAGCGGCAGGATAAGCAGACGGCGTATAGTATTTCAATAATTCACCAAATTGTGATCGTGCAGTTGCCGGAGAAAATGACAACCCAAGGGTTGATAAGTTGCGCCCGAGTTGCGCAACATATTCTTCTGTCGGTTTACCTTCAATGAATTCAACTTTCCTGTCCATGTTTGCCGGCACCAAAATAGTCCTGGTAGCCCGAAGTGCTTTTGAAATCATGAAGGTGTTAAAAATCGTAATCACCGTAATGATGATCAAACAAATTTTCAGAAGTCGATTCTCGGCAAACAAATTGCTGGATTTGGACATAAAAAGATTGAGTCGCATTTTTATTCCCTAAATTCCTTGTCTAAATAGAGAGGGTAGCCCTTAAACTTAATGAACCCCCCAAAGTAAAGAAGATGCCTAAGAAATCCTCTCGGCCGAGACTTTTTAACTTTGCTGTAAAAATATGGGGCTACAACAACAAGCAACCAGAAAAAATTCCCATACATGAATGCCAGGGACAGAGAAAACATGAGCACACCCAGCTCGTCGGTTTCGTACCACAAAACTTGGAACGGAGATGCAAGGTATTGTGAAAATGGTTTTTGAAAATCGTCAGCCATGCTTGGTAGCCTTTTCCCCAATTAAAAGATTAATGCACCCATCGATGCCACCACAGAGTCGGCCTTGAGCAATAAGCCCGACCCTAACACAGTGGCTCCAGCGGGAAGAAGTTGCTGACGCATGAGCAAAACTGCAGCGGCAATCATTCCGAAAACACCACCAATAAAACCGACAGGACCCTTAACCAGATCGTTAACAGCAATATCATACAGATCAAACGCAAACGTTCCAGCGACAGGCGCGGTAACAGCATGTACAGACCCTGGGTTAACAGCCAACAATGCAGCGGCCAGAACCAACCCTGTGAAGATGGTGCTTTGTTTTGTTGTAGTCATTGTGCTTCTCCTTTCCTTTTTGGATTTAAAAAATGTTACGGTTAGTTCAGTAGTTTTTCGATTGCTGTAAAGTCCGCACCACCAACATGAGTCCCATTGATCCAGAAGTTTGGTGTTCCCTTCACTCCAAGCATGGCTGCAACTTCCAAATGTTCCTGAACGATATTATTGTCTGAGAAAACCGGGAGCGAGTTGTCCTGGTCGTATTTTCCAGACATCACATCCTTGTACGCTTGTACCTGGTCTTTAGATGAGAGAATGAACCTTGATTTTTTTTCTGCATTTGGATGAAGCTTTTTCAGAGGGAGGAAAAAAACATACCTGGTCACATCGTTCCGCTTTGCAAAAAAATCTGTCGCTTTCCGACAAAAGGGACAATCCGGATCTGTAACCTCGATAATAATATTTTTCCCATTCCCTATTTTGACAGCCTTCTCTAACGGAAGTGAAGATAGCTTGCTGGACATATTTTTTTTACGGGCGATG
>MGTA01000136.1:0-11327 GCA_001799225.1 Deltaproteobacteria bacterium RIFOXYD12_FULL_50_9
TACTCCTTTTTACCTGATTATGAGAAAATTGAACTGATTTTTATCAGCTAATTTGAGAGGCTACAATGGATTGAGGAGATGAAGGCTTTCGTGCACGGCAAAGGGAAAAATCTTCTAAAAATGTACTTCTTCTATACAACCTGCCCAAAATGCGCGAAGAAGTATGGGAAAAATTACGTCGCTATTCTGGCACAGGTATAAAATAGCCAACGAGACGGCTGGCGACGACCGGGGCCTGACCTTGACAACTAACTTAACTCATAGAGATTAATGTTATGACAGGCCTTTTTGTGGGGCTATGCTGTTTTTGATGGCAAAAAAAGAATATAAGGCCTTTAACTTCCTATTTTTATTGTTATTTCTTGAATTTCAGATAGGTAACGCGGTTTGGCCCCAGACAACGTTCCGATGGTTTGATGGGTTGGGCAATCACATGAAGAGCGAAAAGGGCAATAGCAAATGATTGAATCCATTACAATCGCCAATGTTGCAACCTACGGCAGTACACCTGAAGCATTGAACGAGCTATCTCAATTCAATTTCTTCTTTGGCTCAAACGGTACGGGCAAAACCACGGTCAGTCGTGTAATAGCAAACGAAAGTAAATTCCCGACTTGCAAAATCACATGGAAGGGAGGAACACGACTTCAGCCGATGGTTTATAACCAAGATTTCGTAGAACGGAATTTCAATCAATCATCCGAACTTAAAGGTGTTTTCACACTCGGTGAAAAGCATGTCGATACGCTCACTAAGATCACTGCGGCAAAAGCAGAACTAGACTCTCTGACAACCAAGATTGAAAACCTAACTCAGGGACTTCAGGGAGCGGATGGCACAGGCGGCAAGAAGGGTGAATTGGCAACTCTTGAAGCTGGTTTGAAAGACAAATGCTGGGCACAGAAACAAAAGCACGATGCCAAATTCCAAGGCGCGTTCGAGGGGTATCGGGGCAGCTCGGAGAAATTCAAAGGTAACGTTCTTAAAGAATTGGCCTCTAATGCTGCAGCTCTCGTGACTTTGGCGGAATTGGAGAAAAAGGCAGAAAGCATATTCGGCACGACACCCACGACTGAGCAAGCCGTCTCAGCCGTCGATACATCACCACTCCTCGCCCACGAGACCGACCCAATTCTAAAGAAAAAGGTCATCGGCAAGGAGGACGTCGACATTGCTGCAATGATCAAAAAGCTCAAAAACAGCGACTGGGTCCGTGAAGGGAGGCCATTCTTTAACGCGAATGAGGGAATGTGTCCATTCTGCCAACAGAGCACGACCCAAGCTTTCGCGCAAAGCTTGAACGAGTATTTCGACGAGACCTTTGTGGCTGACAGCAAGGCAATAGATAACCATGCAACCAACTACTCAACGGATGCCGCCCGGCTTCAGCAACAACTTGCGGCAATCATTGCAACACCGTCCAAATTCCTCGACATCGAGAAGTTGAAGACGGAGAAAGAACTTCTTGACTCAAAGATCACCATCAATAACCAGCGCCTTGCCGGAAAGAAGAAGGAAGCAAGTCAGGTTGTTGAGTTGGAATCACTGAACAACGTCGTTGCGGCAATTAAAGCGTTGCTTGATTCTGCCAATACTCTCGTTGCCGATCACAACAAAATGGTCGCGAATCTTTCAAAGGAGCGTAGCACTCTGACTGCACAGGTTTGGAAGTATGTGCTTGAGGAATTAAAAACAGACCTCGCCACATACAAGACTGCACGCGACAGCTTGGACAAGGCCGTAACTGCCATGACCGGCCAGATTGAAAAGGCGAAAGAGGACAAGAGGAAGAAAACAACGGAAATTCGGGAGTTGGAAAAGCAGACGACGAGCATCCAACCGACGATTGATGAAATCAATGCTCTATTGTCGTCTTTCGGGTTCCATAGCTTCAAACTCGCTAAAGCAGCGAACGGCTCGTCCTACAAACTGGTAAGGGCTGACGGTTCCGATGCAAAGGCTACGTTGAGCGAAGGTGAGAAAAACTTCGTCACTTTCCTCTACTTCTACCACCTGCTGAAGGGGAGCGAGTCGGATAACGGCATGACAACTGACCGTGTTGTCGTGTTTGATGATCCAGTATCCAGCCTCGATAGCGACATCTTGTTCATTGTCGGGAGTCTCATCAAAGGCCTGTTCGATGAAGTCCGGGCGAGAACGGGCCACATTAAGCAACTCTTCGTCCTCACGCACAACGTGTATTTCCACAAAGAGGTCACCTTCAATCCAAATCGACGACGGGGTATGGCGATAAACGATGAGTCGTTTTGGGTTGTCCGGAAGTCAGAGTTGGTTTCGAAGGTAGAAAAACATACTTCCAACCCAATTAAGACCTCCTACGATTTGTTGTGGGCTGAAGTGCGGAGATCAGACCGATCGAACCTGACTATTCAAAACACGCTCCGCAGGATCTTGGAAAACTATTTCAAGATCCTGGGGGGAATCGACTCTGACAAGATTTGCGACATGTTTGACGGTAAAGAAAAGCTCATCTGCAGGTCGTTGTTTTCTTGGGTCAACGACGGCTCACATTTCGCTCATGACGACCTTTACGTTTCAATTGATAGCTCACAAGTCGAAAATTACTTGAAGGTGTTCCGGGCAATCTTCGACAAATCTGATCATCTGTCTCACTACAAGATGATGATGGGTGATGCATTCGAGGAATCAGCCAGTGCGTAAATACCCAACCAATCCGCTGAACTCAAACGTTCTCGACCAAGCACTCCCGACAGGTTTCTCGGGCAAGACAGGAGGATGAATTATGTTGACTGTATATAATGTGGGTCAGGGAGATGCATTTCTTGTAGAGCCAAATTGCGGCTGCCACTTCGACCAACTTGATGCGCCACTACTAGTTGATACTGGTCCTCCAGGAGCCCAGGTCGCGCGAAGGCTGTCCTCTCAAGAAGTGACAGTCCTAATAACACACTCGCACGAAGATCATATTGGCGGACTGCCCGCGCTCATTAGGGCCGGGAAAATAGCTTGTCTGTTCATGCCATGGTATCTGCCAGAGGTGACAGCTATCTACAAATATATTCGAAGTCATTGCTTGATCCCCATTGGACGACCTGATTGGACAAAGATGGCTGGAATAAGAAAAATCCTTGTCAGCGAGGGTGACAGGATGTGTCCCGAACACATCACGGTGATGAATCCCCCAAAGGATCCCTATTGTTACTTCAGGGGATACCCTCGACGCGAGGAAACAAACAACAATATTCTGCGGGCACTTGATGAGCTCACGGAGCTTGGCATGGACTTGCCAACCAAGGAGATCGTTAACTACGAAACACCTATCCACAGCGAGGGAGCGGAAGTAGAAGGACTGAATGAGGAGTACATGGCTCATGCGAGAACTTTCGTGCATAATTTTTTCATAACTCTAAGTGACCGGGCAGCACATATACCTCATGATAGTTTACCCTACTATGTTGACTTGCATATGGCATTGACTGCTAATCAGGCCAGTGTTGTATTCGAATACCGGCACCCTAATTTGGGTAAGTGGCTTTTCACGGGCGACGCCGATGAAACTGTATTCGAGCGACTGATCGCATCCGGCACAGATCTATCTGCCAGGTTCTTCAAAGTCCCGCATCATGGTAGCCGCGAAAACATGTCTCGTCGAACGCTTGAGGCAGTCAACCCAGAGGTTGCCATCATCAGTCACAAGAATAGGAGATTCGGACGCTCTCTGGACGCTCACCCACATCATGAAGTCATAGATATGTTGGATCAACGAGGGATTCGTACTTACTATACAAACCCAGTCATTAAGGAAGGAATAACCATCAAAAATATGGCAACTGGTGCACAGGAAAATGGAATAATCAAGTTCGTTTAAAAAGCCAAAAGGAAAGGAAATGGGGACAGAACTATTTAAGATTCATAACATGGCCCAACAAACAAGCAATCAGGTTGTCTGGCGCATCGTCTTATAGCACAAAAAAACATGGCAAATCCAAACATTCCGTTTTACCCTATCATTTACGTCCGTGGTTACGCGATGACACCTACCGAGATAGACGCAACGACGCGGACCCCTTCTGCGGTTTCAATTTGGGATCCACGGTCTTCCGGTCCGTGCCAGACAGGACCCAGCAACCGCGTAAGTATATTTTCCAGTCGCCAGTGGTCCGGCTTGCATCCGACTTTAAGTACGAGAACGTCTACCAGGACGGCTACGATATCCTGGACCCGGAGTGGGAAACTGACGCGACAGGAAACCCAACGGATAATAAGCTCGCTAGCCGATCCATCATTATATTCCGTTACTACGACGAAGCCTCCCGGATGCTGGGTACTGGGGAGACGCCGCCGATCGACGTCTTTGCCAAGAAGTTGAGCGAGCTCATCCTGCGTGTTCAGGAACTGGTTTGCAAGAACGAGAAGAACGGCATTACAAAAGATGCCTTCCGCTGTTATCTCGTTGCCCATTCGATGGGTGGGCTGGTGTGCCGGGCGTTCCTGCAGAACCCCGAGAACGATCCAAAAAAGGCTAGTCGCTTTGTCGACAAGCTCTTCACCTATGCCACACCTCATAATGGTATTGAAATGGCGGGCATGAATGTCCCGAGCTGGCTTACAAAGGACGACATGAGCAACTTCAACCGGGTCAGGATGGCCAAGTATTTGGGGCTGAACGCGCTTACGAACAAGCCGCTGGGAGATCGTGTCGATTGGCTTCCGGAAACCCGTTTTTCCTCCGAGCGGGTATTCTGCAGGGATAGAAAAGGGACGTAGATGATTTAGTGATTTAAGGCGCTTAAATCACTAAATCATCTACGTCCCCTCTGTCTACTCTAGGCGAACTACTATGACCTCGGCTGACTCCTGTCCGGTCCTCAGGCATGTTGCCATACCTGATGCTGTCCAAAGGTAACTGGACCGCTGACCGGACAGGCCTCCCCGGATAAGGACGTGATCTGTCGCTATGCAATCGCGGCATTTACCGTATCTCCTAAACCCAGGGCTTTGTCATGTTGTACCCCACAAGGGGGCATAAATGCTGACTTACCCGGAGACTTGGCCTTATATGCCATTTCTGTACGTCGACTCATAGCTTTGCGCTCCAGCTTCCTTCGGACGATTCCTCGCGAAATCGCCCTTGCTTTCGGCTAGTATTTATGTTCCTGTCTCACGACAGTAACGGGTTTACATACAGGGGACTTTCACCCCATAAGATCACGCCCATGCTGGGCGTACACAAAGCAATCAACCGGAGCGCGAGAAGCTCAGAGTTTTTTTTTCAAGCACCTTGGCGCGCCCGGTTATCGCTAGCTCCACAGAAAGGACAAATTCTATGGCCACAATCAGGCAAGCCGTCGCGTATTATTTACGAAAGGCCCATCTTCTCCAATTTGCTGACTATTTGATGTTCCTTGGTGATGTCCTAAAAAACAGGAAGCCAAATCAAACTTTCCTGAATGAACATCCTGAATTTATTCCACCGCCCACTCATCTTGCGTATGATGCTTACAACCACACAAATTGGCAATCTTATTATGATATGGGTTTGATTCACTCAAAACTCATATCTGATTTGACAAAAGAGTATATCTCTGAAAACGAAATAAAAATATGTGAATGGGGGTGTGGTCCAGCAAGAGTTATCCGTCATCTTCACAAGATCGACGGTTTTGAGAAAATTGAATTATTGGGCACAGACTACAACGAAGAGTCAGTAGGTTGGTGCGAGAAATACATAAAAAATGCGCGGTTTGTATCTAATAATTTAGAGCCGCCGTTGCCAATAGAGTCCGAGCTATTTGATTGTGTTTATGCAATTTCTATTTTTACTCACCTTTCAGAGAAATTGCATTACGATTGGATAGAAGAATTGTTTAGACTAATAAAGCCAAACGGAATTCTCATTTTTACTACCCACGGAGACATTTCCGCAAAAAGACTATTGCCAGCGGAAAAAGAAAAGTATGACTCTGGGTGCTTAGTAATAAAAAACCAGATTAAAGAAGGGAAAAAACTATTTGCAGCTTATCACCCCCCGCAATGGATCAAGAAGAAGCTTTTGAAAAATTGTGTCATCTTAAAGCATATAAACAATGCTGCCAAATATCAATTGGAGCAAGAAGTCTGGTGTGCGAAAAAAATATCTTGAGCTAATCGGGTAAGGGCGGGGTTCTCCCCCGCCCTTACCACACCACCTAGCATGCGGGTCCGCACTAGGCGGTTCCCAGGGGCTACCAGGCTTTAGCCGGGTAGTGGATGTTTACCCACAGATCTTTGACAGACAGCAAACCTTGATTCTTGAGCCATTGATTGGTCATTCCTGACTGGGTGGCCAGCGTACGAGAGAGCCTCCAAGGGCCTTTCCTGCTCATGCCTACCGAGATTGCGGACTGCAAGAAGGTTCCGAGCTTGGTCAGCTCGCGGACCTTGGTGCGGCAGTAGCGCCATTGTTTCCAGTAGCACATACGCATCCTGCGCCGCAGCCAGTGGTCGATTTCCGGTATGGGAGAATAATACTCCGATATTCCGAAATAGCCCATCCAGCCGCGAATGTACTCAGACAGCATGACGGTATTCCATGGAGACGCCCCAGCTCCGGCCGGTCAGTTCCTTCAGCCGTTGCTTGGGATAGAAAAGGATAGAAAAGAGGATAGAAAAGGGACGTAGATGATTTAGTGATTTAAGGCGCTTAAATCACTAAATCATCTACGTCCCCTCTGTCTACTTTCCAAGCAACTGCGAGGTTGTGCAGATCCATTGAGAAAAACGATAAGATGTCATAATTGCCGGAGCATCAACTCCGCCTACGATGCAAAATGTCGAAAGTGCGGTGCAGAGCCGAGCTGCGATTATGTAGCCAAACACCAATAGGTGATCCAACGGTTTTTAAAGAATATATGATGCTAAAAATATATACCACGGAGAATATAAAATATGGGCCGGGTTCAAGACTACATCTTCGACACTGACATCATAATGTCTCCTGTTCGATGGACGGCTTACGAATAGACAGATGGTAGCCGGCCGACAGATAGCAATCGCATTGGCCTTCGGCGCTAATCATAATGCTTGCAATCTCATTCAGTATATCTTAAACATTTAGCATCATTCATGAAGAATGCTTTGCCGGGAATTTAGGGGATTTCCGGCAAAAAATGCTTCGTTATTCCTTGGAATCGTCAACTACTCTTGCCCTACTCCCGGCAAAATCGGGAGTTAGTGCCATGAAATCATTTTTTGAGAGACCAGATCAACGTGAATTTAAAGCGTTATGCTCTTGCCGTGGCCATACTCGTAGCTGTTGGTATGGCAATTTTTCTCGTAAATCGTAAGCTGCCTTCACCTATTGCCGGTGTTTCAGGTACGGCCATGCCCAAGGGAGCGGACGTCACGACTCTCCGGGCAGAATTCGATAAAGTCCTGGCGAGCTATCGCAAAATTATCGTTCTCTTTGCCGATGAGAATACACTATCCAAAAACGAGCGCGACGCTGCCAACCTGGTTGGCCAGAGTCTGTTTCATGCGAATCTGACCCGCATATCCGAACTTGAGGAGACTTTTGATGCACTAACCTCGTCAAGTTCCTCTGAGCGTTTCGAGATTCTTGGCAAGCTGCTCGATTACGTCGAGTCCGATCCGGCTTTATATGATGCTGACCGGCTGGCTTTTCGAGAACTTCTCCAGTCGATCCGGACCAGTGTGGCCAGAGACACATCTCTCCCGGCAATAAAGATTCACAAGCGTATCTCGGAAGACCTGGAAGCCCTGGTCGAAATAGAGCGAAATTACGAAAAAGAAATTCGGCGGATCTTTGGGCGTTTCGATAAGCGAGCCATTGAGCTTAAGCGCGAGCGCTGGGATGATTACGTGGCCCATCTGAAAAAGATTTATTCGCGTGAACAAATTCTAAAAGACAATGGCATTGTCCTCCCCTACCCTTCTCCTAAACCGGTCACGGAGGAAAAGCCGGGACAGGCAAAAGAGGAGGAAGAGATTTTCGGACGAGGATTGCCGAACAAAACAATTGTTCTAACCTTTGATGATGGACCGCACAAACTCTATAGCGAAGAGATCGGAGCCATCCTCAAGCAGTACGATGCATCTGCGGTATTCTTCAATGTTGGACATAATCTCGGCTCGCTCAATCAGGACGGCACGGTGAAACTCTCGCCTCGCGCCGAAGTCAGCCGTCAACTTATGGCCGACGGTTACGCGTTGGGAAATCACAGCTTTACCCATGCGCAACTTTCCAAGCAGACCGGAGACAGCCTAAAAGCGGAAATACTCAATACCGACGCCATGTTGAAAGCATTAAATGAGCACCGTTCCCCACTGTTCCGCTTTCCCTATGGTTCACGTAATAGCGAAGGGATGCAGGCTTTGGCCACTGCTCAACTAAAATCTGTGATGTGGAACATCGATTCCCTGGATTGGGCCGATCCGGTTCCCAGTTCCATCGTCGACCGCGTACTCCGTGAGGTGGACCGGGAAGGCCGCGGCATTATCCTGTTTCACGATATCCATGAACGTTCGGTCAAAGCACTGCCGGCCATTCTTGATCGTCTGACATCAGAAGGCTACCGCTTCGCCGGGTGGGACGGAAACGGCTTTACGGTCAATAATAGCAGTGCATTGCCGGTGGATAAAAACACCATCAATACCGTTGATACCGGTTACGGTGATTCCTGGGCCGTCGTGGTCGGTATTGATGATTATGCCAAATGGCCAAAACTCCAGTATGCAGTTCGTGATGCAACAGCGGTTCGTCAGACTCTGGTCGAAAAATTCGGGTTTAAATCCGAGCGGGTTTTTAGCCTGACGAACAACGAAGCCACTCGTACCGGCATCCTTGCCACTTTTCACGACAAACTTGCTCATGGCGGTATGGGCAAAAATGACCGTATCTTCGTCTTCTTCGCCGGTCACGGCGCCACTCGCAAATTAAGTTCCGGCCGCGACCTTGGTTATATCGTGCCGGCGGATTCCGATCCGGATCAATTCGCCACTGATGCTATTCCGATGACCGAAATCCAGAACATTGCCGAAAGTCTCAGCGCCAAACATGTGCTGTTCATTATGGACGCCTGTTACAGCGGCCTTGGCCTTACTCGCGGCGGCGGGTCCAGGAACTTCCTGCGTGATAACGCCAAACGCATCGGCAGACAGATGCTTACCGCCGGCGGAGCCGAGCAGCTGGTATCGGACGGCGGTCCGGCCGGACATTCGGTGTTCACCTGGACCTTATTGCAGGGGCTGGCCGGCAAGGGCGATCTCAATGGCGACGGCCTGATCACCGCGACAGAACTTGCCGCTTACGTTGCCCCTGCCGTCTCGGCTGTTTCGTCCCAGACCCCTGCTTTTGGCAGTCTGCCAGGTTCGGAAGGGGGAGATTTTATCTTTGAACTGCCGGCTGAAGACGAGTTTCTGGGGCCGCAGACTGCCCAACTTTCTAACGATGCCATTGCCCTCAACAACAAACAGGATGCAATACGGCCTCCGGTGTCAACCGAGACCGCCGGCAAAAAACCGGTGCAGCCGGTTATCGTCAAAGATCTGCAAGGCAAAGAACAAAAAATCGTACCGCCTTCGGCTGTTCCCGTCTCCGTCCGCCAACTTGCCCAGCGTGCCAACGACCGCGGTTTACAGTTCTATAGAGAAAAACAATACGCCGCTGCTGAAGCCCAGTTCACTGAAGCTCTCAAATTACGACCGGATTTTGCCTTGGCCGCCAATAACCTTGGCTTCGTATACTACCGGCAAGAGAAATACCAGGAAGCAGCGCGCTGGTATGAAAATACGGTCAAAATGGATCCGTCGCGCGCCATTGCTTACCTCAACCTCGGCGATGCATTCACGCACATCGGCGAAGGGGAGAAGGCAAAAAATGCCTACCGGACCTATTTGGAATTAGCTCCGAACGGGGTTGGCGCAGGTTATGTTAAGGGGCAGCTGGAGAAGTTGTGATAGATCGAAGCGGGCAGGAGGGGTCGGGATGGAAGAATTCTACCAAATGGTTGAACACACAAGGTGAAATATAATGTCCTCCGGCTGCCCATCGATGCATCGCGTCTTAGTCGTTGGCGATGATGCCCAACTACTCGGCAAAATATCGTCTGTTCTGGCACGAAAAAATTGGTATCTACCTGTTTTAGACGGTCCCCGTATACAACGTCACGACTCGGATGCCGAAGTAATTCGTCGCAACAATGCTGCATCGCGCGTGTCCCCTTCGGCTATTTTCTTTGCTGGCTTGACTGATACGACGTGCAATGAATTCAGGTCATATTTCCCATCTAATCGGTGTTTCCGGGTTTCCAATGTGAGCGAGCTTCGGGAGACGCCGCATGGACTGGCAATGAGATCGCGAAAAGTTCTTACTTGGGGGAAGGACCGAATTGGCGTCGGTCTTTTGAATGCACTTCGCTCAAAGAGCGAAATCGATTTCACCGATGAAACATCGCCAGATGGAATGTTTTTTTCTGAGTCTGGTCACTTGGTGGTTTGCGAAGAAGGCAACGAGTTGGCACAAGTGATCGCAGCCAACTATGCATACGCTATTGGCGCAGACTTATGCCTTATCCCGCTTGTGCCAGAGGAAGACGCTGATCGAATCCGTGAGACCTTCTACGGTTTGTACGATGACAGAGGTAATTCTCCAACAACTCTACTCGAACAACTTCGCGTCGAGCTTCGCCAAAAAGCAACGTCGATTCCAGAGAAAAGATACCGGATGTTAACGTTCATATCGAAAGCATTGCCTTGGGGATTCGCATTTAGTGAAGTGCCGTCCAGTCATCTCTTTATATACCCAGATCTAGGCATCTCACTTATTAATGGAATTGCGGCCGAACAATCGAATGCGCCAGGCATCAGGGTCGCTGCTGTAATTGGCCCTAATACTGTAGACGCACCTGAAGTTGAGCTTGCAGCCAAGATTCTCGAAAAGCAATCAGTCCTTGTTCGCGGCTATCGAGGCCAGAATGCGACCGTCAGCGAAATCTCTCGAATGATCGAACTTTTCCCATATGACTTCTTGCTGATTGCCACCCATTGTGGAGATTCAAACGGATGGCGCTGGACCTACGAATTTATCGATAGCGAAGGCCTTGAAAGAAAACTCATCATTGACGTGGCGATTGGGGTGTCCCATGTCCCTGGGCGGGAAAAATTGGAGGTGATGCAGTTCACAAAGTTTGTATCCCTAGATGGTGTTGCCTGGGACGACCCGGAAAAGAGAAATAAACTTTATGTGGGTAATGCCATCAAGGACTACTTGGCAAGAGTTAAAGGGAAGGAGGAGTTAAAACCCGTAAAACGAGAGCCAATTAGTCGTGTGCGCTGGTCGGCTGCGC
>MGTA01000136.1:11347-16961 GCA_001799225.1 Deltaproteobacteria bacterium RIFOXYD12_FULL_50_9
CGCATTTTGTAACGCTCGTGCATACATTGGCACACTCTTCTGCGTGATCGCCCCGGAAGCGCAGGCCGTTGTCGAGAACTTACTCGGTCGATACTTTGGCAAACCGTTAGCACTTGCACTTTGGCATGTGCAGAACGATGTGTATCAAGATTCGATACGAAGACCTTATTTATTAGTTGGAACGCACTTTCAGCGATTAAGAACAACTAGACAAGATACACCAAAGTACTTGCTCGGGCGTCTTTCCCAATCACACCGGCATTGGGCGAAACGTGCGGCCCAATTTGACTCTTCGGACGGCTCAGATGGGCTTATTCTTAACGACTACGTGAGATTCCTGAATATCGAGATAGAGGGGCTCCGCCGTCATTTCTATTCTGGGTCATCTGGAGTTGGACCAAAGCCAACTGTAACAAAAGAAAACCGGAGGGGGACGCTGGCAAGTTAAGCATAGAAAAGAGCATAGAAAAAGGACGTAGGTGATTTAGTGATTTAAGGCGCTTAAATCACTAAATCACCTACGTCCCCTCTGTCCCCCTTGATATTTGGCGACGCATCGACGAAAAATGGGTAGAGGCATGTAATCCATGACCTGTGCGAAAACTAACTTTCCGGCATACATATTTTCTTCCCTCTAGGGTTTTACCTGGAGAGTGCCAGAAAAGATGATTAATTTTCAAGTCGATTATAGTCATTTTTGTTTAATTAATATCATAAAAACAATAAGTTAGTTGTGACGAAAGAATTTGTTAACCGGACACTAGTGGGTGCCTCTATATTTTGCAATCTTTTCGCTGAGATAAAAAAATACTAAAAACCGCTTAACAAAATGGTGGTGAGGAGAAGCTCGGTTCAGTTTCCTGCACGGTCATTGGCCGCGCCCCTCACCCTTGGCGATGCATAAGATAATCAAAAAACGAAGGAGCCAAAATGTTTAAAAAAGCTGCTGTAATCATTTTCGCGTCACTACTGTTTGGTGGTTGTGCAACTGTTCCAATGGAAAGCAGGGAGTTGTCCGACAATGCCAAGGAATTTAATTCTCCTCCTGTAGAGAAAGCCGGGTTGTACATATACCGAGCGGGTGGTCCAGGAACAGCATTAAAAAAGGATATCTGGGTAGATGACAAATGCATTGGGGAAACTGCCCCTAACATGTTTTTTTATGAAGTAGTCCAAGGCGACCAAGAACATAAAATATCCACAGAATCTGAGTTTTCACCAAACAACCTGCTTGTTAAAACTGAAAGTGGCCAAAACTATTTTGTTAAGCAATCCATCAAGATGGGAGTGTTTGTGGGCGGAGCAAATTTAAGACTTGTCGATGGAAATGAAGGAAAGAAAGCCGTCGCAAAATTAAAATTAGCTAAAAAAGGAACATGCAGTAAATAGCATAAAACGATTATCTTAACCAGACCGCGTGAACGTTTGCGCCGCTATGCGGCAAAGTTCATTGGCGCGGTCTGGTTAGCAAAGCATTCATTATCATCAAGGAGGCAGCAACAGGAGGGCAAAAGAAATGAAGCAGGCATGTCATACATGGATAGCACTTCGGGCGCTTGGACTGATTCAAGATGATCCTAAAACCCAGGATCTGGCGCAGATTCTCGTACCGTGGGCGAAGCACTCTTATATCGGATGCTGGCTGCCGGATATGCAGAAGTTCAAAAAAGGGCACGGCATCATCGGGAATCACACCTTTAAAAACGCACCGTACAACGGCGATAACAAGTCCCGCTTTGTTGTGCCGAAACAGAAACTGCTCGACGCTCTTGATCCCAACCTTGCCTTACACGGCTATATCAGCTCTAACTCAACTCTCGATGCATCTTGGTGGAAGCAACCATACAAGGCGGAACAGAAGGACGGCGAACACCTGCCGGACTGCCTCTCTTCCTTATTCGATACTATTGCCGACCTGCTCCTCCTTGGTGATCCCGAACTTGATGCCCTGGTCCCCGGCTCTACAGGTTACGGCGATTACCTTGACCCGACCTGCACCCTGACCAAAGCACAAGTTTCAACCTTCTTTTTCATAATGTCACACTACATCGCCGACTGCTTCATGCCTTGTCACGCCGATAAACGGAGGCTGGCCGCGTTCGAGACGGACGGCGTCCACGAAGGTTGGGAGAAACATTGGGAGAAGCTGATTGGCGCCGACTTCAAAAAAACTGCGCTCAAGAGCACGCCGGCAACCTCCGAGCAGGTTGTCGCCAAGGCAAAGGAGTTGGACACGACCCTCGGCCTGACGTTCATTACGCCGCTGACCTGGCCGGATAATGACAATGACATCTGGGAGACGGCAATTTTCTGGTGTCGGGCCTCGTTTGCTTTCTCCTGCAATATCTTCCCAATCGGAAAATACCCATACGACAGCCAAGCCCAACCGCTGTTCAATGAGCATTTTTCGGATACGGCAAAGTTGTCTGAATACGATCGCATCGTGCTGCAATCGGCCGTATACGCAGTAGCGAGTACGTGGAAACAGATCTGGCGAAAATTCAAAGAATAAGGAGACCCGCTATGATACTGATGCAAACCTTCTATTGGGACTGCCCTCGGGCCGAGGGACAAGAGGGTAACTGGTGGAACCACCTGCAAACCAAAATCCCTGCTCTGGCAAAAATCGGGGTCACTAATTTATGGCTGCCTCCGTCGGCCAAGTCAAGCCATGTCGACAGCATGGGTTACGCGCCGTACGACTACTATGATCAGGGGGAATTCGACCAGAAGGGCGGGGTCAAAACATGGTTCGGCTCCACCAGCGAGCTGCGGGCCTTGATTCAATCGGCGCATGATCAGGGGATGATGGTTGTTGCCGATGCCGTGCTGAATCACTGTGACATCGGCGACACCAAAGAACTCAACCCCTTAACCGGCAAGACGCTGATCACGAAATTCACCCCGAAATCCGGCAAATTCCTGCGTGACTGGAGCTATTTCCACCCTTGCGAATACTCCTCAGCCGACGCCGGCTCCTTTTACGGAGACCTGGAAGGCTACGATCTCCCGGACCTTTGTCACGACAATCCTTATACCTATCTGGAAATCATGAACTACATCCGTTACCTGAAAGACCGGCAGGCGGGGATCGGCTACGACGGCTTCCGTTATGATGCCGTTAAATACTTCGACTCCTGGATCGTCCAGAGTGTCCAGGAGTGGCAGAAGTGTTTCGGCGTGGTCGAGTATTGGGATGGCAACAAGGAGACGATTAAAAAATATTTCGATTATGTGCGTTGGTCGTGTTCAGCCTTTGATTTCCCGCTTTTCTACGCCTTGCGGGAGATGTGTGACAACCCTTCTTTTGATATGCGCCGACTGTGGGGCAGCGGGCTGATCTTTGATGCTCCGATGAATTCCGTCACCTTCTGCGACAACCACGACACTGATCGCAGTCAGCCCATTGTCCTTGACAAACTGCTCGCCTACGCCTTTATCCTGACCCATGAGGGCGTGCCCTGCATCTTCTGGAAAGACTATTACAACTACGGTCTGGCATTAGCCGACAGCGCCAACGGCATAGACCGACTCTGCCGGATTCACCGGGACTATGCCGGCGGCGGCACGACACTGCTGTACAGTGACGATCATCTCTACATTGCCCAGCGCCAGGGATATCAAACCCGGAAGGGTCTGGTAGTGGTGATCAATACAGACCCCAATGCCTGGCGCGAGGCCTGGGTACAGACCCAGTGGCCGAATACGCCGCTCACCTGTGTTGCCTGGTGGGGACATGATCTGAACAAGCCCAATGACCAGCGCACTAACGGCGGTGGCTGGGCCAGGGTGTATGCGGCGCCGCGCGGATATGCGGTTTACGTACCCGAATAAAGGATTCGGCGGTCAGCCATATTTGTTATAATCACCCCATGGAACAGCATCAACCAGCCTTAGCCCGAGTTGACTTGATCTGGCTGACGCAGGGATGTCAAAGCAATATGGATAAAGGAATGGCATGAAAAACCAGATCACCTTGTTTGAATGGTAACACCTCGCTGCCTGTATAAAAAAGAACACCTTGTTCAAAATATCGACCGGCATAGGCAGCCAATTTTGTCAGCCCTTTAAAATCCTGGGGGGTAATGGTTGCCGAGGCCTTTATCTCGATGCCAATAATCTTTGCATCGTCTTGCTCAAGCACCAGGTCAACTTCATTCTGGCTCTTATCCCGAAAATGGTACAGTCTGACCTCTTCAGCCGCCCAGGTCATGTGCTTGCAGAACTCCATAAACACGAAACTTTCCAGTAAACCGCCATAAAATTGTGACTGCAGCAACTGCTCTTCCTGCCGCAGTCCAAGGAGGTGACAGGCCAGCCCTGTATCGACAAATTGGGCTTTGGGCATACCAATGGCTAATCGTTTCGCGGGATTTTTGGCATAGGCAGGCAGGCGCTTGCTGATAAACATTAAATCCAGGATTTCGATGTAGGCCTTTACCAGCTTGTCATCCAGGCCCAGGTCATTTGATATGCTCGCATACTTCAGCAGGTTGCCGCTCAACCCGGCTAGGTAAGGCGTCAGTGCCGATAATTTGGAGTGATAATCCCCTCGTGATGCATACAAGATTTCGAAATCCTTATATAACCGCCCTTCGATATACGACTTAAACCAGACTTGCCTGGATCGCTGACTTTTATCCTGCACCTCCGGATAACCACCATTGAGTAACAGGCGGGCGATCTCTTCCCGGTTGAGAAAAGGGGTCGGCCGGGGTTGAAAGTCACCCTCGATAATATAATCAACCAGATTGAATGATTGCGCCTTGATTTCAGTAATGGACAGCGGATAAAGCTCGACTCTGGCCAGGTGTCCGGGCAGGGCTTCCTGGGTTTTTGCCGATCGAAAAATATCTGCCGAGCCGGTGAGTAAAAATTTGCCTTTCTCATCAGGCCTCAGGGCGTCGGAGGCTTCCTTGATTGCGGGGATCAGGCCTGGCGCATATTGAAACTCGTCTAAAACCAGTTTCTTTTTGCCGAGCGAACGAATGTATCCCTGCGGGTCGTTTTTTACCGCCGCCAGCACAGACTGATCATCCAGAGTCACGTATTGCATCCCCAGTTGCTTGGCTATCTGTTTTACCAGGGTTGTCTTGCCGGCTTGTCGCGGCCCGGTAAGGTAAAGAATACGGAAATCAGACAGTAACTCGACGATGATTGGTTCAAGTTTGCGAGGAAACATAGCGTTAGTTATCTCGGTTGAGGTGGAATTGTTCCGAGTTATCTTAATCTATAACCCGAGAAATATAAACAACAAACCCGAGAAATATAAAACCTCGTTAAAATCCCGGCAGCTTAAATTTCATGGTCACCTCGCCGGTTTGCGGATCAAGCTTGATCAGACGGCCATCATCACCCACGGCCGTAAGCTTTTGACCGGTCGCCATTTCTAAAAGCCCACTGATAAAAGCCATGCCCTGATTAAGCACCATCTCCATCTTTTCCGGGGAGTTCCGGACACTGTATTCTTCCTTGACTGCCGGAAGAGGCTCGTCAGGTTCATCGGCTGATGGCTCATTATATCCAAAATTATCGGCGGGCGCCGGTTCTTCCCCGACAAAATCCGGCTGTTGTTCTTCGGCCAACACCGCAGGATTGAGAAAATGCGGCGTAT
>MGTA01000136.1:16991-21731 GCA_001799225.1 Deltaproteobacteria bacterium RIFOXYD12_FULL_50_9
AGACACCTTTAAAAAGGTCGGTTTTAAGCTGGATCCCGGCATAAATTTTTTCTTCAATACTGTTTTTGGCAATGAGGTTGATCACGTTGATGCAGGCGCTCTTCTGGCCGATACGGCTTACCCGGCCGATCCGTTGGTTCATCCGAGCCGGATTCCAGGGCAATTCAAAATTGATCACGCAATCCGCAGCCTGCAGATTCAAGCCGGTACCACCGGCATCGGTTGAGAGAAACACCTTGCATTCAGCGTTGTTGGTGAACTCGTCGATCAGGACCTGGCGCTTATTGACCGGAATCTTGCCCGAAAGTTCGACAAAAGGGATCCCGGCATCGGACAACTGCTTGCCGATCAGGAAGGTCATGGCGGTCCACTCGCTGAAGATCACCACCTTGCGCTTGTTCTGGATCACCAACTCGTCGAGGATACCGGCAAGCTCTTGCAGTTTCGGTGAGATATTGGTTTTGCGGTCGATCAGATAGGTTGAGTCGCAGACCCGGCGCATCAACAGCAGCAGCTCCTGGATCCGCCGCAAATCCATGGGCGTGAGAAACTTCTTGTGGAGGAGCGGCATGAGGCTCTGGGCAAAGCCGGCATGCATCTCGGCCTGTTGCTTATGAAGCTCGATATAATAGTTGTTGGTCACCTCGCCCGGCAACTCCGAAAGCACCTCGGCCTTGCGGCGGCGGATTACGATATCATGCAATTTTTCATGTAGGGCAGCCAGGTTGCGATAGCCCATGAGCTTGCCCTTCTTCTCCCGGCTGAGCATGAAATGCTCGGCGGCGAATCGCCAGAGCGGCGAAAGCATGTCCGGATCAAGGAACTGGACAATGGAATAGACGTCTTCAAGCTTATTCTCAAGCGGGGTGCCGGTCAGCACCAGGGCATGTTTTCGCGGTAAAGCCTTGACCGCATTCGCCGTCTTGGTCGTAAAATTTTTGATGCGTTGGGCCTCATCAAGGATCACCAGATCCGGCTTGAATCTACTGATGGTCAAACTGTCGCGCAGCACCGCTTCATAGTTGGTGATTTTGAAAAGAGTTGCATCGTCGCGGTACATGGCCTGCCGCGCCTTGAACCCGCCGGCTATCACCACCGCCTCTTCATCAGTGAACCGGCGGATCTCACGCTGCCACTGATCCTTGAGTGAGGCCATGGTAACAACCAAGACCTTGCTGAAACCGAAAACCTCTTTTTTCAAAACAGCCGTGGCAATGGCCTGGAGTGTTTTACCCAGGCCCATTTCATCGCCGATCAGGGCCGCCTGCCGGTAGAGGCAAAACTGTATCCCCTGCTCCTGATAAGGATAGAGCGTTGCTTTAATCCCATGGAGAGGCAACTGTGAAGCGGTCGCGGCGAGTTCGGCAAGTTGCCGGGCCGCACAGTGGGCTCGGACCTTGGCCAGGACCGATTCCTGCACCCGTACCCGTTTATTTTCGCCAAGTTCGTTTAAGAATGCCGGAAAACGGTCAAGATCCGGTTGGCTGAACAGGCCCTGCCGATCGAAATAGCGGTCGAAAATCTCGTTTGTACCGCTTGTTTCCGCCACAGGCCGTTCCGAGAAAAGCCGGGGCAGACCGGCTGCCGAATCCCAGAAGATATCGATAAAGGGAAAGCGTTCACGGGCAAGACGTTTTGTGAACCCTTTTTTCTCTTGCAGCAGGGTGCTTAAGTGGATGATATGCTTGCAGGTTCCAAGCCGATTGCTTAAAAAATCAGGACAGGAGCAATGTCCTCTCTCCTGAGCAGGATCGTGCAGGGTGACGGTGTACTGCTGGCCGGTGGCGGTTTTAAGCAGATGCTCGCCTTTCAACATATCGCCGAAAACCGCAACCAACGACTCGGCCCTGGCCCTTTTCCGCCGGTCTTCCAAGGCCTGCGCCCGGATCTCTTCAGGTTTCAAAAGCGGTTCTTCGTCGAGCCCGGTTATTGACACCGGCTTGTCAGCACCTGCCTCCCGCCATTGCCGGAGCCGATCCGCCACATCGAACAGCACAGCCACCGTATGCTTGCAACCATCCCCGGGATAGGGGCAATCGCAGCTATGGTCAAACGACTCCCCCGCAACCCGAATCCGAACGGTATAATCGCCGTAGTTGCCGTCAACATCGTAGTCAAAAATACCCTCAGCCGGCCTGGCGTCAATGCAACTATAGGCCCCGTATTCATGGAGCTGGACCCCGCGCTCAAAAATAATATTTGAATCAGCCACCTGTTTTTTAATGTGATCACGGGTTAAAGCAAGCATGCAAAAATACTCCGTCGATTAGTTTTCGGTAAAATCAAGGAAGATGTAACGAGCCGAAGTCAGCTTTACCAACCTGATTTGGTGTTGTCAACGCATGCGGAAAATTTTTTCTCTTGGAATCGACCAAAGATCAGAGAGTCTGGCAAAGTTACGTCCGCTGATAACGGCTGAACGACAAAAATACAGATTGACAGCATTACCTGTAAACGCAATATAGACTATAATCTAAATAAAATAAGAGTCGCCCTTTCTTCTAAAAGCTTAATCGTTACATAACCGTCAATAAGGCCGCGCGAAATGTCCAGCTTGCTTGAACTCACCCATGCAAAACTATTATGGCCTCTTCCGGACCAAATTTTCCAGCCAAGCGGAGCAGGGCCTGGTATTTTTGCAAAATTGGCCGAGGACAAGCTGGGAAAGGCCATCAGGCGAGAGTGCCCTGACGGGGCAGATGTCAAAGTCGGAATCTTGACCGCCAATCAAGTTGGCGATGACACCGAAGCTCCTTTGGCGGTTATCTGTGATTTTCCGAATAGCATTTCCCGCAAAACACTTGAGAGAGCACACCAACTTGCCTGGAGTTTTTCCAGGTCACGCGCTTTAATCACCGTAGAGCCGAACCAGTTGCGAGTATGGTCCTGTTGTGAGGAACCGCCAGAAAATACGCACCAATTGCAGCAGGTCACTGCTCTGTCAAGGGTCGACTTGGAGGAATCAACGCGGGCAACTTTATCGGAACAAGCTGCCGCCTCCCTCCACTGGATAGATCTGGTTTCAGGCCATTATTTCCAGGAAAATAACCAACGCTTCCTGAGAAGCCGGTCCGCAGACAACTTGTTATTAAATAATTTAAAAACTGTCCGCACGCAACTTCTGGAATCCGGGCTTGCCAAAGACACTATCCACGATTTACTGGCCAGAATCATTTTCATCCAATTCCTCTTTCAGCGCAAAGACTCTTCCGGTGTTCCGGCGCTCAATGATCAGGTATTAAAAACCCTGCATCAACAAAATATTCTGTCGACGAATTATCAGCGCCTTTCCGAAATCCTTTCTCACCACCATGACACCTATAGTTTATTCCGTTGGCTCAATGAAAAATTTAATGGGGATTTATTTCCCGGCAAGGGGGAAACAGCGACGAGCCGTGAAGCCGAATGGCAAGCTGAGGAGAAAAACGTCACCCCGCAGCATTTAAAAATACTCGCGGAATTTGTCGGTGGCACGCTCAAGATGGAAAACGGCCAGCGGTGTCTTTGGCCGCAATACTCTTTTGACGCGATTCCCCTTGATTTTATCAGCAGTATCTATGAGGAGTTTGTCAGGGATGCCGAACCGGATAAGGGGGTCCATTACACACCCGGCCATATTGTCGACTTTATTCTTGACGGCGTTCTCCCCTGGCATGGGGATAGATGGGACATAAAAATCCTCGATCCGGCCTGTGGGTCCGGAATCTTTCTCGTCAAGGCCTTTCAACGGCTTATTTATCGTTGGAAACAAGCCCATCCCGGCACGGAGATTAAGGCAAACGATCTGAAATCATTGCTGGTCAATAATATTTTCGGGGTTGATATTAATCCCCATGCGGTACGGGTCGCCTCTTTCAGCCTCTATCTGACCATATGCGATGAAATTGATCCGCGCCACTATTGGCGGCAGGTACGTTTTCCAAGATTACGGGGCCACCGGTTGCTGCCCGAAGATTTTTTCAAGAACGGGGTTAAAGAGAGTTGTTCAAACAATGGCGCCAACCAATACGATCTGATAATTGGCAATGCGCCTTGGGGTAAAAATTCCCTATCTGTAGAGGCAAAAACCTGGGCCGCTGCGAACAATTGGCAAACAACATACGGCAATATCGGGCCGCTTTTTCTGCCCAAGGCAGCAGCTCTAACCAAGCCCGGTGGCCGAATAGCCATGATGCAACCATCCGGGGTCCTGATTTTTAATCAAATCAACACCGCCAAGGAATTCAGGCAAAAATTATTCGCTGAATTTCAAGTTGAAGAGATTGTCAATCTCTCCGCCCTGCGTTTCGGGCTGTTCAAGGATGCCGTGTCACCCTCCTGTATCGTAACACTGCGGGTGGCGGAACCGGACAACACTCCGGTCTCATACATCTGCCCCAAACCGAGCCGAGCCAATGAAGACGATTACCGGATTGTCATAGAACCCCAGGATATTAATATCATAAACCAATCAGAAGTCATGAACCCTCTGGTGTGGACTGCCTTGATGTGGGGTGGTCGCCGCGATTTAGCGTTAGTTCAGAGGCTGAATAGTTATGACAATCTGGAACATTATGTGAATCTCGGTATTGCTGTCAAACGAGAAGGCATTAAACGAGGAGATCGGAAAAAACAGCAAGATATAATCCTGAACAAACGCATCCTGAAATCCCACGTATTTCCGGCCGGTTCTTTGCTTTTTCTTGACCAAGATAAACTGCCGATTAATGAAGACCTGAAAACCCACTCTCGGGATTCAAC
>MGTA01000136.1:21738-22171 GCA_001799225.1 Deltaproteobacteria bacterium RIFOXYD12_FULL_50_9
AATGCATTTGCATTGCCCCAATTGATCATTAAACAAAGCTGGCTGACAAGTATCCAGCGTTTTCAGGCCGCGCTCACTCTTTCCGGCAGGAGCAAAAACGGCATCCTTTGCTCAGAAAGCTATATAAGCGTCCATGTCCCCGACGAATCACGTACGGTATTGGAAGCCGCTTGTTTAAGTTATAACAGCAAACTAGCTGTCTATTACCTTCTTCTTTCAAGCGGTAGTTTTGCCTGTTATATACCTAAGCCGAATGTCGAGGATCTGATGCAAGTACCGATTCCACAGCCCCAGCCCGGCCTGTTGCAACATATTGAAAACACAGATGATGTCGATCAGAGAATACGCAAAGCCTTTTCCTTTAAAACAAGTGAATGGGCCTTGATTGAAGACCTGTTTGAATTCACCTTACCGGATTTTAAGGGGGACGGTA
>MGTA01000136.1:22190-22959 GCA_001799225.1 Deltaproteobacteria bacterium RIFOXYD12_FULL_50_9
CGCCAGGGACATGATGCCCTTTCTGACGACGGCAAGGAACCGGAACTTAAAACATACTGTGAAACATTCATAAGGGTCATGAAGGCCGGCTTCGGGCCAGATAAAAAGATCAGCGCCACTGTTTTTCAAGAGCAAACCCGATTATTACCGGTTCGTCTGGTGGCAATCGTTCTTGATCAAGACATCGAACAGGGTGTGAGGATAGAGCTAATCGACTCTCCGGTTTTATTGAGCCGTTTGACCGCCTTGAATGACCTGTTTATGCAAGGCGAAAACCACAAAAGCGGCGGAATATTCTATCAACGAGTTGCCAGAATATATGACACCGTCCAGCTAACATCGAATGGCCGGAAAACTCCGGTGATTTACCTCGTCAAACCGGACAGAGTTCGATACTGGACCCGTTCGATGGCATTGCGGGACGCCGACGAGGTTGCGGCTGACATTATGCTTTGGCAACAGGAATCAAGCCCGACCATGAGTGCCTTGCAGGAGCCGGTTAATGGCTAGAACAGGCCTGACAATTTCTAAACTGCGCTGGCCGGCCACTCCCGAATTCTCCCGAATTGCAGCTTCCTGGCGTCATGACGCATCGGTCATACTTCTTGGTTATGTTTGGGAGGCCTTCGATTTATTGCAAACCGAGGTTTTTGAGCAAATAGATCCAAGACAAGCCGACGACGAACTGGAAAGAAGTATCACCCAGTTGCTGGAGCCTCAAATTAGAAGGACCATGACCGGGGATGAACCGTTCTATGTCCAGCATGGC
>MGTA01000136.1:22996-24575 GCA_001799225.1 Deltaproteobacteria bacterium RIFOXYD12_FULL_50_9
TCGCCTTTGTCCTGTCTGCGAATCCCCGCATTATGTGGCCGCTGGAAGCCAAGGTCTTGCGTACCGACAAAACTATCGCACTCTATGTTACTGACATTGTAGATGAATTCCTCACCTGCAGGTATGCACCCTTTTCAAGTGAAGCTGCAATGCTCGGGTATCTTTTTACAGGAAACCCCGGCCATGTTTTTACCAATATTGCCGAAAAATTAAAGTGCACCCTCTACGACCACTCATCATTTCCTAAACGTCAGCACAAAACATCGAAACATATGCGCACGGTACCAGCGGACAAGGCGTATCCGCAGGAGTTTCGTTGTCACCATCTGATCATGATGATTACGCATGACCTTTCCAGAAGCGTATATCAGACACGAACCTCGGCAAGGAACCCTGACAAGGAATAAAGGATTCGGCGGTCAGCCATTTCTGTTATAATCAACCCATGGAACAGCATCAACAGACGATTGCCCGAGAGCTCTCAATCCGGGTTGAACAGGTGGCGGCCACCAAAGCCCTGCTCGACGACAAAGGCACGGTGCCGTTTATTGCCCGCTACCGGAAAGAGGCGACCGGCCTGCTGGATGAGACCCAGATTACCGTTATCCGGGACCGGCTGGCCCAACTGGCCGAGCTTGACAAACGACGCGAGGCCATTATCGCCTCCCTGGTCGAACGGGAGCTGTTGAGCAAAGAGCTGGAAACCGCTATCCTGGCCGCCCCCAACCTGGCCATTCTGGAAGATCTCTATCTGCCCTTTCGCCCCAAGCGCCGGACCAGAAGCAGCATTGCCAGGGAGAAAGGCCTTGAGCCCCTGGCCGCCGCCATCTTCAAACAGGAGAGCGCTTTTTCAGCTGAGCGCTTCATCGCCCCGGACAAAGGCGTCCACACTGCGGAAGAGGCCCTGGCCGGGGCGCGCGATATCATGGCGGAATGGATCAGCGAAGAGCCGGCAACCCGGGCCGGGCTCCGGGCCCTCTTTGTGAAAAAGGGGCTGATCAGCTCGACGGTGGTTAAAAAAAACCAGGAGGCCGGCGCCAAGTTCCGCGACTATTTCGCCTGGCAGGAACCGGCGGCCAAAGCACCGGGGCATCGCATCCTCGCCATGTTGCGGGGCGAGAGCGAAAAGATTCTCACCCTTGTCCTGCGCCCGCCCGAGGAGACGGCCCTTGGCCTCTTGCGTCGGCAGTACGTCAAGGCGTCCGGCACCACGGCAGGCCAGCAGGTCGCCCTGGCCGTGGAAGACGGATACAAGCGGCTCCTTGGCCCTGCGCTGGAAAACGAGCTGCGCAACACCCTGAAAGAACGGGCGGATCAGGAGGCGATCAGGGTTTTCGCCGCCAACCTGAAAGAGCTGCTGCTGGCTTCACCCCTGGGCCAGAAACTGGTCATGGCACTCGATCCGGGATTTCGGACCGGCGCCAAACTGGTCTGCCTGGACAGACAAGGCAAGCTTCTCCACTCCACCACCATCTATCCGACCCTTGATGATCGACAAAGCCAGGAAGCCGGCAAAACTGTTCTGGAACTCTGCCGGCGGTTCAACATTGAGGCCATCGCCATCGGCAACGGCACGGCC
>MGTA01000136.1:24583-25626 GCA_001799225.1 Deltaproteobacteria bacterium RIFOXYD12_FULL_50_9
GAGCGGCGCCTCGATCTACTCCGCCTCCGAGACCGCCCGCGCCGAGTTTCCCGATCATGACCTGACCGTACGCGGCGCGGTCTCCATCGGCAGACGACTGCAGGATCCGTTAGCCGAACTGGTCAAGATCGACCCCAAGGCCATCGGCGTTGGCCAATACCAGCACGACGTCAATCAGACAGCCCTCAGAAAAAGCCTGGACGACGTAGTGAGCAGCTGCGTCAACAGCGTGGGAGTCGAGCTCAACACGGCGAGCCTGGAGCTGCTCACTGCGGTTTCCGGTTTGGGACCGGTTCTGGCCAAAAACATTATCGCCTTCCGCAACGAGCATGGCCCATTTACCAGCCGACGCCAACTGCTGGAAGTAACGCGCCTGGGGGCCAAGGCCTTTGAGCAGAGCGCCGGCTTCTTGCGAATCCATAAAGCCCGAAATCCGCTTGACGGGAGCGCCGTCCATCCGGAACACTACAAGATAGTTGAACAGATGGCCAAGGATTGCGACTGCACAGTGCAAAAGCTGATGGAGGATGAGGCGAACCGGAAGCAGATCGAGGTAAGTCGCTATATCACGACTGTGGTTGGCCTGCCGACCCTGACCGATATCATGGCGGAACTAGCCAAACCCGGCCGTGACCCCCGGAGTTCTTTCAGCCAATTCCGCTTTGCCGAAGGGGTGCACAGCATAGCGGATTTAAGGCCCGGCATGCGGGTGCCGGGGCTGGTTACCAATGTCACGAAATTCGGGGCCTTTGTTGATATCGGCGTCCACCAGGACGGCCTGATTCACCTCAGTCAGCTGGCTGATCGCTTTGTCAAGGATCCGGCCGAGGTTGTCAAGGTCCGCCAGCAGGTAATGGTTCGCATCCTTGAAGTGGATCAGCCGAGAAAAAGGATCGCCCTGTCGCTGCGCGAGGGCTGACCCGGAAAAATGAAAAAGGAGAAATTTATCATCCGTAAAGTTTGGTTTATTCTCCTTATGGTGCTGGGCGGAGCCCTGGCCTCTTCTGTATTTCCGGTGCTGCTCTTGCGTTTTGTGCCGCCGC
>MGTA01000136.1:25639-26497 GCA_001799225.1 Deltaproteobacteria bacterium RIFOXYD12_FULL_50_9
TATGGCCCAGCTGTATATTGCAGCCCGCTGGGCCGGGCAAGCCGACTTTACCCTCAAATACCAGTGGGTGGGGATCAGACAGATTTCACCACAGGCGGCACTCGCTGTAGTCGCTTCCGAAGACCAGAAGTTCCCCACCCACTATGGTTTTGATTTCGCGTCAATTGATAAGGCATTAAAAGATAATCCGCACCGGGCCCGGCCGCGCGGCGCCAGCACGATCAGCCAGCAGGTGGCCAAAAACCTGTTCCTCTGGCCCGGCCGCAGCTTTTTTCGTAAGGGCTTGGAGGCCTATTTCACCCTGCTGCTCGAAACGCTGTGGCCAAAAAGGAGAATTCTTGAAATGTATCTCAATATCGCCGAACTCGGACCCGGTATCTTCGGGGTCAAGGCTGCCGGCGCTTTATATTTCAAAAAAACGCCGGAAGAGCTTACAAAAATGGAGGCCGCTCTGCTGGCAGCGGTCCTGCCGAATCCTCTCCGCCTGCATGCCGGCTCCCCATCAAAATATCTCCGGGAACGCCAGCAAGAGATCATGCAGCAGATGGAACAGCTGGGCGGACCAGGCTATCTCAAGGGGATATGGTAGACAACTAACCCCATTGCAATAACTTTGACAATTTTTTCTTGACATGAATATCGCTGATTTGATATAAGACTAATATTATCTTATTTATCCTGTTTGGAGGTGGTATGAGATTGACCCGCGAAGGAGAATATGCTGTTCGTTGCGTTCTTTACCTGGCAAAAAAGGGTAAAGGCGCGCTGGTCAGCCGCAAGGAAGTGGCTGAACAAACCGATACCCCGAACCCGTTTCTGGCGAAGATAGCCCAGCAACTGGCGCGGGGCGGGATAATC
>MGTA01000136.1:26523-27603 GCA_001799225.1 Deltaproteobacteria bacterium RIFOXYD12_FULL_50_9
CGGGCAAGCGCGACCTGCACAGTCCATCAGGTCTGGAACCGGGCCTGTCGGGAACTGCGGGCGACTCTGGCCTCGGCCGATTTTGCCGGGCTGGCCGCAGATAACACCTGCTGCGTAACCTTGCCGCAGCTTCCGGCAAGCACTGAAATATAATTTGACAGCCGGGTAAGGCCTGCAATACGAATTAATAATCAGTAATATTTGAGCCGGATAATATCATGCCCTCGAATCTGCAAAGCATAGCTCTTTTTTATCGAGATGGATTTCGATCCATGACGGTCGGGCGCACGCTCTGGAAAATCATCCTGATCAAGCTGATCGTCCTTTATGCGCTCCTCAAGCTCTTTTTCCCTGATTATCTGCAACTGAATTTCATAACCGATCAAGAGCGGGCCGCTCATGTTCTCGACAACCTGACCCGGATTGAGATGGAGAAACCCGTATCTTCCGCCCGTCAGCCTGCAGCGCTTAATTTTTTAAATTAATCAGCCATGCAACAACCCGGTGTGCTATTGGCAGCGGGCATTAATAAAAGGAGGAAAAAATGATGGACAATCTAAGCACGGTTAATTGGGCCAGGGCGCAGTTTGCCTTGACTGCCATGTATCACTGGATCTTTGTACCCCTGACCCTGGGGTTGTCGTTTCTGGTGGCATTCTTCGAATCGATTTACGTCAAAACCGGCAATGAAGAGTGGAAAAAGCTCACGAAGTTCTGGATGACCCTGTTCGGCATCAACTTTGCCATCGGCGTCGCCACCGGCATTATCATGGAGTTTGAATTCGGCACCAACTGGTCGAATTACTCCTGGATGGTTGGCGACATCTTTGGTGCGCCACTGGCGGTCGAAGGGATTTTCGCTTTCTTTATCGAGGCCACCTTCTTTGCCGTCATGTTTTTCGGCTGGCAGCGGGTCTCCAAACGCTTTCATCTTTTTTCGACCTGGATGGTCGCAGTGGGGTCAAATCTTTCTGCTCTCTGGATCCTGATTGCCAACGGCTGGATGCAGTTCCCTGTGGGCATGGCTTTTAACCCTGACAAAGCCAGATTCGAAATGCAGAACATCTGGGAGGTTATCCT
>MGTA01000136.1:27836-32208 GCA_001799225.1 Deltaproteobacteria bacterium RIFOXYD12_FULL_50_9
AATCGGGAGTCGGGCAGTTTTGTGCCGGGGATAAACGATCTCGTCTTCGGCAATAAGGCCCAAAATATCACCGGCGCCGAGCAGCGGATAGCGAACGGTCGAATAGCAGTACAAGAACTGGCGAGATACAAGGAGGCCAAGTCCAAAGGCGATAGCCAGGAGGCGGCCCTGGCCCTGGCCGGCTTTAACGCCCACAAGAATGACCTCGGCTATGGCTATCTGGCCACCGCTCAGGCGGCTGTCCCCCCGGTCGCGACCACCTTTTACAGCTTTCACCTGATGGTGGTGCTGGGCACGCTCTTCCCGTTGCTTTTTCTGCTCGTTCTTTATCATCTCTATAAAAATGATATCGAACAATGCCGACTGCTCAACACAGCAGCCTTCCTTGCCATCTTTCTAGGCTACATAGCCAGTCAGGCAGGGTGGGTAGCGGCCGAGGTCGGCAGGCAACCCTGGGCGATTCAGAATCTGCTGCCGGTAGGGGTAGCCACAACCAGGATTGCACCAGGCAACGTCCAGGCCACCTTCTTTATCTTTCTCACCCTGTTTACCGTGTTGTTGCTTGCCGAGATCAGCATCATGATCAAACAGATCAAAATCGGACCGGAGGAATAAACCATGCTAGGCAACCTTGATTATACAACATTACAGAATATCTGGTGGCTGATCGCCTCCGTAGTCGGCTCTCTCTTCCTCTTCCTGACCTTTGTGCAAGGCGGCCAGACCCTCATTTTTACTACGGCCGGCAATGCCCAGGAAAAATCGCTGATTATCAACTCAATCGGTCGGAAATGGGAGCTGACCTTCACAACCCTCGTCCTTTTCGGCGGCGCCCTGTTTGCAGCGTTCCCGCTCTTTTACGCCACCAGTTTCGGCGGCGCCTACTGGGTGTGGATGCTGATTCTTTTCACCTTTATCCTGCAGGCGGTGAGTTTCGAATATCGCATGAAACCGGGCAATTTGCTGGGGGCTAAAACCTACGAGGTCTTTCTGCTGATCAACGGCAGCGTCGGCCTGTTGCTGATCGGCGCGGCGGTCGGCACCTTTTTTACCGGATCGCAATTTACGCTCAGCACCTCTAACTCCGTTACCTGGCGAGGACCGCTGCACGGACTCGAAGCGGCATTCAGCCTCTTCAACCTGAGCCTCGGGCTGTTTCTGGTTTTTCTGGCCAGAACCCTGGGCGCCATGTACCTGGTAAACAATATTGATCATTTACCGTTGACCGAGCGCTGCCGCAATGCCACCTTTCAAAACTTCCTTCTGGCCTTGCCTTTCCTGCTTGTCGTCCTGGGCGGACTCTTGTTCATGGAAGGATTCAGCGTTGATCCAGGCACCGCCCGGGTGGTAATTGAAAAAGGTAAATACCTCAATAATCTGCTGGCCATGCCGCATCTCATAATCTTGCTGCTGGCCGGACTCGGCGGTGTTATCTACGGGGTTGTGGCCACCAGATTTCTCAATAAGGATAACGGCATCTGGTTTGGCGGCCTTGGCACGGTGCTGGTGGGTATCGCCCTGTTTTCGCTGGCCGGATACAACAATACCGCCTTCTACCCCTCGGTGAGCGACCTGCAGTCGAGCCTCACCATTCGTAATGCCTCAAGCAGTCATTACACCCTGACAGCCATGACCTACGTAGCGCTGGCTGTACCGTTTGTCATTGCCTATATCTGGTATGTCTGGAAGCAGATGGATGCCCGCAAGCTGACAGTTGCCGAACTGAACGGCAATGACGCCAAAGAGATGTATTAAGCGCTCGTCTACAAATAAGTTATACGGAGGAAAAGATCATGATCGCATTGCTATTGCTTGCCTGGATTTTTACAATTGTGCTATCGTATTTTGGCGCCAAAGCTGTGCTCGGCAAGATAAATCTCCTGGAATAACAAAACGAGAGAGGGAGAAGAGACACGTCTATGCTGACTGAGAATACCATCAATTTGGGAAATTTATTGCTTTCGATCTCTGACGCCATAGATATCGTCAATCGCTCCCTCTCATCTCATCAAATGCGCACTGCGTTTATTGCCTGGCAAATGACGGAAAGCGCAAAAATGCCGAAAAACACCAAGGAAAGGATACTGATCGGCGCCTTGTTACACGATGTCGGAGCTCTCACTCCCGAGGACAAAATAAGGCTGCATAACTTTGAAGAAAACAGCCTCGATGCTCACTGCAGCAGAGGGGCGGAGCTCTTTGAACTATCGCCATTGCTGCAACCCTCGGCAGCAATGGTAAGATATCATCACAAGCCCTGGGAGAAGTGGATGGGAGCCACCATTGCGGATCCGGACGTCTTTGATTCGCAACTGCTTTATCTTGCAGACTTGGTTGAGCGCCTAATTAAAAGAAATATCTTTATCCTGCATCAGCACGAGAAGATCATCCAAAAAATTATCGCCAGGACCGGCTCTGAGATTCATCCGGATATTGTGGATTTGTTTGTCAATGTCTCAAAACGTGAGGAGTTCTGGCTGGATCTGTTGTCGCCGCGGTTGTTTTCCCTCCTGTTGCACCACGGCCCCTGTAAAAAAACCGAACTGGAAATTATGGAAATTTTTTCTATCGTCCCGTTCGTGCGAAGTATTATCGACTTTAAATCTCATTTCACCGCTACCCATTCAACCGGAGTGGCGGAGTGCGCCTATCATGTTGCCAAGCTCTTCGGCTTGACGGACAAGACGATATCCCGGCTGAAACTGGCGGGTTATTTTCATGATATCGGCAAACTTGCCGTACCCAATGCCATTCTCGACAAACCTGACAAGCTTACCAAGACGGAGTTTGCGATAATCAAACAACACACCTACTTTACGTATAGTGTATTAAGTACAATAGGCGGACTGGGCGATATCCCGGAATGGGCCGCATTTCATCACGAAAAGCTTGATGGCTCAGGTTATCCTTTTCACGTCGACCGCACCAAAATCAATACCGGATCAAGAATAATGGCCGTTGCCGATGTCTTTACGGCCCTGGCTGAAGATCGTCCGTATCGTAGCGGCATGCAACGGTCCGAGATTGCAAAAATCCTGGCCAATATGGCCAAAGACCAAGGGCTGGATAAAAGAATCGTCGAACTGCTGCTTGATAATTTCGAGGATATCCGGGAGAACGTCCGAGAACAACAGGCTCTGGTCCATGCGGAATACAATAAGCTGGTTTCCTGACACCATCTCGTATTTCATTTTGAAATAGAGCCGCCGGGCTGACACCCAAGCGGCTCTTCTCTTAATGAAGAAAGGTAATTGTCAGTTTCAGCCCTTAACAGGTTGCGGCACTTTTTCACCGTGGCACTCTTTACAGTTGTGCTGGGCAGTGATGCCATACATTGCGGAAGGCAGTTTGAGAGACGAAGAGAATTTGCCGTCCTTCCAATCATTTAACATCATGACGGTTTTCATTGCAACATCAGCGGTAATTCTGGCGCATCGTTCTTTTCTTTCCGGACTTCCCAATGATTTTTGGGCGGCATCGGTCCATTTACCCACTGAGATATGGCACAGAGGAGAGGCGCTGACGGTTTGTATCTTAACTTCAGCTCTGGGTCGCGCCGGTACATACAGCGGCAGTTCCGTGTCGCTGTACCATTTGAGAAGCTCGTTGATGATCTGCTTACCGACATCATAGGGAGCTACAAACCCTACGGCAACAGTCGCGCCAAGCAGCGATCCGCAGAGTGTTCCCCAGCCGACAGTACCGCCCTCTCCGAGTCTCAGCCCTTCAACGGGCAGGTTGGTGTATGGTTCCCCTATTTTTTTCTGTAGAGGAACCAAGATCCCGCTGGCAACCCCATAAGAACAAAATGCCTTATACCACCCTTCATAGGCAATTTGCCCGGCTTCCTTGGGGTCAATTTTCTGATAAGGCCATGGCAACGGCACAGCTTCTTTCGCTTCGGCCCTGGAAATAAGAGCTGCTGCACCCATGGTGACAATAGCTGCTCCTGCTGCTATCTTGCCGGCTCCAATCAAAGCATCCCGGCGTGAAACTTCCTTCCCAAGCTTTTCAACCATTTCAAAACACCTCCCTGTTGGAATTAATAAATGACTCTGCAGCCTTGTTAAAAATCCGCCTCCTGTTGAGGTCGAGTCCTCACCACCTTACTTTTTTTCCGATAAGGTGGTGGAGACGGAGACCCGATATTTTGTATAGAGATAAACGGGGAGAAAATCCCTAGACAAAACATTCTATAATTGAGTTGGAAGCTAACACAAACAGGTTGATTTGGAAATGCGGCAAATTGTCGCACCAGACAGAACAGCCATGAGATATAATTCTAAATTTACAAGGAAATTGGAATTTAAAATTTATACCTGGTTGAATATAGGCCAATTATCCACCTAACAATCAAACCAGATATTAGTTT
>MGTA01000137.1:0-5428 GCA_001799225.1 Deltaproteobacteria bacterium RIFOXYD12_FULL_50_9
CGCAATCTTTCCAATCAGGCTTTATTTCAATCAACTAACATCAGCCTGCGTCAAAAATAAAATTGACAGATAATGAGTAAATTATAATATTAGACAAGACAGTAATGCTTGCCTCCCCATAACGTTGGGGCCGGTAATGCCCCTCACTACAGCCATTGCGCTAACCTGATTATATCGTAAATTTAATAAAAAAATCAACGAGATAATTGATAATGTATATTTTACAATTGTCAAAATACATAATAAAGAGCATATTAGGGATGCAAGGATATAATCATATGATGATCATAAAAAATCTTATTAAATATCTTTAAAAATCTAAATTTTCTATAAATAACTATTATTATGCTCCTAAAATCGCAGACCATGTGTCTTTAAAACTTAACCAGCTCTCCTCACATGCCTGCTCTTATGACGAACTATTGCCAATCTTTGCTTTTGTGTGAAACATTAACTTTTAATTATTTTCTTGAGCTCGACCAGAGTAAAACTCAGGGTCGGTTCCGGTGTCTGTTTATATAATATTACACTCCAAAAGCATGTCATGAGTCAAGGCGGGAAAACTCTGGATAAATCCTAGAATAAAAACCTAGGATTTCTTGATTGCGGAAAAGTAAGAAGTTGTAATTGGTCTTAAAAAATCAGATGGATAAAGGGGAAAACAACCATGCTGCGGATATTCACTCTTTGAACTGATAATTCAGATAGGCCCTGAGATTGGTTTTTTTGTTTTTTATATCAAGTTTGTTTCTGATTCTGTCCCGATAGAATTCCACCGTGCCGACGGATAGAAAGAGCAGAGCTGCGATCTCCTTGTTACTCCTGCCGTTTCTGATCAAATCGGCAACCTGGATCTCTCTGGGGGTCAAGCCCAGAACCGGCGAGGACAACTTGCCGGAAAAAGAGGTGGCAAGATCCTTGATGCTATTCTTGACCAGATTGAGCTGAGAATGGCCTTCTACCTGCGTCACATAATTTTCCAACTGGTTGAGGTAGGGAATGGTCAAATTCTCGATATTGGTAAGCATCTTGTCCCGCAGTTCCGATTCTGTCCTGCGGCTGTGGTCCAGCAATACTTTAAGGGCGATATTGGCTTCGGAAAGCTCCTGAGCCTGATTCAGCAAAAGCGCCTCGGCCCGCTTGCGCTCGGTGATATCGCGGGCAATGCTCAGCACACTTACCACGTTGCCGGCGCCATCCTCCTCAGGAAAGTTACGGATCTCAAAAGTCTTCGCACTCATGGGCATCAGCCAGGGGCCTTCGTAGAAATCAGGAGTACCGAGGGCAAACACCCGTCCGATCGATTCTGTCGCCAGTCGTATCTGTTCCGTAGCCAGCCCGGGAGCGGCCTCAGCAATATTTTTACCGATAAATTGTTCTGACGGCTTCGCAAATGTCGCGGTTATCGATGAATTAACAAAGGTGTAACAGAAACTCCGGTCAAAACGGGCGATAAAATCAGGCAGGTTATCCACCAGGGTATGCAGCTGGCGTCTGGCCTCTTCAACCTCTCTGATCTTCTGCTCAAGTTTATACGCAACAATCTCGCTGTATTTCCGGAGATACTCCTCTTCCTCGGCGACCAGCTTCGGAACGGCACTGACCATTTCCCGGCCGCGATTGAGGGTCTCCTCCACCTCACGCCAAAACACCTTCGGTTCCAGCGGCTTGATAATATATTTATCAGCTCCGAGGGTAAGGGCGAGCTCCAAATCCTTTTTGCCTTGATAAGCGGCGGAATAAAAGATAAACGGAATGGAAGCAAGCGCCTCGTCAGCTTTTATGGCTCGCAGAAAACGAAACCCGTCCATGACCGGCATAAGGGCGTCGGAAATAATGAGGTCCGGCCTTTCGGCGATGGCGACCCGGACTCCTTCCAGACCGTTTTCAGCTTCAAAAACCTCGTGTCCCTGCCGTTCGGCAATGTAGCGCAGAAGCTTGCGATCCTCTCTCATGTCATCAACAACAAGTACCTTCATGAATTTTATCTAGTCAATAAGTTGTTTGGATGTCAAGGTTAATATTACCGGCCGGGTCTCAAACAAAACCTAGGCCGGCAGGTAATAACCAGTTAACTTATTGAATGAATTAAACTTCATTTGACACACCGATTTCCATATGATAATTATTACAAATATGGAGATCTTGAAGTCTTATTGATTTACTTTAAACAGGTGACCGCTCTCCCGGACCCCTCAACAGTCCTAATATATTCCTAACCCAGGCAATAAGGACAAGCACCTTGAAAGCCGGAATTTACTATACCCATAAAAAGCCCTCCCGACAAACCGAAACCTATGAAAACTATCCCTATCCGGAAAGATGGATCGAGGCCGGCTTGAGGCTCAAATTCTGAGATGATCAGGAAACATCGCACCCTATTCATAGCCTGTTTAAGCCTGCTTCTTCTGAGCGTTAAGGCGCTGTTCCCGAATAATTGCCGAGCGGCCGAGGTGCTCATCATTGGTGATATCACGCTCAAACCGGTGGTCGATGTGGTCGCCGGCATCAGGGAGACCTTGCCCTCGGCATTCACGGTGATTTCGCCCTCTGACGAAACAGGTCGGCTCGCAGAAATCGTCGCCCGCGAAGGTGCCCGGACCGTAATCGCCCTGGGCAACGATGCCATCAAAGATGCCCTGCAACTGCCGGCGAATATTGCCGTTATCTATGATCTGGTTGTTCTGCCGCCCAAATACGACCGGCCTAATACGACCGGCATGTATATGGGCACCCCGGTTGTCACATACCTCAATTTTATCACCAAGCACCTGCCGTCGCTCAAAAAAATATCGGTGATCAGCAGCCCGCAGACCATGGAGATCCTGGGGGGGATCGGCTTTTCCCAGGTAGCTTCTCATCAAGTGACCAACTCATTTGATTTTATCAATACGGTAAAACAACTGAATAGCGGCGATGCCCTGTTGCTGCTCCCGGATCTGGGACTGCTCACGGCCACGGCGGTTGAAGAGACCTACCTTTTCTCCTTCCGGGCCAAGATCCCGATCCTGGGCCTTTCGGAAAAACATGTCCGCCAGGGGGCGCTGTTCGCTTTGGTTTTCGATCCGGTAAGCGTTGGCCGGATGCTGGGAGAGAGAGCCGCGCAATCACTTGCCGGTGCGGATATCGGCCAGATCCCGCCCGCGCCTTCTACGCATTTTGACTTGTATGTCAACCGGGAAACCGCCAGAAAAATGGGCATAACTATTCCTGATGCAATGTTTAAGATGGCCAAGGCCGTATTTCCATGAGATGGGGTCTCGCACCAAAATGAGCGCTCTTCATGCTGTCTGTCCGCAAGGACAAGGTAAGTAACAATGCGATTCACCTTCCGAAACAAGGCGATTCTCTTTATCAGCCCAATTATTATTGTTATTTCGATGATTTATACCGTGGCCGACATTCGTTCGGAAAGAAAATTGCTTCAGGAAGAACTGATCAAAAGAGGCGAGTTGGTGGCCGGCTTCGCCGCCAAGACTGCTGAGCTCCCCATCCTGTCAGAAAACATCGATTTCCTGCATAATGCCTCACGCTCTTTGATCGGACTCAAAAACATACCGTTTGTGGTCTTTTACAACAAAGATCTCCAGCCCCTAGTCCATGAAGGCCTGGATGTGCCCGAGCATCCTGCCGGAGATTGCCCGGCCGTCGAGCCCAGGCATTTTCCCGGCGATTTCCCGGCTACGCCCAGCATTACCACCATCGAACGACCTGAGTATTTCGAATTCCTGGCCCCGGTTTTTACCGAACGGCTCCGTGAAGGCCTGGATATCCTACAAGAATCGGCCAAGGCCGACACCGTCAAGGAATTGATCGGCTGGGCCGAGATCGGACTGTCAAAGGAGATCATCTTCAAAGGCGAAAAAAAGATTATCAGAAATGGCGTCATTTTTGCGCTACTGTTTACCAGCGTTGCCATTGTCCTGACTTCCTTACTCATCAATTACGCGATAAAACCATTAAACGACCTGTTTAAAGCCGTCGTTGGTCTCAAGGAGGGGGAGTTCCCAAGGATTGTAACAATTCAATCAAGTGATGAAATCGGGTTGTTGTCTATTGAATTCAACCGGATGACCAAGGCTATCAAGAACAGAGAGCAAAGATTAATTGAATCCGAAGCACGAATCAAAGCATTGTTCGACAGGGTACAGCACGCAATTTTTAGGCTGGACAGTGATTTCCTGATTATCGAGGCCAACAAGACATTCTCGGAGCTCTGTGACTATCCACCCAATTTTTTAGCTCTCTTCCGTGATGAGAAAGACGATCTGTTTCTTGAAAAATTTTTGGCCGGCGCTTTAATCAATACGGAAGAAACCATTATCGATAAAAACGGGAATACTCTTATAGTGCTGCTGTCCGTATACCCCGAACTTGATGAAAACGGCAAAACTTACCGTTTTGACGGCTACTTTATGGACATCACCGAGAAGAAGAAACTGGAAGAGACCATCCTGCAATCTCAGAAGCTGGAAAGCCTGGGCCTGCTGGCCGGCGGGATAGCCCATGATTTCAATAATATCCTTACCGGCATCCTGGGCTACTCCTCCATGCTGAAAGAAGGGGTTCCCGTAGCTGATGAGAGATACTTTTTCGCAGATTCTATTGAACAAGCCGCGCAGCGGGCCGCGAATCTCACCAGACAACTTCTCGGTTTCGCCCGAAAAGGCAAGTACCAGAACCGGCGGATCAACGTCAATGACCTGATTACGGAACTGCTGGGTTTTCTTAAAGAGACCTTTGACAGGAATATCACCATTTCTCTCGAAATTGATAAGGATGCGCCCTTGATAGTTATGGGCGACGGTAATCAATTGTATCAAACCATGCTCAACCTTTGCATCAACAGCCGTGATGCCATGCCCGAAGGCGGCAGACTTTTCATCAGGACTGAAGCAACCACTATTGTCGGCGCCACTATTGGCGAAGAGAACTATCAGCTTCAGCCGGGCAACTATATAAAAATTCGGATTACCGATACCGGCCAGGGGATGTCTGTCGAGGTCAAAAAGAGGATATTTGAACCTTTTTATACCACCAAGGAGGCCGGTAAGGGCACGGGGCTCGGTCTTTCAATGGTCTATGGGATAATCAAGAATCACGGCGGTCATATCAGTGTCTATTCGGAACCGGGAACCGGCACCACTTTCCACATCTATTTGCCGGCAGCGCCGCTGGACATACCTGAACAAAAAGCCGAACCATCCGTACGCACCGAGCCGACAAAAGGTACTATTCTGTTTGCCGATGACGAACAACCGATACGGACTCTGGTCACATCCCTGCTTAAGACAATCGGCCACACCGTGCTGCTTGCCGAAAACGGCAAGGAAGCCGTGGCGATTTTCAACGAAAACCAGGATACGATCGACCTGGTGATTCTGGATATGGTCATGCCTGAGATGGGCGGCAAGCAGGCCTTTAAGGA
>MGTA01000137.1:5473-5670 GCA_001799225.1 Deltaproteobacteria bacterium RIFOXYD12_FULL_50_9
CCATGGAGAGGAGCAGTATTTTCACGAGCTGTTTGAAGCGGGCGCCTCGGGTTTTTTACAAAAGCCTTTTCAAGTCGAAGAGTTGTTCGGCAAGATCGACGAACTTATCAAGAGCCGACAGACTTAACTGCTTTTTATACCGCAAGGGCATAAGTTTCGTATGAGCAGGCAAGCTGCTCAACTCAGCTTTATCTCGC
>MGTA01000138.1:0-5095 GCA_001799225.1 Deltaproteobacteria bacterium RIFOXYD12_FULL_50_9
GAGCACCACCACCGGCTTCCCCTCAAGCTCGGGGTTAAACACCCGTTCGCAGGAGGCATAAAAGTTGTTGCAGTCGATCAAGGCAAAGATGGCTGGCATGGAACAGGCCTACAGGGAGTGGACCACGAAGGCAACCACACCCCAGATCTCGCAGGTGTTTCCTTCAGTCATATGGATGTCGGGATAGTCGGGGCTCTCGGCCTTCAGGCAGATGTCCCCACCATTTTTGACCAGCCTTTTCACGGTCAGCTCATTGTTGACCACCGCGATCACCACCTTGCCGCTGGCCGGTTCAAGGGATCGATCTACAACCAGGATGTCGTTGTGGTGGATACCGGCGCCGATCATGGAGTCGCCTGCCACCCGGACAAAAAATGTGGCGGCCGGGTTGGCCACCATGAGTTCGTTGAGGTCGAGCCTTCCCTCAATGTAGTCGTCCGCCGGGCTTGGGAACCCTGCTGAGACGCTACAAGCAAAGAGGGGGCGTTTTAGCTCGCCTTTGCGATTGAAGGTGTAGACTGCCGAGATGGTTGGTGTCGGGGAGGGGATCATGGCCCCATTATACAGGATAAGGTCGGGTGTGTCACCGGAGGTAATAAGGGCGGCAGATTTGCTGGATTATTTCCGGATAGATTTTTTTAGGTAGGACACTATTTGTCCCAGGTGATAGGGTATGATGTTTTTCAAACGGTATTTTCCTAATATTGACTTTTGTGGGGTATTTGTTCAATAGATAGACTAACTTCTGTGGTGGCTTATGGGTTCTCTGGAGCAATATTAAAAAGCCGTTAAGTGAGAGATCGGCCAGCAGAATGTCTGGGTCTCACTTGGATGCGGAGAGCTTGTAGCTGACTGAGTAACTTATTCCGGTAATTGCTTTGAGAATAACAAGTAAAAAAATATCGACATACAATGGCGAGATAGTTGCCGGTTCCCTGCTTATTCCGGAGAGTCGGGAAATTGCCACACTGCTTCTCGGTGGTGCATCCGAACAAGAATGGCATCAAGCCATTACCATTAACAATATTTTACAGAAAAGAAGTCCGGCCTCTGCAAACCGGCAGACCAAGCTGATCAAAAACCGGCTGAATCTTATGACCCCTGAACATTGGGCCTTGGTCAAAGATGGTAATGCAGAGCTTGCCACCCAGGCTTTGCTCGCAGCAGCTATCAAGCACAGCCGTTTGCTGGGGGACTTTATGGGCCATGTTTGTCATCAACATTGGCTGACCTTCCAAAGGACACTTTCAGACAAGGATTGGCGGGAGTTTTTGGAAACCTGCTCCCAGGTAGATCCGGCTGTTGGGGAATGGACTGCGACTACAACCTCCAAACTTAGGCAAGTGGTTTTCAGAATACTCGCCGAGGCAGGATATCTTGACAGCACTAGGACGCTGAACTTGCAGCCGACCTCTGTTGTCCCGGAGTTACGGAAGTATCTGGCAAACCATTCAGAAGACTATATCCTTCAATGCATGGAGTGTGCAAAATGAGTGAGGTCATGTGATGGGCACCCTTCAGGACCGGCTCAACAAAATTATTCCCCGCCTTACTTCTGACGAACTCCTGAACAATCAGGGGCTGGGCAATGAAATCGGCTTTTACATCTTTGATTATCCCCCGGAAAACGAACTGGAGGTCCGGGACTACCTCCAGGTGGTCCTGAAGCATCTCAGCAAAAAGAAAGCCGGGATCAGGGTGAAGCATATCAATTTGTTTGCCTTGATCATTGACTATCTCAAAGAGGCAAAGTTTCTTGATAAGGCAATCGCCCTGCAGAAGGATAAGGGGAATCAGGCCCTCATGAAGGCTTTAAAAGGGCCGCTTGATTCAAAGAAAATCGCCCAAGTCTTTACTGTCAAGGCCGATCCAGACAACCACGATCTCATCCTGATATCCGGGGTCGGCAGTGCTTGGCCCTTATTAAGGAGTCACAATCTGCTCAACAATCTGCATCCGATGATGGGAAGCACTCCGCTGGTCATGTTTTACCCCGGAGAGTATACCGGGGCAGGCATGAAGCTTTTTGGCCGCATGAAGGAAAGTAATTACTACAGGGCATTCCAACTCGTTCCATGATGCTTATGCCGCTTGTTGATGAATCGAGGTCTGATTTTCTTTTGTGACAGGGAGACTGGGGAACTATGCCGATACACGATATTTTTATTAAGGATATTGCCAGACCAATCAATGGGGTGGTCAAGGCTGAGCAACAGGATGATGAAATAGTCTGGCAGGAGCTGGAAGAATATGTGGTCACTAGGGAACTGGACCAGCACTTCAGAAAGCTCTTACGGGCCTACCTCACCGCCATTGACAATGCAACGGACCCCAATGTCACGAACCGGATGGGCGTCTGGGTCTCTGGATTCTTTGGCTCTGGCAAATCGCATTTTGTAAAAATACTCTCTTACCTGCTGGAAAACAGGGAGGTTAAAAATCCGCACACCGGCAAACCCAGAAGAGCAATCGAATTTTTTGCCGACAAGATAAAAGATTCCATGTTGTTGGGTGATTTCAGGCGCATCGCCCAAGACAGTACCGAGGTCATCCTCTTTAATATCGACAGCCGGGCCGATGCCTCAGAAGGCCGGGCAGCCATACTACAGGTGTTCTGGCGGGTTTTCAACGAACTACAGGGCTTATGCAGCCAGCATCCCCATATCGCTGAACTGGAGCGGCATCTGCTGCAAAAAGGCAAGTACGAGATCTTCTGCGAAGCCTTCAAACGTGCTTCAGGTGGAGATGTCTGGGCTGATCAACGGGATTCCTATCACTTCCACCACGACGAGATTATCAAGGCCCTGAATGAATCACTGGGCATGAGTGAACAGGCTGCGGAAAAATGGCTGGAAAAAGCCGAGGACGAGACCAGCCTCACCGTTGAAGGTTTTACCAAGCGGGTCAGGGAATACTTGGACAGCAAAGGACCAAGCAACCGGCTCATTTTTCTGGTGGACGAGATGGGGCAGTTCATCGGCAGTGATACCCACCTCATGCTCAACCTCCAAACCGTCGTCGAGGATCTTGGCCGGCTTTGCCTGGGCCGGGCCTGGGTGATCGTCACCTCCCAGGAGGATATCGATGCCGTGCTCGGTGATATCAAGGGCGCCAAGGCCAATGACTTTTCCAAGATCCAGGGTCGATTTTACACCCGGCTCTCGCTTTCGAGCTCGGATGTGGCGGAAGTAATCAAAACCCGGCTGCTCGAAAAAGCCGAAGCGGCAGAGTACAAGCTGGAAGCGCTGTTTAAGTCCAAGGGCGATATTCTGAAGAATCAGCTCAGCTTTACCAGCGACGGCGCCACCCAGCAAAATTATCTTGATGGCAAAGACTTTGCCGCAAACTACCCTTTTGCCCCCTACCACTTCCCGCTGGTCCAGAAGATATTTGAATCGATCCGCAAGGCCGGGGCCACCGGCCTGCACCTGGCCCGAGGGGAACGGTCGATGCTCGATGCATTCCAGTCGGCAGCCCAAAAAGTATCCAGCAAGGAAATCGGGGTACTGGTGCCACTCTATGAGTTCTTCCCATGCATTGAGAGCTTCCTGGATACGACAGTCAAGCTATCCATTGACCAGGCTAAGGATAATACCGGTCTGCAACACCCATTTGACATTCAACTCCTGCAGGCCCTCTTCCTTATCCGCTATGTGGAAAGCATCAAACCGAACATCGAAAATCTGGTAACCCTTTGTATTGACCAGGTAGATGTCGACCGTATTACTCTCAAACGTACCATCGAGGCGGCCCTGCAGCGGCTGGAGCGTGAAAACCTCATCAGCCCCAACGGTGATCTCTTCTTCTTTCTCACTAACGAGGAGCGGGAGGTTTCCCGGGAGATCAAAAATGTCGATATCTCAGCAGCAGAAGAAACCAAGTTGCTCGGTGACATCATTTTTGACGATATTCTCAAGGGCAAAACCAAGCACAAGTACTCCGACTTTCGCCGGGACTATCCCCTGAACCGAATCTGTGACGAGCATCTGTTCGGGGGCAGCGGCGGTGAAGACTTGTCCATTGAGTTCATCACCCCCTTTCATGATCAATATTCCATGTATGGGGATGCCAAATGCATTCTGCACAGCACTGAGCGCGAAGGCAGGCTGCTGATCAAACTGCCGGACAGCAAGCACCTGGAAACAGAACTGCGGACCTTTCTGCAGACCGACAAGTTCATCAAAGACAAAAGCGATGCCGCCGCTGCTGATACCCAAAAGAGAATCTTGAGCGACCGGGCGACGGAAAACCGCCAGCGCAAAGGCCGGCTCATTTCACTGCTTAACGATCTCATTCTGGAAGCCGACTATTACGCCCTGGGCAAGGCCATGGAGGTCAAGGCCGCCAAGTGTACGACGGCCGTTGATGAAGGCTTGGACTACATGGTCCAAAACGTATTCAGAAAATTCAGTTATCTCCAACAGCTTCACGATGAACCTCTCAAAGAGCTAAAGGCCTTGCTCATAGCCGATGACCTTGGTCGTGAGCAATTTAAGCTGGAGTTCGCCAAGGGAGAAGCTTCTGACACCAGGGAAATCAGAACCTATATTGAATTGAAGATAGCCAGTAATCATCCGGTGTTACTGAATGAACTGATCGATCAATTTGCCCGACGTCCCTATGGCTGGCCGGAATGGGAGATCGTTTTACTGGTGGCTAAAATCTTCACGGGAGATCTCATCCATCTGATGATTGACGGGGCAAAAACCCAGGCGAAACACGCCTTCGGGACTCTCTCCAAGTCATCCCAATGGAAAAATGTCAAAATAGTCTTGCGCAAGATTCCTGACGCAACGGCATTAAAACAGGCCAGGGATCTCGGCAAGGAGTTATTCGGCACTATCGGCTCCGAGGGTGCTGATAAACTTTGCAAATTTCTCCGGCAGGAGCTGGCAGGGTGGCAGAGTGCTCTGGAGAAATACAAAACTCTGGCTGATACCGGAAACTATCCGGGGAAAAAGGAAATTGACACCTGTCTGGCCTGCATCAACTCGCTCCTGGTAATCAATGACACTTTTGAGTTTATCAAATCATTCAATGACAAAAAGGGAGCCCTCCTTGATGCAGCGGAAGATCTTAACGACCTGACCGGCTT
>MGTA01000138.1:5372-6384 GCA_001799225.1 Deltaproteobacteria bacterium RIFOXYD12_FULL_50_9
CCGAAGAAGCGGCTCAAGAGTGATATCAGCATCCCAAATATCGCCTATACCACTGGTGAAGTTGAAGAGGTTTATGAAACGGCAGTTGAACTGATTGGCAATGAAACAGGCAAGGCCGGTCCCGACATACCGAAGAAAGCCGTCAAGACGATCCGCCCTGCCAGCCTCTCGGTCAAATCCTACCTGGAAACCGAAGAGGATGCCAATGAGTTCGTGAGCGCCATGAAAGAAGAGATCATAAAAGCCGTTCGAGACAACAAACGGGTCAGGATTCAATAACCGGTCGGGATACGAGAATGAACACAGCCAATATCAAAGCGTATGCCCCCAAGGCACGGCGGGACTTCATCCAGGCGGTGACGGAAAAAGCTCACCTGCTTGGACTGTCCAATGGCCATGTCGAGTCGGTTGAGATCAAGGGCGATGTTGCCCTCATTGCCGGACGTCCTTATCCGAAAAAGATTGGCGAACTCAGGCAGCATCTCATCGATCGCATCAACCGTGAAGGGTTCGAGTTGGTCATGCGGGCCATGGCCTATACTTGGTTCAACCGTTTTATCGCCATCCGGTATATGGAGCTGCATGACTACCTTGAACATGGCTTTCGAGTCTTGAGCAACCGGTCCGGTTCGGAAGTTCCGGAGATCCTGGAACATGCCACCGATGTTGATCTGCCCGGCCTGAACAGGGAAGAGGTCGTCCGCCTGCGTTTGGCCGGAGACAAGGACAATGAACTCTACCAACTCCTTGTTGTCGCCCAATGCAACGCCCTGTATCAGGCCATGCCCTTTCTATTTGAATGGATTGGCGGCTATGACGAGCTCCTGATGCCGGACAACCTGCTCCATTCCAATTCACCGATCCGCAATCTGGTCAACGAGATCCCGGAAGAGGAGTGGCAGCAGATTGAGATTATCGGTTGGATCTACCAGTTCTACATCTCCGAGAAGAAGGATGAGGTCATCGGCAAGGTGGTGAAGTCGGAGGACATACCGGCAGCCACCCAGCTCTT
>MGTA01000138.1:6403-6509 GCA_001799225.1 Deltaproteobacteria bacterium RIFOXYD12_FULL_50_9
AAGTACATGGTCCAGAACTCCCTGGGGGCGCAGTGGCTGGCCACCTACCCAGACTCACCGCTCAAGGGGCAGATGGAGTATTACATCGAGCCCGCCGAGCAGACCG
>MGTA01000138.1:6749-7415 GCA_001799225.1 Deltaproteobacteria bacterium RIFOXYD12_FULL_50_9
CTGGTTTTGCTCTGATGATGAAGGGACGGGCCGATGACCGTCGGCTTTTTGAGCATGGCGTGAAGCTCAACGTCGTGGCGCTCGTTGACAGTACGGGCTTCGATCCCGAGCGGCTGGCGAAAGGACTGGAACTGACCGACTACGGGCTGCAGTTGAGTGACCTCACGGAGCTGAAGTGGTTCTTCGAGCATGCCACGACCTTTGGTTCGTTGATTCAGGTCCCCGTAGGACTGGCAAAAAAGTTAACGGCGCTGAAAAAACTAAGTGAGACGAACAGTCTGTTTGTGTCGGATGCACTCAGGTCTCTATGTCCATTGGTGCAGCAGGCCGAGCTGTTAGCGGTTCAGTATGATGTAGTGGTGGCGAATCCCCCGTACATGGGGGGCAACGGAATGAATACGCTAGTTAAAAAGTTCGCGAAGGATCGATTCCCCGACGCCAAGAGTGATCTCTTTGCCTGCTTCATCGAGCGAAGCTATACATTTCTGAAGGAAAATGGAAGTGTCGGCCTCGTGACGCCATATGTATGGATGTTCATTTCATCATATGAAAATTTTCGGGTGAAGCTTATCGAAGAAACCACTCTTTCGAGCCTGATTCAGCTTGAATACAATGCTTTTGAACCAGCTTGCATCCCTGTTTCAACCTTCACGTTGAGGCGTCATC
>MGTA01000138.1:7442-9337 GCA_001799225.1 Deltaproteobacteria bacterium RIFOXYD12_FULL_50_9
CGAAAACCCTAGAGGCTATTAACAACCCCGGCTGTGGATGGCTCTATAGATCTAAGCCTGACGATTTCAAGCAAATCCCTGGCAGTCCGGTGGCTTATTGGGTCAGTGAAGCTTGGTTTCAAATCTTCAAAGAACACGAATCACTGAGCACTTTTTCCGTTGCTTCAGAAGGTGTCAAAACCGGCGATAATGCGAAATTTCTTAGGTTGTGGCATGAAGTGGATTATACGAGAACAGGTTCACTAGAAACCATCGGCGTGAAATGGATTTATCATCACAAGGGTGGGCGATTTAGGAAGTGGGCTGGCAACCAAGAGTTCGTTATTGAATGGGAATTGAATGGCTATCAAGTAAGATCTTCTGATAATTCCGGAGTGCAAGGGGAACCTCTTTTTGGCGCAAGTTGCGCAGTTTGGTCAGACGTTACATCAGGTGGATTTTCAGCTAGAATCAAAGAAAAAAACCATCTGTTTGATAGTGTAAGCCCTGCGGTCTCCTTGTCAGAGGAAGATAGTAGGCAATGTCTATTGGCATTCCTCAATACTCCGATCGTTGGATTTCTTGCCAGCATATTGAACCCTACTCTCCATTTCAAAGTCGGAAATTTGAGAAACCTTCCGTTTACATTCCATGTAGTTGCAGATGCTCAGGAGCTGATTAACTTAGCTCAACGAGACTGGGATGCCTATGAACGTTCTTGGGATTTTCAAACCATCCCTATCCTGAAGGTTTTTGCCGATACTTCGTCAACTCTCGAATCAAGCTTCAAGACCTGGATTGCTCAAAACCGTGACATCATCGCCAAGATGAAGCGCCTCGAAGAGGAGAACAATCGCCTCTTCATCGACGCTTACGGCCTGGCTGATGAGCTTACCCCCGAAGTCCCCATCGATCAGATTACCCTGACGGTGAACCCCGCCTACCGCTTTAGAGGAGAGCACTCCGAAGAAGAGCTTTGGTCTCGCTTTCGCCAAGATACCATGACTGAACTGGTCTCCTACGCCATCGGCTGCATGATGGGCCGTTACAGCCTGGACGCGCCGGGCCTCATTTACGCCCACAACGGCAACGAGGGTTTCAACCTCAGCCGCTACACTACCTTCCCGGTCGATGACGACGGCATCGTCCCCCTCACCGACAGCGAGTGGTTTGGAGACGACGCAGCCAACCGCCTTGTCGAATTCATCTCAAAGGCCTTGGACACAACCCACCTCGAAGAGAACCTGTCCTTCCTGGCCGACAACCTCTCGCCCAAGAAGAACGGACCAAGCCGTGATACCATCCGCCGCTATCTATGTGACAGCTTCTTCAAGGACCACCTGCAGACCTATAAGAACCGACCCATCTACTGGCTCTTCTCCAGTGGCAAACAGAAGGCCTTCCAATGCCTGGTCTATCTGCACCGGTATAACGAGGCCACCCTGTCGCGGATACGGGGAGCGTATGCGACCCCGCTCTTCGGCAAATTCAATGCCCGGCTGGAATACCTTCAGAATGCTCGGGAGGCTGCTGACACTGCCTCAGCCATTAAGAAGTTTCAGAAAGAGATCGACCAGATGAAAAAGAAGTTGGCCGAACTGAGCGCCTTTGACGACGAACTCCGGCATTATGCGGATAAACGTATCACTCTTGATCTCGACGACGGCGTTAAGGTCAACTACGGCAAATTCGGCAACCTTCTTGCAGAGAAGAATACGGTAACCGGGGACAAGTGAATGACTCAATCAGATATTGATCCTAATCAGGCGATATACAGATTTATGAATTTTTTCGACGCATATAATCTCGTTGCACATTACACACTCAGGTTCACAAAGCTCTTTGAGCTGAAGGACTTAAACGAAGGAGTAGGAAAAGTTTTAAGGCATATTGAGTTATCCCCAGTTTTCCCCTAC
>MGTA01000138.1:9389-9635 GCA_001799225.1 Deltaproteobacteria bacterium RIFOXYD12_FULL_50_9
TTTATACAACCTGTCTCCAGTTAGGTGGAAACATATCAATTTTATAGGTAAATACCAGTTCACGCAAGTAAAATCTAGTATAAAACTAGATGATATAGTAGCTCATTTACTTAACAACCTCAAAACCTCCTCTATCTCCTAATCTGATCCAGAATATTCAATTTTAGTTTGCCCACGGGGATTTGTGCTTCTTACCCCATATTGATCATCGGATTTATAGAATGCTTAATAATTGGGCTCAAAGAA
>MGTA01000138.1:9644-10942 GCA_001799225.1 Deltaproteobacteria bacterium RIFOXYD12_FULL_50_9
TGAAGAGGATACTGGGAAGTATAAGGACATAGCGTACACCCATGAAAATGAGATTCGTGCTCAAATTGAATTTGAGGCTTCAGATGAAGATACTCACGATTATTTGCATTCTCAAGAATGCGATTTCAGAGAATTTCCACAGGCCCTCCATGTGTCCGTGGATGAAGATTTCATAGAAGAAATTTGCATTGACCCACGGTGCATAGGCTACAAGAAGACGGTTTTCAAAGAAATAATTGATTTGAATGGCAAATGGGCCTGGGTGGAATCTGAGGCGTTTGGGAAAGTGCTCGAATCAACATGAATATCAAATTCATAATTTTGAAATCTGAATCCGAGATCTGAAATGATAACAATCCCTTCTCCAGAAACAATTCTTCAACTCCTTGATCGTCTCGATGAGGTGGTTGCGGATGACCTTGAGACAGAGCATCTCGACTTCAAGCGTTGGCGGAGCGCTAAGGAATCCATGGCTGAGGCGGTTGAGATGGCCGTCTGTTTTGCCAATGCCGATGGCGGCGTGGTGGTGTTCGGGGTGAAGGACAGGGTGCGAGGCAGGGAGCATGCTATTGCCGGGTGCGACCGCTATGACCTTGATGAATGGCGGCGGGGCATATACGACCGGACCAGGCCGAATTTGACCGTTGAGGTCTTAGAGTTGCCTGTTCCCGAAGGGAACCTGATCCTGGTTCGAGTACCCAAAGGACCTGCTCCACCTTATGGCACTGCGGGCGGCCTCTATCTGGTCAGAGTCGGCAAGAACTGCATGCCCTACTCACCAGAAGATTTCCAGAAAAGACAAGTCAGCCTGGGGGCCATCGACTGGAGTGCGCAGCCTGTTGACGAACCAGGACTGGAGGCGTTGGACCCCACGGAACTTGATCGTTTACGCAATGTGTTGCGGGCGAATCGCTCAGAATCCCCTTTGTTGAACCTTAGCGATGAAGAGTTTCTTGCCTCTCTTGGCATTTTATCTGAAGGCCGGATAACCAGGGCAGGGCTCCTGCTTCTCGGGCGGAAAGAGAATATCCGCCGGACTATCCCCAATCACGAGGTCATTTATCTGCACCACTCATCCCCCATGGATCTGGATTTCCGCATGGATCTGAAAACGCCCCTGCTCCATACCCTGGAGAGACTGACCGAGGCGATCAACGTCAGGAATCCTTTCAAGACCCTGAAGACAGGCCTCTTTCATGTGGATATCCCAGCCTTTCCGGAAACCGCCTTTCGGGAGGCGACTCTTAATGCCTTGATCCATCGAGACTACCTGGAGCCGGGGAGTGTTTATGTCCGCC
>MGTA01000138.1:10954-16491 GCA_001799225.1 Deltaproteobacteria bacterium RIFOXYD12_FULL_50_9
TTCCAGAAGATAGGCTTGGTGGAGCGGGCCGGCATCGGCAGACGGCGGATATTCATTCCTCTGCTCGCCTTTGGTAAGCGGGCACCAGTCTATGAGGCTGATCCCCATACGGTCAAATTGACTTTCTTTGACGGCAGCTTTGACCAGGAGCTCGCCACCTTCATCGGCACCAGGGAAAGGCAAGGGGAGACCTTTGACGTGACCGAGCTTCTGCTCCTCTCTTTCTTGCGGGAGCACGCGGAGGTTGACGTCAATACTGCGGCCAGAATCACCCAGTTGCCCGAAGCCAGGGTCAGAGACCGCCTGGATCAATTTTGCTATCGCCCGAGCCCATGGCTGGAAAGACGAGGGAAAAAGAGCGGCGTTACCTACCACCTTTCACGGGCCGTTGCCGCAGAACTGGTCGGCAAAGGAGTATACAGCCGCTCCAAGGCGATTGATAAGGTGCAGTGGCCAGCCTTAATTCGTCAGTATGTGGAAGAGCATGGTTCCATCAATAACAGCGAATGTCGCGAACTGCTTTTGCTCGGGAATAGCCGTTCCGCCCACACGGCGGTATCCCGGCTTCTGGCGAGTCTGGATTTTCTTGAACCCTCCGGAAAATTAAAAAGCACACGATATCGACTGCAGGATAAGGCTTGATTGTATACGGTTATCCAACAGTCATATAGCGGCAATCGCCATGTTGTATAAAATTGTTGTAAAAGTTATATACGAGCAAAGAACCTTTCTGGCAGGAAGATAGGCTGGAAAAACAATTCTTACCATCCTGTCTACATGCAAAAAACAATGAATATCAAACAAATAACAGACAGCCTGGGGAAGATATATCAGGAAGAGAACAAGCGGATTGTCTTCTGGTACGACCCAGAGGGAGAATTTGCCGAGATCCTTCCTTCTCTCGACCTTGCCGGGGTTTTCCTGCTCAGGTTGGACGAATTCGCTCCCCTCGCAGTGAAAATCAGGTTGGAACTTGAAAATCCGCTAGGCCGATATTTGCTCTATTCCCCAGCTCCAGAGCCAATACAGGAAGATGACTGGCTCCTTGATATTCGACGGTACAGCCATGTCTTCCATGCCGACAAGGCATCCGTCATCCTGAATGACCTGGGCCTCTCTCATCTCAGCATGCGGTCGTATTGCCACAGCCGGAAAGCCTTTTTCAGCAAGGAACGAACCGAGAAGTTGAAGAAATGGGTGGCGCCAGAAGATAATGAAGAGGTGCTGGATCTGAAGATGCTGGCCGTGCTCACCAAGGCTGAGCAGCCGGATGCATTTGTGGTATTCATGAAACTCTTTGCCGCTTTTTGCGAAGAAGAAACCTATTCACCTGACCATGAGCCAAAAATTTGGGCGGATATCGTCAAGCTGGGACTTGAACAACCCTTCTGGGATCTTGTGGCCAGGACTTTCGGCTATGGGGCGGATACCCCTTCTCCCTCCGATCTCCTCATCAGGCTGCTGGTGACCGACTTCGTCAACGCCTTGAAGGCCTCCTTGCCAGTTGGCCTGGAACATTTTATCCTGCAAACCGGGGCCAAAAGTTTTACGGTTTCGGTTTTCCTTTCCCAGTGGCGGAGCAATATCAACCAGCACCAGTCCTATAATCTGATCGCCGACCATTACGCCGGGAAGCTGAAGATTGCCCAGTTGGTGCAAAACTACGAAAACTCTGCTCTGCTTGATGTCATGACTTTCGAGGTGGTGGAGAAAAGGATCATCAGCGACCTGCGCGATCTCATTCTTGGCGGCAAGCAGGAAGAATTTGATGCGGTCGAAGAGAAAATTCAACGCCGCCGAGATGGCTACTGGGTTACTAACGGCAATGCCCCGGAGAATCTATACAGGACTACCTATGACGCTCTGGGAGCGGCCATGGCCCTGTTCAGGCTTCGCAACAAATATGACAAGGGTTTGAGTTATCCTGGGGCTGAAGAAATGTTTTCTGCCTATACCGGGGAACTGTATCGGTTCGATCAGCAATACCGGCATTTCCACGAGGCAGCCGGACAGGTTGAATTGGCCGGAAGGGATATCCTCAAAGAATTGCAGGCTTCCGTAGAAGATTGTTACTGCGGCTGGTATCTGGAGCAATTGTCCCTGGCTTGGGATGGTTTCCTGGAGAGCGGCGACAGCAATGGTCTCATGGGCAAATGGAAACTCTCCGGGGTTAGAAGGCAGGACAACTTCTTTAAGGAGGTAGAGTCCCGTCTGCAAAAGACATCCAAGGGGCGGGCCTTTGTGATCATCAGCGATGCCTTGCGTTACGAAATTGCCGAGGAGTTGGCTGGAGTGATCAACAGCCAATATCGCTTCAAGGCGGAGCTTTCGGCGATGCTTGGCGTTCTGCCCAGCTATACTGCCTTGGGAATGGCTGCTTTACTGCCCCATAAGTCAATCACCTTTAAAGATATGACCGATGTAATTCTTGTGGATGGCCAGCCTTGTGCGGGCTTAGACCAGCGGAGCAAGATCCTGGAGCGGCACCAGGGAGTGGCCATAAGGGCGGATGATTTGATGGGTATGTCCAAGGAAGAGGGCCGTGAGCTCATCAAACCTTTTAAGATTGTCTATATCTACCATGACCGGATTGATTCCATGGGGGATACCGCCTCAACCGAATTGAAGACATTTGAGGCGGCCAGAAAGGCCATTGACGAACTAAATTCGATTATCCGCTATTCCATCAACAACCTTAATGCCGGGCAGGTGTCGGTAACTGCGGACCATGGCTTCCTTTACCAGGACAAGGCCCCAGGGAGTTTGGATAAGAGCGAACTCGAAGTAAAGCCTAAGCAGGCAATCAAGAGCAAGAAGAGATATATCCTTGGCCGGAAATTGGGCGACTCTGCAAAAGCCTGGCATGGAAACACCAGGGTGACCGCCGGAACTGATGATGAAATGGAGTTCTGGTTACCCAAAGGAACCAACCGGTTTCACTTTACGGGCGGCTCGCGGTTTATTCATGGCGGGGCAATGCTACAGGAAATCGTGGTCCCGGTGATCACGATTTCCGAGCAGAAAGGGACGGCCAAGGCTAAATCAGAGGTGCGGAAGGTCGGGATCTCACTCATCGGATCTCACCGAAAGGTGGTCACCAACCTCCATCGTTTCGAGTTTATCCAGACAGATGCGGTTTCGGATCGGATGAAGCCGCTGGTCTTGGCGATATCGCTCAGAGACGGCAACGAGTTGATCAGCAATGAAGAAGTGGTGACCTTTGACAGTTCTTCCGCCTCGATGGATGAACGGAAGAAGGCGGTCAAACTGATCCTGAAGGGGATGCCGTTTGACAGGAAGAAGGAATACTATCTTGTGCTCCGGGATCAGGAGGATGATACCGAGTACGAGAGGATCCCCACCCAGATTGATCTGGCATTTGTAAGGGACTTCTAATGGAAAACGAAAGCACCAACAACCTGGATGTGATGTTGAACCAGCACTTTGCCGGACGGGTGGTCCGCAAGGATCTGACCAAGCTGTTGAAGGAAGGGGCCAATGTGCCGGTCTATGTCCTGGAATACCTACTGGGTATGTACTGTGCTTCCGACGACGAGCAGGTCATTGCCGACGGCCTGCAGACCGTGAAGAATATCTTGGCGGATAACTATGTGCGTCCAGATGAGGCGGAGAAGGTCAAGTCAAAGATCAAGGAGTTGGGCAGCTATAAGATTATCGACAAGGTCACGGTCAAACTGAATGAGAAGGATGACGTGTATGAGGCCGTGCTATCCAACCTGGGAGTGAAAGGCATCATTGTCCCCAGCCAAACGATAAAACGCTATGAGAAGCTTTTAGCTGGCGGTATCTGGTCGATTATCGACCTGGAATATTTTTATGAAGAGGGCCAGAGGATCTCGCCGTTTCTCTTGAAGGAACTCAAGCCCATCCAAATGCCAAATCTTGACCTGAATGCGGTTTTTGAGGGGCGAAAGGCATTTTCCGAGAAACAGTGGGTTGATGTCTTGCTGCGGTCAACAGGCCTTGAGCCGACCTTGTTTGAAGAACGTGTCAAATGGCATTTTGTCGCCCGCCTGATACCCCTGGTGGAGAACAATTACAATATCTGTGAGCTTGGACCGAGAGGCACCGGCAAGAGTCATGTGTATAAGGAGATAAGCCCCAATTCAATTTTGGTCTCCGGTGGGCAGACCACGGTGGCCAATCTTTTCTACAATATGAGCACCGGCAAGGTCGGGCTGGTTGGCTTGTGGGATGTGGTTGCCTTTGACGAGGTGGCCGGCATCAGTTTCAAGGATAAAGGCGGGGTCCAGATCATGAAGGACTTCATGGCCTCCGGTTCTTTTTCACGAGGGCGAGACCTGATCAATGCCAATGCCTCCATGGTCTTTGTGGGCAATATCAACCAGAGCGTTGACAGCCTGGTGAAAACCAGCCATCTTTTTGCCCCCTTCCCGGAGGAGATGATCGACGCCGCCTTCTTTGATCGGATGCATTGTTATCTGCCCGGATGGGAAATCCCCAAGATGCGGCCCGAGTATTTCACCAACCAGTATGGTTTCATTGTGGACTATCTGGCCGAGTTCCTGCGGGAGATGCGAAAAAGGACCTTTGCGGATGCCATTGATAGGTATTTCAAGCTGGGGAACAACTTGAACCAGCGAGATGTCATCGCGGTTCGCCGGACCGTTTCCGGCCTGCTGAAGCTGATCTATCCCCATGGCGATTTCGATAAGGATGCTGTTGAACGCAGCCTGAAATATGCCCTGGAAGCCAGGCGGAGGGTCAAGGAGCAGCTCAAGAAAATCGGTGGCATGGAGTTCTATGATGTCCACTTCAGTTACATTGACAATGAATCTCGGGAAGAGAAATTTGTCAGTGTACTGGAACAGGGGGGCGACAAACTCATCCCCGAAGGGCCAATGAATCCAGGCACCTCGCATACGATTGCCATGGGGACAGGAAACTTGCTGGGTTTATATCGGCAGGAACTTCAAGTTACCCAGGGCAACGGGAAACTCACTATTTCCGGAGTCGGCGCCAGTTCTAAGACCAAGGAGTCAATCAAGGTCGGCTTTGATTACTTCAAGGCCAATGTCTCCCGAGTCAGCGCCTCTGCCAAGGTTGGCGACAGCGACTACCATCTACATGTGGTCGAGCTGCACAATACAGGGCCGGCCCATACCATGACCCTGGCAAGTTTTGTCACCTTATGCTCGGGCTTAATAGGCAAATCGCTGCAAGGCCAAATGGTGGTACTTGGCGACATGAGCCTGGGCGGCAGTATTACGCCGGTGGAGAATTTGGCGGGAACCTTACAAGTGGCTTTCGACTCAGGGGCAAAACGCATACTGTTGCCGATGAGCAGTGTGGGGGATATCGCCACCATCCCAGGAGAACTCTTTGCCAAATTTCAGACCAGCTTCTATGCTGACCCCATTGATGCGGTCTTCAAAGCGTTGGGAGTGGAGTGATATTTGGGGAATACCGGGGACTGATCTACGAGGAGTGTAAAAAACAGGATCGTCCGTAGAAAGATGTTAAAGGAGGTTGTCTCGGTATGGTTGTGCTCCTGC
>MGTA01000139.1:0-463 GCA_001799225.1 Deltaproteobacteria bacterium RIFOXYD12_FULL_50_9
ATTACCTCCAGGTCATGCCTTCGGCAACCAACTGGTAACTCACGAAGAAAATGAAGAAAAATCAGGAAAAAGACGATAAGAAAAATTTATATATGGAATATTTTGGAAGAAAACGAAAGCAAAGAAAATCCAGCATTTTCATGCTGCCATGATTAACTCACTTTCAGAATCCCGCTGGCACTTCTTGAAATTATAAGAAAAACCACACAACAAAAGGTCGAGGTTTGGGGGTTGTGCTAAAAAAATCCCCTAAATGCCAGGGGATTACAGGGGAAATCAAAAGGGAGGGTAGGATGATTAGATCAAAGCTACCTGGATATGCCGTCCAACTGCTTTGGCAAATTTTTCAAGGGTCGATAAACGAATATCAATGGCATGGTTTTCCATTCTGGAAATAACAGATTTGGTAGTATGGAGTTCATGGGCGATTTGCTCTTGAGTCATTCCTGCTTTAACACGAGCC
>MGTA01000139.1:488-5933 GCA_001799225.1 Deltaproteobacteria bacterium RIFOXYD12_FULL_50_9
GCTCGTCGTAATTCTGCCAGAATTCTGGGTCTTCAGCCATGCGTTTACTTTTGTATTTTTGTAAGTCGCTCATAGCAATCTCCTTTTTATAAAATAGTCTTTCTTGCGTCGTTCGGCTGTTTTAATTTCTCTGGCAGGTGTTTTCTGAGTTTTTTTGGTGAAAGCATGGTTCATTACTACCAAGTCATTACCATCAAAAAAGCCGAATATACGAAAAATGTTATTCCCATATTGGATGCGCGCTTCCCATATATCGTCAGTCGCTTCTAATTTTTTGAAAAATTAACTTGGAACAATGTCAAAATTTTCAATTATATCAAGAACAAAGAAAACTTTTTCGATCTGTTTGTTAGAAAGTGAATCAAGATAATCTTGCACAGGACATTCGTCATTTTCGAGGCGATAGAAAATTATTTTTCGCATATTTTTAGGTTAGCTCATTTGCGAACCAAAGGCAAGTTTAAAAATGTAACAGGCTGAAATTAAAAACAAAAAAATCGCACAACAAAAGTATGTCGAGGTGACGCGGGGAAGCTCGGTTCAGTTTCCTGCATGGTCATTGGCCGCGCCCCTCACCCTTGGCTTCAAAATATAACCCTATCCTTGCTTTTCTTGGGTTGCCTCGGTATGATCTTACATGTAAGAAAATTCAATTTTGGAGGCACATCATGGCAAACGTATCTACCACAAGAATGTCGTCAAAGGGGCAAGTTGTAATACCTGAAAATATTCGGAAAAACTTGAACCTGAAAGCAGGGGCACAGTTCATAGTCGTTGGTGACAAAGACGTAGTAATATTAAAAAGCATTACTCCACCCTCAATCGAAGAATTTGATCAACTCATAGCAAAAGCTCAGCAGGACGGAAAGAAGGCAGGATTAAAAAAAGCAGATATTTCGGAGGCAATAAAAAAAGTTAGGGGTAAACAATGAAAATTGTCCTTGATACTAATGTGTTTATCTCGGGCATTTTATTCGGTGGCCTACCTTCGCAAATTCTTAAAGCCTGGAGACAGTCCAAAATAAAAATTGTCTTGACCGAAGAAATACTTGAAGAGTATCAACGGGTTGGCAAATAACTTTCAAATAAATACCCTTCTGTAAACATCGATCCGATTATAGGAAGACTAAGGGGATGTTCTTGCTTTATTGATTTAAGTAGGAGCAATGAGGAGGTTTTGAGTGAAGCAGAGTTCTGCTTATCTAATTCGAATAGTCGTTTTGCTATTTCTCGTATCATTGGCAGTTGAAGCTTCTGTGCAGGCGCAGGATACTGAGTTGTCTGGCGCAACAGCTATAAGCAAAAAAACGCTATCGCATAATGTAGTCGTTGCGCCTCAAAAATATATTCTTGACTCGGGTATTCAGCGGGAAGAGGTGAAAGAAGTTAGGGAGCCGATCCGACAGGAGGGTGAACAACAAATTGTGACACAGGAAGCCGTGGCTGTGCGACCTGGAGCAATATTCCTTGAGCGAAAAGCATTATCATATAATGTAGTGGTTGCGCCTCCAAAACGTATTTTGGAACAGAATATTCGGCGGGAAGAGGTGAAAGAAGTTAGGGGGCCGATCCGACAGTTGAGCGAACAGCAAATTGTGATACGGGAAGCTTCCGGGCCGGAGGCTGAGGCTGTGCGACCTGGAACAGCATCTCTAGACCAAAAAACGCGGTCATATAATACGGTTTCTGCTGTAACTCCTGTTGTTGATCTAAATATGCAGAGAAAAGTTATTCGGGTACCATGCCAACCGTTGAGTGAACAACAAATCGCTCAAAATGAGATAGCTGCGAGCTATCTCCCCATCTGGAACGATCGGATCAAAATCGCAAACGGCTTTGATGATGCTGAATTTGATCGTCATTTTGTCGTGACCAAAGTTAAGGATAGTTACACAACGCGTGGCCAATCTTTGGATATCGGTGTTTGCATTAAAATTGACTGGTTTATGCTCAATAACCTGGAGGACCGTCTTTGGGTGCTTATTTCTCCTGCGTTTGAGAATACACGGAATCTGGAAATACCCCTAAACACATATCTGACTGAAGACGAGATCAACACAATTCATGATGTCTATAATCACGCATGGGTCATTGATATCACCAATCCTTTCCTGTTTAAGAGCAAAGAGGAGGCGATACAAAAATTTAACGAGGTTTCCGGGGGCCAGGATTCTGAAAGTCAAATGCATGAAATTTTGTTACAGCGAGATGGTATTCTGGAGCCTTGGTTGCAGGGGAGGGTCATAGTGAACGAAAAGGAAAATAAGTGTCAGATCGGGTCGATAAACCTGGTAACTGGTGAAATTATACAGCGGGATATTTTATGCCGGTTTTAGGTTTTAGCTGAAGCACTTATGGAATACTAACCGCCAATCGGGGCTGATCATGATAACTGGAGTCATTCAAGTCACTCTTCGCTTGCTGGTTTTGCTTTGTAAATGAGCTGGGAAAATCATATGAGAGAAGTCATTAGACAGCAAGATCTCAGCAATGAGTTTTACACCTCTGAGCAGTGTTACATTACTGAATTGTCCAATACCTCTGATGACCCGGATGTATCAATTGCCCGAGCTAGAGTGGAGCCGGGGGTAACAACTCGTTGGCATCGCCTTAGAGGAACCGTCGAGCGTTACTATATCGTTAATGGCAAGGGGCGTGTGGAGGTCGGGAAACTCCCGCCACAGGAGGTGGTTGGCGGCGACATCGTGTTTATCCCGCCGATGTGTCGGCAACGCATCACCAACATCGGCGCGGAGGATCTGGTCTTTCTGGCTATTTGCACACCTCGGTTTTCGAATGATGTTTATGAAGATATTGAGGACATCCCGGCGTCGAATGAATCGGCTGAGATGTGATTCTCAAATCAATCAAGTTGGTTACTGGTCGGATGGGTAAGGAATTGACAAGGAGAGAGACAATTATGAAACGGATTTTTTTTACTTTAGGGATTATCACTGTCGTATTTTGTACATCAGCATTCGCTGGAATCAAACCCTGTGAGGAACTGAAAGCGGAAATTGATGCAAAGTTGAAGGAAAAGGGTGTGAATTCATACACCCTGGAGATTCTCCCTGCGGATCAGGTTAAAGAACAAAAGATTATCGGTTCCTGTGAGGGCGGCAGCAAGAAAATCTCTTTCACACGTAATTAAATTTCTTATTCGACCGTAACTTCGATCATTTCGCCATAGCCGTTTTCGTCGGCGGCTTGTACCCTGTGCCGGCCGCGTCCGGCGTTCCAGATAAAGGTGTAAGGCGGTCCGGCAACGCCCAGTTCTTTAGTATCTACGAACCAGACGATTCGTTCAATCGGGTTTCGCACCTTGGCTTCAAGACGCAGGGTCAGAGATTCTTGGCCAGGCTCAAGGATATAGCGGTCGTTGTCCAGAGGATAGGTTATGTGAATTTCGGTTGTCGGGCCGGCAGCATTCGAGTGGTCCTCGCCACTGATTTGTACCGGACCAGCGTAGATTTGCGGTTGCGGCCATGTGGTGGATACGAAAACGGCGTCGAGATTTGGACTGTAACCAGCCAGGCGGTAACGGCTTTCCCGACCTTCGGTATGCCGGCGCTTGAGCCATTGCGCGTAATCGGTCGGCAGCTCATGATTGCCCTCCCCATTGTGCAGGCCGCATTGCACTGCTGGTTCGTTGCCAAGGACGAAATATTCGATTTTGAGTTCCCGGCAGCCGGGTGAGGGCGTCAGGCCTGACATAGAGCATATTCGGCGCGTGGTGATGGTGGCGGGCGGCGTAAATGGGGCGGGTGGTTCGCCGGGGTAGAGATTTTTCATGAGATCGCGGAAGATCGGCCCCGCCCCCTGGCCGCCGGGCAGGGTGGCAGTGACGCTGCCGTCGAAGTTGCCCACCCAGGTCGCCACTGTGTAGCGTCTTGTGAAGCCCACTGCCCAGGCGTCGCGGTAGTGCGTGGAGGTGCCGGTTTTGAGGGCTACTGGTTCAGGCATCTGCAGATTTTGTAAGTGCGACGAGCGGACCAGCGGGTCGGCGAGTATATCGGTAATCAGGAAAGCCGCCTCCCGTGAGATCATGCGGCGGGGGACTGCGGGCTGTTGGCCGAGGACGACAACGGGGGGCTGGAATTCACCGCCGTTGGCGAGCGTTGCATAGGCGGCTGCCAGGTCGAGAAGGCGGATCTCCGGGTTGCCGACCGCAAGTCCCAGCCCATAGTAATCGATGCCGGGGGCATTGGCGGGCAGAAGTTCAAGACCGCGTAACAGTGAGTAGACGCCCTTTTCCCCCAGATGATCAAGCAGTCTTACAGCCGGCAGATTGAGTGATTTTCCCAGGGCCAGTCGCATATTAACCGGCCCATTGGCCTGCCGATCGTAATTGAGCGGCAGATATTCACCTTCGTCGCTCCGAAAGGCCTTTTCGACATCTGCCAGCACGGTCGCGGGGGTCAGACCTTGATCGATGGCCGTGGCATAGAGAAAGGGCTTCAGGGTCGAACCGGCCGAGCGGCGTGCTTTGGTCCCGTTCACAAAGCCGTGCGCTCTTGCGCTGTATTCGAATGAACCGACCAGGGCCAGGACTTCGAGGGTCCGGTTATCGATAATCACTGCCGCGGCTTGCCGGGCGCCTGAGGCATGCAATCGTAGACGGTGGGATTTGAGTGTTCTTTCAACCTCGCGTTGCAGATTGAGATCGACCGTCAGCCGCGCTTCGGTTGTTAGACCGCGTTCACGATTTTCTGCGATATAATTATCGACCAGGTGTGGAGCTTCCCACGGTGGTTCGAGCAGCACCATGAGGTCAGATTGTTTACCGGTCAAGGCGGCCGCCGGCGAGAGCCAACCCAGGCTGGTCATTCTATCCAATACCCAGTTGCGTCGGCTGATGAGACGTTCGGGATGCCGGCCCCACGGGTCGAAAAGTGTGGGAGCCTTGGGCAGAGCAGCCAGGGTGGCTGCCTCGACCGGGTCAAGCGCTGTCGCTTTTTTGCCGAAATAGCAAAGCGCCGCTGTCTCCACCCCTAGTAAATTATTGCCCAGATCGACGCGATTGAGATAGGCGGAGAGGATCTGCTCTTTGGTTAGCAGCCTTTCCAGTCGGACGCTTTCGATGATTTCTTGAAGCTTAGCGTCGAGGGTCCGTGGGCCACGTTTTTTGTAGGATTTGACTAACTGCTGGGAGATGGTGGAAGCACCGGAGACAATATGGCCGGCCCGCGAGTTAGCGCGGGCGGCTCGGATAATAGCCAGGGGATCGAAGCCGGGATGCCGGTAAAAACGGCTATCCTCCGCCGCTAGAAATGCCTGTTGCACAAGTACTGGGATTTTGTCCTCGGGCATAGGGACGTGCCGGAACCATCTTTCATCGGTCAGCAGGCGTAGTGGTATGCCGTTTCGGTCGCAGACCACCGGGGTCGCCGCCAAGGCCAGCAGGCCGGGATCGGGTCTGGTCAAGGGCTCGACCTTTTTATAATA
>MGTA01000140.1 GCA_001799225.1 Deltaproteobacteria bacterium RIFOXYD12_FULL_50_9
TCTCTCCAGAGGAATCAGGGGTGCTGATTGCCCGGCATGGCGTGACCATGGCCTGGTTCACTGCCGGACTTTTTCATCGTATTGCCTTGGAGCATCTGGAGATACTCCACCCGTTACGACAACTCCTGGCAGGTGGTGATGTCCTTTCTCCAAAGTTAGTTCGCAAGGTTTTAAGCGAAATTGATAGTATTACCGTCATCAATGGCTATGGCCCTACCGAGAATTCGGTTTTCACTGCCTGCCACTCCATGACCAGGGCCAATCCTCCTGAAGATACGGTGTTAATTGGCCGGCCAATTGCCAATACATCAGTCTATATCCTTGACGAGAAACTGGCCCCGGTGGCCCTTGGTGAGGTGGGAGAACTTTGTACCGGTGGTGATGGTGTGGCTCGCGGCTATCTTAACCTGCCGGAATTGACCAGCGAACGATTTGTGCCAGACCCGTTTTCCGATATCCAAGGAAGCAGGATGTATCGAACCGGCGATCTTGCCCGTCAATTGCCTGACGGGACTCTTGAATTCCTCGGTCGGTTGGATAGACAGGTTAAAGTGCGGGGTTTTCGGATCGAACTTGACGAGATAGAAATAGATCTTTCCCAGCACGAAGAAGTTGGTCAAGCGGTTGTTACGGTGCATGATTTCGGCCCGGAAGACCGCCGGATTATCGCTTATTATTCGAGTCGGTCTGACGATGTTTCACTGGAAGGACGGCTCCGGGCCTTTCTTGCCGCGCAGCTTCCCTCCTTCATGTTACCCCATCATTATATCCGCCTGGATATTTTCCCGCTCACACCCAACGGCAAGGTTGATCGCAAGGCACTTCCAGATCCGGCCGAGATCATGGCGCGGCAAGCATCAGCAGATATTCTGCCGATGAGCGAAACTGAACAGCAGATTGCTGACTTGATGGCCGAGGTGCTTCAGGTTGGCAAGGTTGGCCCGTATGACAATTTTTTTGCTCTTGGCGGCCATTCACTTACGGCCTTCATGTTGCTTGCGCGTCTTCGCAGCAGGTTCGGCGTCAGAATAGATGTCAGGGATTTTTTTTCTGCCCCGAGTTTGCGCGAATTGGCAGAAGCGGTTGAGCAGATAGGCGGATCCGGCAGAGAGCAACAACCGGAACTAACCATCGTGCAGTCAAATTCTGCCTCTGGTGATTTGCCGCAATCTTTTTCGCAGCAGGGTATGTGGTTACTTGACAGAATTTCAAATGCCACGGTTGCCTACATCCTGGTTTTTTCCTTTCGACTGCATGGCAAAATTTCAGCTGCACATTTTCAGAAAGCCCTGAATAAGATTATTGAACGGCATGAGGCCCTGCGAGCAACTTTCCATATAGATAACGGCAATCCTGTTCAACTGATTCATCCTGAATGTAGTGCGGACCTGGAACTGATAAATCTGCGTGACAAAGATGGCCGGGAAGATGAGCTTGTCGCCTTCGTACAGAGTGAGACGAAAAAGGGTTTCGATTTAGCTTGCCTGCCATTGCTGCGGACCTATCTCATTAATATGGCAGATGATGAGTATGTATTTTTGTTTCAGGTGCATCACATCATATTTGATGGCTGGTCATTGGGAGTGTTTTTAAAAGAGCTGAAGATCTGTTATGAGGCTTATCAAGTTGGCCGGGAACCAACTCTTCCACCACTGCCCTTTCAATATAGTGATTTTACTCATTGGCAGATCAGTCAGAGCACGGAAATCAGCATGGAGCAACATCTTGGCTTTTGGCGACAAGCGCTTGCCGGAGTTCCGCCAATTCTTGATTTGCCGACCGATCACAGTCGGCCATCGGTCCAGACTTATAATGGGGCATTACTGCAATGCGAAATCGGATCGAGTTTGAAGCAAGAACTTATCGCATTAGCTCTTAGTCGACAGGCCAGTCTTTTCATGATACTGGTGGCTGCTTTGGCGATTTTGTTATCCAGGTATTCCGGCCGGAAGGATCTGCTGCTTGGCTGTGCGGTAAGCGGCAGGGGGAGAACAGAATTTGAGGGATTGATAGGTTTCTTTGCCAAAATACTGCCCATCCGTTTCCGCTTTCCAGATAATCAGCGGTTCTCTGAATTTATCGGGCAAGTAAGAGAGACGCTGCTTTCTGCTCTGGAGCATCAAGACACATCTTTTGAGGAGATCGTCAAAGCGGTTAACCCTCCCCGGTATGCCAATCGGCCACCGTTAGTCCAAGTCTTGTTTACCTATCTTGATATCTCGGATCAAGTTGGTGAGATTGGTGGCACTGAGTTAAGACAGTTTCATATCGATGCCGGTATCGCCAGAGCTGATCTGACGTTTTTGGTCTTTAATCGCAAGGGGAATTTGGAGATTGGGGCTGAATATAACACTGATCTTTTTGAGAAATCGACGATAAAGCGCCTGTTGGATAATCTTCAGACTTTGCTGGCGGGAGTTGTAGCCTTTCCCGAAAAGTATGTTGACGAACTACCGATCCTTAATATTGAAGAAGAGCGGCAATTATCAATTGATTGGAACTCCACGGCAGTTGTCTATCCGGAAATGCCTGGTTTTCATGCTCTGATAGAACGGCAGGCGATCCGCACTCCCGAACGGATCGCGGTCAGCGCCATTGACGGAGAGATAACATACGGGGAGCTTGATACCCGAGCCAATCGACTGGCCTGTTATCTTGTCGACCTTGGGGTTAAGCCCGGTCAATTTGTCGGCATTTTTCTGGCGCGTTCAACCGAGCTGCTGGTGGCGCTTCTCGGAGTGCTTAAGGCCGGGGCTGCTTATCTCCCTTTGGACCCGGATTTTCCAGCCGAGCGGCTTGTATATATGGTGAGTCATTCAGAAGCACCCCTGGTGCTTGCCGAGCGGAGCCTGGCAACAACAATGCCGGAGTTCAATACCGGGATACTGTTTCTGGATGAACAGAAGTCGGTCATCCAGGGTTGCGCGGCCACTGCCCCGGCACCAATAGTGACTCCGAACCATCCCGCCTATATCATCTATACCTCGGGTTCCACTGGACAACCCAAGGGGGTCAAGGTTCCCCATCGAGCCGTGACGAATTTTCTGTTATCCATGGCCGGCGAACCCGGTCTGAGCGCCGGCGACGTCCTGCTGGCAGTAACGACCCTCTCGTTTGACATGTCCGTCCTGGAACTTTTTTTGCCTTTGACGGTTGGGGCGCGGGTGGTGGTGGCCAGTCGGGAAACCGCAATGGACGGTCAGAGGTTGCGCGCGGATATGGAACGACAGGGAGTCACCATTTTTCAGGCCACGCCCACGACTTTTCGTCTTCTCCAGGCAGCAGGCTGGAATGGCGGAAAAAGATTACGGGTGATATGCGGTGGAGAAGCTATACCCAGGGATCTGGCTGACTATCTCTTCGATAAAACCGGCGAGGCCTGGAATGGTTATGGCCCAACTGAGACCACGGTCTATTCGACCTGTTGGAAGATTACCAAGAGAAACGGGCCGGCATTGATTGGTAAGCCCATTGCCAATACCGAGGTCTATGTTCTGGACGCCAATATGCGGCCCGTGCCGATCGGGGTTGCCGGCGAGCTTTATATCGGTGGAATGGGGGTGACCGATGGGTATCTCAATAATCCCGAGCTTACCGCCCAACAGTTTGTCGAGAATCCTTTCAGTTTGCATAAAGATGCAAAACTTTACAAAACCGGTGATCTTGTCCGTTTTCAGGCGGACGGCAATCTGGAATACCTCAACCGTCTGGATAACCAGGTCAAGCTCAGAGGATTTCGGATCGAACTGGGAGAGATCGAAAGCGTTCTCAATACCCATCCTGATATTGCACAGGCAGTTGCTGTTGTCCGGGATGTTCAGCCAGGTGACGCTCGACTTATCGTTTATCTGGTTTCCCGGGATGGTCGGCAGACGGATACCGCTGCTCTCCGAGCCCATCTCAAGGAGAGGCTGCCTGTTTACATGATTCCCCAGCATTTTGTTTCTCTTCGCTCTTTGCCCTTGACCGCAACTAATAAGATCGACCGTAAGGCCCTGCCCGAACCGGATCTGGGGAAGACCATTACCGAGGCTGAATACATCTCGCCTCAGACAGAAACTGAAAAACAACTCGCAGAGATCTGGCAGGATGTTTTACAGCTTGAGCGGGTAAGCGTCGAGAGCAATTTTTTTGAACTTGGCGGGCATTCGTTGTTGGCTGTCAAGCTGGTCGCCCGCATCCAGAAATGGACCGGAATTGATTTGCCGTTTGTAATTTTTTTTAATGCCCCGACTATCAGAGCCCTTGCTAAAGTCCTAGAGGGAAACACCGGCGAGGAAAGTTCAGACGGGAGACAAGCAAATACACCTTTGGCTCACCAGTGGCGGCCCCTTGTTGCTCTTCAGTCAACAGGGAGTCGTCCACCATTTTTTCTCGTCCATGCGGTCGGCGGTAATTTGTTAAATTTTCATGCTCTCCTTTATTCATTAGGGTCAGACCAGCCTGTATACGGTCTCCAGGCCAGGGGATTGGATGGTGTTCTGCCACCATTTTCTTCTATTGAGGAAATGGCTCGCTGCTATATTGCTGAAATCCGTACCGTCCAGGCTACCGGGCCCTATTTCCTTGGCGGGGCCTGTTTCGGCGGCTTGGTTGCTTTTGAAATTGCTCAGCAGCTTGCACGTCAAGGAGAAAAGATTGCTTTTCTTTGTATGTTCGACATGGTGGGGCCGGGGAAAGATGGATATCGGCATCTGTTTTCTCTTGAAACAGGCCTTATCGCGGCATTGACCAACGCTGCAAAGTCAGAAACCTCGATTGGGCGCTATTTTTTAAATAGAATTTATCGCAGTATCCGAAGCAGGGCAGTCAATCTGACACGACATATTCGATATGGTTTTTCTCGTCTCCGGCGTCATCCAAACCCTCTTGATTTACGAGAGTGGCTGATAACTCGAACTCATTTGCAGGCCATAGAAAAGTATGTTCCCGCTCTCTGCTATAGCCCGATTACTCTTTTTCGTTCTCTGGAACAGAACTCCTCCTCGTCGTCTAACGATGACCCTGGCAGCGGCTGGGAGGAAGTAGCCAGGGGCGGGCTTAAGGTCATAAATATCTCGGCGCCGCATAACGCTTTTGTTGAAGCTCCGGAGTTATGGTCACATCTCGCGAAGGAATTAAAAGCGGCCCAGGAGTCGAAGCAGTATGAAGAGTTGGTCTAGAAGAGCCAGTTTCGGATAATTAGGGGAGTGCCTATATTCAGTCCAAATCTAAAGGGAACAGGGAAGGAAAAAATAAATGTGAAAAATACTCCTGGAAGTATATGATAAATCAGATATAAACGTACGACTGGGGTGAAAGGCTTTATGCCCTGAATGAAATGGCGTCAGACGAGTATGATCTGTATGTCCTTAGAAGAGCAGGGGATCTCATTCCTTTTGAAAATGAGAGGCTTGCGTTGATTCTGGAGAGTGCGGCATGACGAATCGCCGGCTATCCAGAAGGTTAGTTATTGACCGTCTTGAATTTATGGATGAGACTTTGTAGTCCTTCAGGCAAGGGTGTGGACAATAAAAGTTGACAGTTCGGAATAATGTAAAATAAACAGGTAGATAATCGCGCTATATTTCTTATTCATATTTTGAAGGCGGGTAGAATGTCCAAATGTCAATCTTGACCCCAGAAAATCCCCAATTTAATAGAATTATGATCACTGGAGTTGCAGGTTTTATCGGATTCCATTTGGCCAAAAGGTTTCTCGAACAAGGACGAAAAGTAGTTGGTATTGATTCAGTTAACAACTATTATGATCCTGCTTTGAAACAGGCCCGTCTTGATCAATTATTACCGCATCCATCATTTTGTTTTGAACGACTAGATATGGCAGACAGAAAGGCAATGGAGGAGCTGTTTGCAAAACACAAAGTTGATGCCGTGGTAAACTTGGCTGCGCAACCCGGGGTTCGTTACTCATTGCTAAATCCTTATTCTTATGTCGATTCAAACATAGTTGGTTTTATAAATATTCTGGAAGGCTGCCGGCACAATGAAGTCAAACATCTAGTATTCGCTTCCTCTAGTTCGGTTTATGGCTCCAACACCAAGGTTCCTTTTTCTATTCATGATAATGTCGATCATCCGGTTTCACTATATGCTGCGAGTAAGAAGGCTAATGAGCTCATGGCTCATAGCTATTGTCATTTATATGGAATGCGAGCCACCGGGTTAAGATTTTTTACAGTATATGGTCCTTGGGGAAGACCTGATATGGCTTATTTTTTATTTACAAAGGCCATTTTGGAAAATCGACCCATCGATGTGTTTAATCATGGAAAGATGCGTAGAGATTTTACGTATATTGATGATATTGTTGAAGGTGTTTCCCGAATTATTGATCATCTGCCCGAGCCCTCCCCGGTCTGGAACAGCGATCTGCCGGATCCTGCTATGAGTTATTGCTGCTATCGTATCTATAATATTGGTAATAATCGTAGAGAGGAACTTTTGAGATTCATTGAAGTAATTGAGGAATGTACAGGTCGTAAGGCCGTTAAGAATTATTTACCTATGCAAAATGGGGATGTGCCTGAAACATATGCAAATATTGACGACTTGGAGAGGGATATCGGTTTCAAGCCGCAAACTTCGATTGAAGTAGGAATTAAGCAGTTTGTTGATTGGTATCGTTCTTATTATAAGGTTTGATAGTTTTTGTTAATTTTGATTCAGGCTTTTGGAGAAGTTTATGAAGATAACAATGATCGGTACCGGGTATGTGGGGTTGGTGAGTGGATCCTGCCTGTCCGAATTTGGCCATGAAGTGACCTGTATGGATAAGGATTCCGGCAAGATTGACCTGTTGAGAAAGGGCGAGATCCCCATTTTCGAGCCGGGGCTTGAAGCCTTAGTAACGAAAAATGTTCGGGAGAAAAGATTGTTTTTTACCACCGATCTGGCAGAAGCAGTCGAAGATGCCCAGGCAGTTTTTATTGCAGTGGGCACACCATCGCACCGCCGGGGCGATGGCTATGCCGATCTTTCGTATGTCTATGCAGTTGCCCGCGAACTAGCACCGTATCTGCGGAGATATACGGTGGTTGTCGATAAGAGTACAGTCCCGGTTGGAACTGCCAGGCAGGTAGCTCGGATTATCCGGGAGACTAATCCGGACGCGCTCTTTGATGTTGTATCCAATCCGGAATTCTTACGGGAAGGTGCTGCCATTACCGATTTTATCAGGCCGGATCGGGTAGTGATAGGCGCTGATTCCGAGCGGGCTATAGAGGTGATGAAGGAGGTTTACGATCCTCTCTACCTGATCTCAACACCATTTGTAGTTACCGGCGTTGAAACTGCGGAACTTATCAAATATGCCGCCAATGCATTTTTGGCAATGAAGATAAGCTTTATCAATGAGATAGCTGCGTTGGCCGAAACCGTGGGCGCTGACGTGATTGATCTTGCCAAGGGGATTGGCCTGGATGGTCGGATCGGCTCGAAGTTTCTCCACCCTGGTCCTGGGTATGGCGGATCGTGTTTTCCTAAGGATACCATGGCATTGTTGCGTATTGGCCAGGAACAGGGTGTTACTTTGCAGTTGGTGGGCGCTACGGTTGAGGTGAATGCCGCCCAGAAAGCAAGAATGGTGAAAAAGATCAGGGATGCACTCGGTGGTGACCCTGCCGGCAAAACGATCGGGGTGCTGGGCTTGACCTTTAAACCGGAAACCGATGATCTGCGGGATGCCCCGGCTCTTTCTATTCTGCCGCCATTGCATGAAAAAGGGGCCCGGATTCAGGTGCATGATCCGCAGGGCATGGCGGAAGCTGCGCGGTTGTATCCTGAGTTCCATTATGTTGAAAACCTTTATGATGTCTGCCTTGGCGCAGATGTGGTTGTCCTGTTCACCGAGTGGAACCAATATCGGGCCCTTGATCTGGCGCGCATAAAAGCAAGCATGAAAACCCCGGTATTTGTTGACCTGAGAAATGTCTATAAACCGGAAAAGATGAAAGAGGCCGGTTTTATATATCATGGGGTCGGCCGGAATTAAGTTGAGTTGGCATTTGACGAGATCATGAGTTCCCTGCCGAGTTGAGCGGTTTTCTCGAGATGAACTCCATGAACGATAAGCTTTTTATTGACACTAACATATTTGTTCATTCGTAATTGAAGGATGAGTTAACCAAGCACGACCGGGCAATGAGACAGGATGTACATTTTTATACACCGAGGACATGCAACACGGTCGGGTGATCGAGGAACAGGTTAAGATTGTTAATCCGCTAGATTGATTTTTCTTATCTGATTTGTACCGTAAGGAGAGGAATAAGGCATGTCACAGGAAGTTTTGCAGCAAATATGTTTAGAATATCAGCTTTCGGCCCTTTATGCCTTTGGCAGTAGAGCCTTGGAGGCCGTAGCTTTTCTTGAAAGTGGGGCAAGCAGTTTGCCACTAAGGGAGTCTGATCTCGATATAGGTGTTTTACCAAGTCGTGGTCGACATTTGTCTGTCAAGGAGAAGGTTACGTTATCAGCCATATTGGAAGATTTATTCGGTGTAGACCGGGTTGACCTCATAAACCTTTCTGAAGCCGACCCGTTTCTGGCCGCCAATATCATCCGGGGGGAAAGGCTTTATGCCCTGAATGAAATGGCGTCAGACGAGTATGATCTGTATGTCCTTAGAAGAGCAGGGGATCTCATTCCTTTTGAAAATGAGAGGCTTGCGTTGATTCTGGAGAGTGCGGCATGACGAATCGCCGACTATTCAGAAGGATTGTTATTGACCATCCTGAACTTATGGATGAGACTTTGTAGCCCGTCCAGGCAAGGGTGCGCAGTTAATCGGGTATGCCTGTCCTGGGGATGATGTGTGATGACCAGAAGGCGATAATATGGGGAGTGACTCTAAGATTTCAAAGACATTGAATGGGTGAACATATGGAACCTATCAGGAAAAAAATTGTTACGGATGAATCTATGCATCCTGTCGCGGTTCAGATTGATTACAATGACTGGGTCAAAATATAAGAGGGTAGCTTTTTTTTCGATCTTGACCTGGTATGTCAATATGTAATGGAGTTCTCATTATGACTACGCAATTTACAAATCGGTCTCCTTTTATCAACAGACAGCAGGAAATTGCCTTTCTGGAAAGTTGGGTCGCTGAGGAGGCGAACAATATTCTTTTCATTTACGGCCCAAAAAGCAGCGGCAAGACGACCTTGCTCTACAGGTTTGTTCGAGAATCTCTGGCCAATGGCAATTATGATATTAAACATTTCAACCTTCGGGAAATCTTGATCGTTCAATACCAGGATTTTATCAAGACTTTTTTTGAGCATGACTATTCGAAAGACAAGGGTGATGTCAAGGAGAAGCGGGAGTATGATCTTAAGGTTTTTAAATTAAGCGTTGAGACCCTTAAGGGGCTTAATGATAAGGAGCTAGACCCGTTTGTGGTGATGAAACAGGAACTCTTGAAACTGAATGATCGAGGCATCAGACCAGTCATCATCATTGACGAGTTGCAGGCTTTAGAAGGGATTTATATGAACGGCCAGCGGGAATTGCTGAAAGAGCTGTTCAACTTTTTTGTAGCAATGACCAAAGAGTCGCATCTCTGCCATGTGATTATCGCCTCGAGCGACGGGTATTTTATCGAAAGGATTTATTCGGACAGTAAGCTGAAGAAAACATCAAAATTTCTGGAGATTGATTATCTAAGGAAAGATGATGTCTATTACTGGCTAAACAATCTGAAAAAAGAGAGTGCCATCACAAAATATACGCTAACTTCTGGGCAGGTTGACAGGATATGGGAAATTTTTGGCGGCAGTTGCTGGGAGATCAGCCGGTTTCTTGGCGATATTCTCATGCGTGCAGCTGAAGGAAAAGTCCCGGATAGCGTTTTCGAGGAGGAGCAAAAAAAAGTACTCATTCAGATGCGGAGTCTTTTTGAAGATTATGCCTACACACCAAAACGTAAGGCAATATTCCATGCCGTTCATGCGGCCATGCAGACTGATTCTCGCTTCAGCCGTTCACAGGTTTTTGCCAAACTGGCTGAGCCGATATGCGATGAAAAGGAGTTATATGAAGATCTTGGCGAGTTGGTCCGGCAAAACTTTCTTGCCTATAACCCGGTAACCGCAACCTACATGGTGCAAGGTCGAACCATGGAAATTGGGCTGGCCATGTATGTAGAAATGATTAAGGAAGTTGGTAAGCGGTAAAAAAATATGTGTAAAAACATTACAATAATATCTTTGCCAATAAAATAACTGCCCTGGTTGATCGCGCCCACCCTAAGGATAAGGCTATCTGATAAATTTGGCTCGTGCAGTTGTTGAAGGCAAGAGGACATGACAATCGCGAGGAGAAATGTCTGAATGTCAATCCAGAGATCTTTCATTCTCTCGGAATAAATTAAATCCTGAAATTCGGCCATAGGCCGTGTTATGATGTTAACAGGGAAAATTATGCAATTAAGAGATATTACCGAGCAGCAAATAATTGACATTTTCTTGCCGTTTGCGCCTGAAAAGATCATTCTTTTCGGTTCGGTGGCAAGGGGGGAGAACGACGAGTTCAGTGATATTGATCTTATTATTGTTTTTAAGACTCAAAAGCGCTTCATGGCACGTCTGCGAGACCTTTATATGGCATGGGATCTACCCAGGGCAGTAGATATTTTGGCCTATACTCCAGACGAATTCGTTTTGATGCTCAGGGAAAGTCCTTTTATCCAGGACGCCGTAGCTCATGGGAAAATGCTTCATGAAAGATCTCATTAAGGAAAGCCGGCGCTGGAGCGCACAAGCGGAGGACGATTACCGCTTTGTTGTATGGGTGAGAACCGAGGATGGTTTTTACGATAAGGTATGCTTTTTGACGCAGCAGGCAGGCGAAAAAATTCTCAAGGCATGCCTTTACGCAACCGGGAAACGTAAGGTGTGGGGCCATTCCCTTGGTGAAATGATTTTGGAGCTGTCTGAGATTGATCCGATTTTTAAAAAGATCGTTACCCCAGCAAAGCGTCTTGATCGTTTTTACATCTCAGCCAGATATCCAAATGGTCTGCCTGGTCTTAGCCCATTTCAAGCTTACTCAAAGGAAGACAGCGATGACGCTTGGGAGGATCTGAAGGAAATTTTTGCACACTGCCGAATATTTCTCGAAAAATCCATTGATACCTCCGAGCAGACAGAAAACACTTAAGCATTATTGTCTGAGGAAAACGAATCCTAGAAGGAATTACTCAGGAGACAGTTGTTACAAACCCTGAACCGAAGGCAGGAAAAAAATGCCAAGAAATGACTATGACAGCCCGTGGAAGGCGCTCCCAGGTTTTTGCCAAGCTTGCCGAGAATGATTTTATCAGTAACTGATCTGGTGTGGGGTGTGAATATGCAATGGTACGAGATTCGAAAACATTATCCTGGGCAATGGCTGTTAGTCGAAGCGCTTAAGGCCCATTCTGAAGGTGAAAATCGTATCCTTGATCAGCTTTCAGTGCTTGGTGCTTTTTCCGATTCTGCTGTCGCAATGCAAAATTATATGCAGATTCATCATGACGCCCCTGATCGTGAATTATACGTCTTTCACACCAACCGCGAGAAGCTGGATATTATTGAACGTAGATGGCTCGGCATCAGGGGAATTCAATGAAAATACGGCTATTGAGCGGCCTGCCTTTTATAACAGTAACTATCGATGGTGAATTTGTAATCGAATGATTCATTTCGGTTTTGGGTAAAAATGAGTGATGGGATATAGAAATTTTGGAGGGTAGGCATGTTGCGGGATGATTCCAACAAGATTTATTTTGGCCGCGTCCCTAAGACCGAGGAACTGTTGAACTGTTTTACCGTGAATTTTGCCTTTGGATCAATATCGTAATGTCACAGATATGGTTAGCAGCCCCTGAGGATAAGAACCGGTGGGATGACTTTGTTGGAAACCACCCTGAAGCGACACCATATCATCTATTTTCCTGGAAAGAAGCGGTCGAAAAAGCATATCGGCATAAAAGCCAATATCTTCTGGCTGAAGAAAATGGGATAATTGCCGGTATCCTGCCTATGTTTTTTATGCGACTGCCCTTTGTTCATACTCAATTGGTCTCTCTGCCTTTCTGTGATGTCGGTGGAATCTTGGCAAAAGACGAAGAAACTGAAAAACTACTCTTGACCAGCGCCATTAAAATTGCAGAAAAGAGCAAGGCCGGGAGTATTGAATTTCGGACGCGCCGCCAGGCGTTATTGCCGGCCGTCAAAGAACTCACAATGTCCTGCCGGGCCGATAAGGTGAGCATGTTCCTACCGCTTCCCGGTTCCTCCGAGGCCCTATGGGAGAGCTTCAAGTCCAAGCTGCGCAGTCAGGTCAGAAAGGCAGAGAAGAACAACCTTGTTTTTAAATGGGGAGAAAAGAGTGACCGTAAAACGTTCTATGAAGTATTTTCCAGAAACATGTTGGAGCTGGGCTCGCCGGTCCATTCCCGAAAATTCATAGATGCAGTTCTTGAATCATATGGCCCACGCGCCAGGATGGGGCTCGTCTATAGTGAGAAAAAAGCGATAGGGGCCGGTATCATCCTTGCTCTTGGGCAACAAGTATGTATTCCGTGGGCATCCACCCTCAGGCAATACAACAACCTGGCGCCGAATATGTTTTTGTATTGGCATTTTTTGCAGTATGCCGCTGACGCGGGGGCGTACTGGTTTGATTTCGGCCGTTCCACCTTGGGAGAGGGGACCTTTAAGTTCAAAGCCCAATGGGGTGCTGAACCTCGGCAGCTTTACTGGCACCGGCTTGATTTTACAGGCAGACAGCGTTCTAATCAACAGCCATCTGCTGGATCGAATGGTGCTCGTGAACGGGTTGCAGCGCTTTGGAGCCGGTTGCCACTGCCGGTGGCCAATGCAATCGGACCGATCTTGCGGCGGCATATCAGTTTATGATCCTAC
>MGTA01000141.1:0-5420 GCA_001799225.1 Deltaproteobacteria bacterium RIFOXYD12_FULL_50_9
CTTCATTGAAATAGCGGGCATTGTATGGACAGGCTGCGATGCAGGTTTTACAACCTATACATCGTTTGTACTCCATCATGACAATGCCGGTGGTCTTATCCTTATAGGTCGCTGAAGTGGGGCAGACGCGGACGCAGGGAGGGCGATTGCAATGATTACAGAGCACCGGTCTAAAAATGCTCTCCATTTTGCCTGGACTGGTCTCCATTTGCTGCTCGAGAATAGTGGTCCGATGTCCGTAAGCCGGAACATGATTTGTTTTTGTACAGGCCTCTTTGCAGCGTTCGCAGTCTATACAGCGATTCTGCCGGATAACCATGGTGTAGTGCGGTTTGTAGAGAGACTTTTCAGCCTGTTTGACATTGGCAACGCCATGGGCATTACGAGTGGAAGTCAGTGATAATACCGAACCTCCAAGAAAAACCCCGGTCACAGCCAGACCGAAGCGCAAAAAACTCCGCCGTTCCTTGGAAGGCAAGTTTTCTGTCCCTTCATTTTTACATTTTTCTAAATCGTTTATTTTCATCTGCTCACTCCCTCACAATTGCTGAAATCAAAATACATCTTAATAGGGGCTTAAAAAAAAGACTGCTATCATGACACCAATCGTTTATATAACTCTTTAAAAAAGCCCGCGTATTTTAATTTGACAATGATTCTTGTCAAGTTAAATCTTCTGCGTTCTTTCTATTACAAAATAATGCTCCGTAATTCGTTTATTTTCCGGAAAAAATATGATTTAACCTTCTAAACGCTACTTGATTACATATGTCATGCAAAATAAGACGCCACCACCTCCGCATAATCACCGAGCCCCTTGGATATGGACACATACCCACTTCAACATCTTTGTCCTCAGTATAGCTTTACTCTTAACGCTGTTTATCGGCAGCATACTCTATATCTTTGTCACCCTGGATATTCCGGACATTCGTACTTTGTCAGGATACAAACCGCCGGTTACCAGCATAATCTATGATGACCGCGAAACGGTTATCGCCAGAATATTCCTGGAAAACCGACTTGTTGTTCCGCTGGCCGAGATGCCGCCGACTCTGCCCAAGGCTTTTATGGCTGCCGAAGACTCGCGTTTTCTTGTACACCAGGGTGTAGATGCCTGGTCAATTTTACGGGCCTTTCTCCATAATGTTATGGCCGGAGATCGAAGCCAGGGCGCCAGCACCATTACGCAGCAGGTTGCCCGTTCCCTCCTCCTCTCTCCTGAAAAAACTTATGTCAGAAAAGTTAAAGAGGCTATTCTGGCCTACCGGATTGACAAGGCGCTTTCTAAAAATGAGATCATGGAACTTTATCTCAACGAGATCTATTTCGGCGAGGGTGCTTATGGCGTAGCAGCGGCAGCCCAGACCTATTTCGGTAAATCCGTCAGCACTCTTGACCTGGCTGAAATGGCCATCCTGGCCGGCCTGCCGCAGGCGCCCAGCCGCTACTCGCCATTCAAACATTTTGCTCAGGCAAAAAGGCGACAGACCTACGTTCTGACCCGTATGGTTGAAGAGGGATTTATTACCGCAGCAGCGGCTGAAAAAGCCGCCAAGCAGGTTCTGCTTTGGGGAGCAACAGCCGATCCGACCGCCCGCAGCAATAAATATTTTATCGAACAGGTCAGGAGTTATGTCGAAAGCAAATATGGCAGAGAGACCCTGATGACCGGTGGACTCTCTATCCATACCAGTTTGAATCAGAAGATGCAGAAAGCCGCCGACCAGGCCTTAAAGAAAGGTGTTGAAGAGTGGCAGGAGAGACAAGAGGCGAAGCTTAACCGGGAACCTCCCCAGGCGGCCCTGCTGGCCATGGAGGTGAAAACCGGATGGATAAAGGCCATGATCGGCGGCACAAACTTCGGCAACAGCCAATTCAATCGGGCGGTACAAGCCCGACGCCAGCCCGGCTCGGCCTTTAAGCCCATTATCTATGCCACGGCCCTGGCCCGTGGGTTGACACCATCCACAGTAATTATTGACGAACCAATCCGTTTACCCGGCCCGGAACCTGGAAAACCCTGGGAACCACAGAACTATGACAACACCTTTACCGGTGCAACAACCCTGCGTAACGCCTTGGTCCACTCGCGCAACATCGTGACCATCAAGATCCTGCAACAAATCGGGGTGGATGAAACAGTCAAAATGGCCCGTCAACTTGGCATCGCCTCGCCGCTTGACGCCAATCTCTCTCTTGCCCTTGGGACCTCAGGGGTTTCACTCAAGGAACTTACCGCGGCATACACCGCCTTTGCCAATAACGGCATGCACAGTTCGCCCATGTTGATCAGGAAAATTTTTGACCGAAATGGCAAAATTCTTGAAGAGAACAGACCGGTGTTGCACCAGGCAGTTGATCCGGGTATCGCTTTTCAGATCACCCAGATGCTCGAGGGCGTCATTCAGGAAGGGACAGGGAAAAAAGCTCAGGGTCTGCCTGTGCCTTCTGCCGGCAAAACCGGCACAACCGACAAAAACACGGATGCCTGGTTTATCGGATACACCCCACTGTTGGCTACCGGTGTCTGGTATGGCTTTGATCAGGCTAAAACCTTGGGCAAAAGTGAAACAGGTGGGACAACAGCTGCGCCGGTCTGGCTTGAGTTCATGCGGAATGCCAATGATTATCTCAAGGCGGCCCAATTTGCCATTCCCGCAGGGATGACGCCGTTTAAAGCTGACTCTGCTGAAACACTCAAGGGAGAAAAAGAGAAAAGCTTCTGGGAGATCTTCAGGTAGGGGCGCACACATATGTGCAAACCCCTACTGTTACCTCTGTTTTTTCGGCAGATTCTTCAGCTCATCTCGAGCTTGATAAATAACCTCGAAATATTCTTTTAATTGGTTGGCCAGGGCATCAATTTTTTCGTTATTGTCTGCCGTAATCCTGACGGCAACCCTCTTCATCCCTTCACGAGCAGCCTCATAGGAAGTAAGGATGCTGATTACCCGACCGTCATGTTTGCGCATGAGTTCGATCACTTTGGTTACTGATCCTGGTTGGTCCGGGACATTCAAGACAAACTGAACAGCGCCGTCCTTGATGCCGGTGATGCCGATAAAGCCGCGCAAGACATCGGTTTCGCTTAGCAGGCCGATAAGATGGCCGCTATCGTCTACTACCGGTATGCCCGAGATCCGGCTGTCCAGCATGACAACAGCCGCCATTTCGAGGGATTGATCACCACTTAGAGTAAGCGGATTAGCGGTCATGACATCCTTGACCTTCATCTCCGAAAGCAAATAGTAGAGTTCATGGATATCAAGAGAGGTTGTTTTGGAGGGCGAAGCGTCTTTTACGTCCCGGTCGGTAATAATCCCGATCAATTTACCATGTGACACGACCGGCAGTCGCCGGATGTTGTTCTCCTTCATCACCCGGGTGGCGCGCATGAGAGAAGTGTTCTCGTCCACAGTCTGCACATCTTTAGCCATCCAATCACGAATCAACATATAGTATTCTCCTTATAGTAATTTCTAGAATTTAGAAATATCTTGCTGTTATTACGTAATAAATATGATTTTTAATAATAAAGGTTGTCTGGGCTGAAGGCTGTAAGGTAGTTAGCCATTGTGAATTGACCTCATGTTGCCACCCATTGATAAACTATAGGTTTCGTCTGGACAGGAGGATCGTACCCTACAGCCTGATAGTCTACAGCCTACTCAGCAGTTACAATGAATAAGCAATACACTCTCCTTGTATAAAATATTACGAACATTCTGGCAAGATGCCAGTGCAATAAAGATTAATGAATCATTTGAGCAAAATTTTATTTTTTCTTCTATATAAAAAAGAATATATTTTTTCAATGCGACAGAATAAGGTGCCGCGACCTCTTTTCAGCTAACTTTAAGCTTACAGTGACTCAACTACAATTTATGCAGCCTTTTCAACAACTAACCGAACAGAAGCTCACTGCAATCCTTGACCGTCTGCGGGATGAAGAAAATTTTATTTTTCTGGAAACAACCAGACTAACGCCGGAAAACAGCATCTCCCTGCTTTTTCTTCACCCGGTAGACACCCTGGTCTGTCGAGTCAAAGACGATCCTGCTCTTTTTTTCGAGCAGTTAGAAAGCAGGTTGCGGGCCGGATATCATGTGGTCGGCTGGCTGGCATACGAATTAGGCTACCTTTTTGAACCGGTCTTAAACAGAGAGTGCAACACCGATTCGAACGATATCCTCGCCGAAATGCTGATCGTTAAAGAACCATACATATATGACCATGAAGCCGGCTCATTCAGAGGCAAAACTCCATGGTCCGACACTCTGCCCAGCTTAAATTCTGCCGACAGACAGGTCGATCAGGAGTATGCCATTACCTCTTTGCAACTCAACCAAAGCCGGGATAACTATATCAGTGCCATCCACAAGATAAAAGATTTTATTGCGGCCGGTGATACGTATCAAGTTAATTACACCCTCAAATATAAATTTAAACTGTCCGGATCGCTCACTGGACTATATAAAACTTTACGTCGCAATCAAAGTGTTTCCTACGGGGCTTTTTTAAAAACACCTAACCGAAAGGTTATCTCTTTCTCGCCCGAACTTTTTTTCAAAAAAAATGGCCGAACCTGTCTGGTCAAGCCAATGAAAGGCACGATTAAGCGCGGTCAAAGCCTGGAACAGGACAGGGGAAATATCGATTTTCTCAGAAACGACCCCAAAAATCGCAGCGAAAATGTCATGATTGTTGACCTCTTGCGCAACGATCTAGGCCGGCTCTGTCAGATGGGAGGCGTTACCGTTTCTTCGCTATTTGATGTTGAAACATATGAGACCCTGCACCAGATGACCTCCACCATCAAGGGCAACCTTAAAAAGAATCTCTCCTATGCAGCGATTTTTAAAGCCATTTTCCCGAGCGGCTCGATAACCGGAGCACCAAAAATCCGCACCATGCAGATCATCCGCGAGCTGGAACTCGAACCAAGAGGCATCTATACCGGCGCAATCGGCTATATTTCACCAAACGGCAATGCCCAGTTCAATGTACCGATTCGTACGGTTGTCGTGGCTGGAGAGCAATGCGAGATGGGGGTCGGGTCCGGTATCGTCTTTGACTCTGACCCGCAGGCTGAATGGGAGGAGTGTTGCTTGAAGGGTCGTTTTCTGACCAACCCGTCTATTGATTTCGCCCTTATCGAGACGTTGCTGTGGATACCGGGTCAAGGCTACTGGCTGCTGGACCTGCACCTGGACCGCCTGATAAGTTCCGCCCGCTATTTTGATTTCCCGATATCTGTCGCCGACCTTATAAATCAGCTCGAGCAAAGAGCCGGCAGCTTTTCAAATAACCCACAGCGGGTAAGAGTAACCCTGGCTCGGCATGGGCAAGTCACTGTTAGTGAGAATTCTTGTCCTCTACCCAAGGTTTCAGCTATGCCGGATAATCAACCAGCAGAT
>MGTA01000141.1:5430-8028 GCA_001799225.1 Deltaproteobacteria bacterium RIFOXYD12_FULL_50_9
AGTCTACTGACTCCTCCTCGGTTTTCCTCTACCATAAAACAACCCAGCGGCCCTTCTACAGCCTGGAGAGAGAGCGGGCTTTGGCCAAAGGGTATTTTGAAGTCATTTTTACCAATGAACATGGCGAGATTACCGAGGGCAGCATCACTTCCATCTTCATCAAGAACGGCAATATGCTGTATACCCCGCCGATAGATCGCGGTTTGCTGCCCGGGATTTTCCGCAGATATCTCCTTGAGCGCTTTCCCGATCAAGTGCAGGAGAAGATCTTGACCAGAACCGATCTTGATGGAGCCGACGCCATTTATGTCGGTAATTCGGTGCGCGGCCTGGTGCGGGTAAGGTTGTGTCCGCCTAATTGTCGACAGTCTTGAAGAAACTGACAGCCTCAAGGGGATCTGGGCCGATTGGCTTATAAGCTCCTCAGAGGCGACTGAGACCTGTTCGGCGGCCGAGGCATTCTTTTGGATCACCTGATCGAATTGCTGGATGGCTTTCTTCAAGGCTTTGCTAAGATTCTTCTCGATTATCAAGTATCTCCCTGATTTTTTTCGCCAAGGTGATAATTGAAAGGGGCTTCTGGAGAAAGGCGACCTTTTGATCAAGTACGCCATGCTTGGCGATTAAATCAGCCGTATAACCGGACATGTACAATACTTTTAGTCCAGGTCGTTGTGCCGCGACTATCTCCTTTAGTTCCCGGCCGTTCATGCCGGGCAATACAACATCGGTAAGCAGCAGATGGATTGTCCCGGTGTGCCGGGCCGTCAGCCCCAGAGCCTCTTCCGGAGTACGGGCAGCCAGCACTGTATAGCCGCATTGTTCAAGAATGGATTTGCCGAGATTGAGGATAGACTCCTCATCTTCCACCAGTAAGATGGTTTCATTGCCGGTGATGGGGCATTTTGGCTCCTCCAAGGTCTCGGAGATCAATGCCCTCTCTTTTGGCAGATAGATCTTAAAAGTCGTACCATGACCGGATTCACTGTAGACATTGATAAACCCATTATTCTGTTTGACTATACCAAAAACGGTCGCCAGGCCCAGGCCGGTTCCTTTGCCAAGCGCCTTGGTGGTAAAAAAAGGTTCAAAAAGATGATTGATTGTCTGCCTGTCCATGCCTGAGCCATTGTCGCTCACTGCCAGCCGGATATAAGAACCGGGAATAAATTCGGCGTGAGTTGCGGTATAACTCCCATCAAACTCGACATTTTCCGTTTCAATGGTTATCTCGCCTGAACCGCTGATAGCATCCCTGGAGTTTACAATTAAATTTGCCAGAATCTGATCAACCTGAACCGGATCGATTTTGATCGGCCAGAGGAGAGGACCAGGTTTAAAAGTCAACACAATGCTCTCACCGATCAGACGATGCAACATTTTGAGCATGCCGGCAATGGCTTCGTTCAGATCGAGAACTATGGGCGTTACCACCTGCTTGCGGGCAAAGGCCAGCAACTGCCGGGTAATATCGGCGGAACGCTGAGCTGCTTTACGAATCTCCTGGAGATTGGCAAAGAGCGGCTCATTGGCATCGAGCCGAGCTATGGCTATATCGGTATGACCGAGAATCACCATGAGCATGTTGTTGAAATCATGGGCCACACCACCGGCCAGCTGGCCGACCGCCTCCATCTTCTGGGCCTGCCGGAGCTGATCTTCGAGTTTCTGCCGCTCGGAAATATCAAGGAAAAAACCGACACTGCATTTTCGGCCGTTGATAACCATCGGGGTAACACTGATGTCGGCTTGAAAGATGCTATTATCTTTTCTCTTACAGGGAAGCGCCAGAGCCAGGGTGTGGTCCCCTGCGGCTTGCGCGGTAAATTCAGCCAATACGTGATTCAGGGAAGCCTTCGGGTGGATATCCTCGACGCCAAGTTTTCTTATCTCATCAGCCGAATAGCCGAACATCCGGCAAATGGCAGGATTGGCGAACAAAAACCGTCTCGTTTCAACATCTGCAATCAGAATACCCTGATCGCTACCTTCAAAGAGGATCCGGTAACGTTCCTCGCTCTCCTTCAATTTGTCAAGCGTCGCCCGTTCTTCGCTCTGGTCCCGAAACACCAGAACGGCGCCAATGGTTTGGCCTTCTCGGTTGCGGACCGGCGCGCCGCTGTCGGCAATGGGCCATTCTATGCCGTTACGGCTTAGCAACAGTGTATGATTAGCTAAACCGACAATAACACCCTGTTGCAAAACCCGTTCGATCGGATTTTCTGCCTCTGCCCTGGTGTCTTCATTGATTATGTGAAAAACCTGCAATAAGGGCTGGCCCAGGGCTTCATTCTCGGGCCAGCCCGTGAGTTGCTCGGCCACCGGGTTCATCCGGGTGATTTTGCCGGTTACATCGGTACCGATAACCCCGTCTCCGATGCCGTACAAGGTGGCGCGAATCTCATCCTGAGTCTCGCGTCGCTGTCGCTCGGCCTGCAATAGGCTATGATAGAGATGCCTTTGCCGATAATTGAAGATATTGGCAGCAATAGCCACGGTCATCAGAATGCCAAGACCGACCAGGGCAAGGATGCCCCGACTGACGAATCCAATTTGTTCGAGAATCTCATCCTCATCGATCTTAGTCACCAGAAACCA
>MGTA01000142.1:0-514 GCA_001799225.1 Deltaproteobacteria bacterium RIFOXYD12_FULL_50_9
CCCAGCAGGCCTGGCTCCATCGAGCTCAGCGTCCGCATGGCAGGGGTACTCAGCTCCGCCATGCACGCCATGAAGCAGGGGGAGGTACTTGGTCTGCGTGGCCCTTACGGCCGGCCTTTTCCAATGGACTCCCTCAAGGGCCGGGATCTGGTCTTTGTGGCCGGCGGCATCGGCCTTGCCCCCTTACGTTCGGTCATCAACTTCTGCCTGGACCACCAGGGCGACTTCGGCGCCATCACCCTGCTCTACGGCAGCCGTTCGCCCCAGGACATCGCCTTCAAGGCGGACCTGGAGCGCTGGCAGGATAAAAAATCCGTCCACTGCCTGCTGACCGTCGACACCACCGCTATTGGCTGGCACGGCCATGTCGGCCTGGTCACCACCCTGCTCGGCCAGATCAGCCCGGACCTTGGCCGCACCTCGGCCCTGCTCTGCGGGCCATCGCTGATGATCCGCTTCGTCTTGGCCGAGCTCACCCGCATGGGCTTTGCCGATGACGACATCCTCACCACCT
>MGTA01000142.1:567-2013 GCA_001799225.1 Deltaproteobacteria bacterium RIFOXYD12_FULL_50_9
AAAACCCTGGTCTGCGCCGACGGCCCGGTATTCTCCCTGGCCCAGCTCAAAACCCTGCAAGGCACGGAACTTCTCTCATGACCAACGCCCACTCCTGCACCCATAGCGTAACCTTCCTGCCGGCAGGCCGCACCGTTTCGGTAGCCGATGGCGAGACCGTTCTCAAGGCGGCCCGGACTGCCGGACTCCATATTAATGCCTCATGCGGCGGCAGCGGGGTGTGCGGCAAGTGCCGCATCCTGGTTGAACAGGGCAAGGTTAAAGCCGGCCTCATCGACAAGCTTTTGCCGGCCGACCGCGAGGCCGGCTTTCGGCAGGCCTGCAGCTCGATTATCAACGAAAATATTACAGTGCGGATCCCGGTCTCCTCGGCACTTGGAACCGGCGGACTCAGCGGTGATGTACCGGAACGGCACAGGGCCAGAATGCATCAGTACGATATCGAAGAACTCCGACAGGCCGACATCTTCATGCCGCCGGTCGAAAAGCTCTTCCTCGAACTGCCCCGGCCGACCGCCAACGAAAATATGGCCGATGCCGGTCGGATCATTCTCGCCCTTAACAACCAGTATGACAAAAAAGGGGTAACCATCAGTCTACCGGTGCTCCGCAAGATCCGCCAGACCATCCGGGAGGATGACTTCCGGGTCACGGTCACCCTGGCCCGGCCCGTGGGCAGCCACGGAAAGAACCTGCTGGTCAACATCCAGTCCGGCAACTGGACCAAACGGAATTTTGGTCTGGCGGTTGACATCGGCACCACCACGGTCTGGGGCCAGCTGGTCGATCTGACCACCGGCAAGATCCTGGCCGAGGCCGGCGACTACAACGGCCAGTTGAGCTACGGCGAAGATGTCATCTCGCGGATCATTCACGCTGAAAAGCCCAAGGGACTGGCACTCATGCAGGAACTCGTAGTGGCAACGATCAACACGATCATTACCCGCCTGCTTACCAATGCCGAATCACCGAACGGTTCGGGAAAACAGATCACCGACGACGAGATCAGCTCAATCACGATTGCCGGCAATACCACCATGAGCCACCTGTTTCTCGGTATTGAGCCCCATAATATCAGACGATCGCCCTATGTGCCGGTGACTACCCTCTTTCCACCCATCCGGGCCAGGGATCTGAACATCAACCTACCGGATTATACGGTTGCCCTGGTCTATCCGGCTATATCCAGCTATGTTGGCGGCGATATCGTGGCAGGCGTCATGGGCTCCGGCATGTACCGGACAAATCTGCTCACCCTCTATATCGACATCGGCACCAACGCCGAGATCGTCATCGGCAACCGCGAATGGCTGGTCTGCGCCGCCTGCTCAGCCGGACCGGCCTTTGAGGGCGGCGGCATCACCCACGGCATGCGCGCCGCAGTCGGGGCCATTGAAGACTTCAGTTTGAACCCCGAGACCCTTGAACCGATGAACCTCACCATCG
>MGTA01000142.1:2039-7351 GCA_001799225.1 Deltaproteobacteria bacterium RIFOXYD12_FULL_50_9
TAAATTCAAACGCAATCTGAACCACCCGCGCATCCGGGCCGGCCGCAGTGGCTTTGAGTTTATTCTTGCCTTCAAACAGGACGCCGGAGGCGGCCAGGATATCGTCATCAATGAGGTTGATATCGAGAACTTCATCCGGGCCAAGGCAGCGATCTTTGCCGGCGTCAAAACCCTGGTGGAGGAGGTGGGACTGACCCTTGACAATATCGAGCAGATCGTCCTGGCCGGCGCCTTCGGCAGCTTCATCGATCTTGACTCAGCCATGACCGTCGGGCTGCTGCCCGAGGTCGATCCGCAAAAAATCATCTATGTCGGCAACGGCTCGCTCCTGGGGGCCAGGATGAGCGAGCTGAGCAACCATATCCGCAAGGACGTGGTTGAAGTCGTCCACCGGATGACCAGCTTTGAACTCTCAGAGGTAGGCAGCTTCAAGGATCAGTTCATCGCCTCCCTGTTCCTGCCGCATACCGACCAGAGGCTTTTCCCCAAGCTGAGCGCCAGGCTGGCTGTTGCCAGGGACAGATAATAAAGAGTCTTATCAGAATCTTGTGGTCATACAAATATAAGATTACACCGGATAGTTGTCGCTTGAGTTATATGCATACCCAGATATTTTTAGCACTGCGGGTCAATATCAGCAACCTGCGCGCCAAGCTGGAAAAAGATCCTTCCCGGCCCCGTTATATCATTACAGAGCTGGGGGTTGGCTATCGGATGAAGGCGGAGAAATGCGATGGATAAACCCGGCTACCTTAAGCCCTTGCCCCCAGCTCTGCCAGGCCCCGGAATAGACATCCAGGGTCTTGGTAGCGTGGTCGTAGATACCCTCTTTGTCGGTTTCAAGGCTGCAGTGCCGGTCAAAGTTGGTATGACTGAAGATGATTTTATAGCGCTCAGGTCCGTCGGCCAGAACCTGCTCGACGTAGAGCCCGTGACCGGTAGGCATGCGATGTTCCTTGTGCGCCCGGATGATCATGATACTACCCGGCTCGGGCACGAGCGAGGTCATCCCCAGTTTCTTTTCGGAGGCGAACCAGGTGAGCGGCCCGTTCTCGGGGCCGGTCCGGGAGCGCATGATCCCGCTGCGCTGACGGGCGTAGGTTATACATTGCGGCTCACAACGTCCCCTGGTTGTCTTGTGGTGGCGTTGCGTCCCCTTCTGGCCGGCGCTGACGGATTTAGCGGAATTTTTCAGATGTGTTACGGATGATTTCTTGATCTTTTTCTTATGGGCCTTAGTCGCTGATCGTGAGGTTGTTTTTTGTGCCACTTTCCGATGAACAACCACATCCAAGGTGGATTCAGGCACCGCACTCTTTACCGGCACCTCGGAACAATACGCCTGTTTGAGGTCTCCATCTACCAAACCGACAAAAATCATCACTGCCATCATTATTATAGTCAGCGGCTGACCAACTTTTGTCATCTCATCTCCTCCGGGAGTGCATTTTCAGGCTATACATAATAGTCTGAGTGATTTTTAGCAATTTATTTTAGGCTGATTTCCTCTCCCCTGAGACAATAATGCTCGTTACCGAATAGCCTTTGATCATTCTGGTCTTGTCGATCCGGTCCAAAAATTCATTATTGGTCTCGCGTAAGATCTGAGACGAAAAGTCGAGCAGCTATATAAAAAATATTATAATTATTTTGGAGTATATTGTAGGCTATTTATAGTAATTACAGACAATAATTGGCAATATCTTCAATTTACTAACAATTTTATTTAATTTTATACCAAAACACCTCTGCTGCTTTCAGGAGTTTCCTGAGACGGACACATATGAAGTACCGACACAATAATTGGTTTCTATCCTAACCTGTAATGCGCCACTTTTTTGACTTGACACGTTCTACAAAACAACTTATTAAATCAAACCTCTCCATATCTACTTATCCAATATCAACAATTAATCTGTTAACGGCTCGCTGAAGTCGGAGAAAAAATGAGTAGTCAAACAATCAATACCGTACAGACTTCGAAAGTCATAGCAGTGCTTCCGGACACCCCCCTGACAGAAGCCATTTCCTTGATGGAAAAAAATAATATCAGCTGCCTGGTTGTTGTGGAAAACAATCAACCGGTCGGGATTTTTACGGAAAGAGATCTTGTCTTTCTGGCCAGCCTTGGCACTCATCCGAATCATTTTGCAATTAAAGAGGTGATGAGCACCTCCGTTATCACCGCACCTGAGCAATTGGAACCATTTGACGCCTATCGTCTATTGGAATCAAACAAAATCCGCCATCTGGTCCTGGTTGATTATAACGGCGAGGTTGCCGGCGTGATTACCCAGACCGACATTATCAATAAGCTCGGCCTTGAATATTTTATCGAACTCAAGAGTATCGAAAAAATAATGACTCGTGAGGTGGTGACCATCAGCAAAGGGTATGCTGTCAGCGATGCCGTAAAGCGGATGGCCGAACATTCGATCAGTTGCATTGTGGTTGAAGATGACAAGCTGCCGATCGGCATTCTAACCGAACGGGACATCGTCCGGCTTTTCCGCAAGGGCGAAGATGTGGCTAAGTTGACTGTCGATGCAGTAATGAGCCGACCGGTCGAGACCATCAGCGCTGATATTACCGTCCATGAAGCTGCCAATCTCATGACCCAGAAGGGGATACGGCGAATGGTGGTTGTCGATCAGAACGGCAGGATCGCCGGGCTGATCACCCAGCGTGATATTGTTAAGAATTTTGAGCTTAAGTACATAGAATTCTTAAAAGAAGTAATCAATGAAAAAGAGAAAGCCCTGCTGGAGACGGAAAGGCAGCTGAACGAAAAGATTGTTCTCGACAACATCCTGCGCTATTCGACCGAGATGGCGATTATGGCCACTGACCTCGCCTGCCGGATTGTCTATTACAACCCGGCGGCCGAAGGCATCTTTGGGTATAAAACAGAGGACGCCATCGGCAAGGATATCCTCGGACTGTGCGAGGATGATAACGACGCATTCCAGCATTTTGCCGAAGCCAAGCGGATTATTCAGGCCGGTTCGACATACAAGTACTCTTTTGAACGGACAGAAAGCGGTAATACCCGCTGCATCGGATCGACAATCTCGGGTATCCGGGACAGTGGTCACAATCTGGTAGGTTATGTCCTCATGGCCCGGGATGTGACGAAAAGACGGGTAGCGGATGAGGAGATCATGCGTCGCTCGAATATCCAGACGGTGCTGAACAGAATTTTGTCTCTGTCGCTTGAGGATATCTCCCTTAATGAAGTTTTACAACAATCTCTTGACCTGATTCTATCCATCCCCTGGCTGGCCTTCGAATCGAAAGGCGCCGTATTTCTTGCCGAGGACGAGCAGGATATCCTAGAACTAAAGGTCCACAAGGAGCTTTCCCCTGATATTCGGAAAGCCTGTTCGCGGGTGCGATACGGAGTATGCCTGTGTGGCAGGGCCGCGGCCGAGAAAAGGCTGCAATTCGCCGACTCAATCGATGAGCGCCATGATATCCGCTATGAGGGGATTCTCCCGCATGGCCATTACAATGCCCCGATCCTGTTCGGAGACAGGTTGCTCGGCGTGATCTGCATCTATGTAAAAGTTGGGCACCAGCGCAATCGGAATGAGGAGGACTTTCTGACCGCGGTGGCAAATACCCTGTCCGGAGTTATTGTCAGAAAACAGATGGAGAAAAACCTGATCGAGGTAAATCAGCAGCTCCAGACCCTGATCCAGGCAATTCCGGATGCGATATTTTTTAAAGATGCACATGGCCGACATATCGTGGTCAACAAAGCCTGTGAAGAATTCCTTGGCATACCGCAAGCGGAAATTCTGGGAAAAACCAACAAGGAACTGATCTTTTCGCTGTCCAATGAAAATGGCAGGATAAGTGATACTGCGGTAATGCCAAACCGAAATCCGGTGCGTACGGAAGATAGATTTATCGACAAAAACGGTGAAGAAATCTTTCTCGATACAATTAAAGTCCCGCTTTTTGATGAGCAAGGTAATACAACCGGGTTGATCGGGGTCAGCCGTAACATAACTGCCATCAAAAACATGGAAGAGCAAATTGCCATGGCTAAAAAACTTGAGTCCATAGGCGTTCTGGCCGGTGGCATTGCACATGACTTCAACAATTTGATGACCGGGGTTCTTGGCAATATCTCCCTGGCCAAAACCTTGGTAAAACAGAACGAAAACATCTACAACCTGTTATCCAGCGCCGAAAAAGCTTCGTTACGGACCAAGGATCTGACCAATCAACTTCTGACGTTTTCCCGCGGCGGCCATCCCGTTAAAAAGATAGTTGATTTAGCGGAATTACTAGAGGAAGTCGCGACTGCATCCATACGAGACGCCAAGCAGAGCTGCGAATTTGAGTTTGACGATAATCTTTGGCCGGTCGAGGTTGATGCCGGGCAGATCAGCCAGGTCATCCAGAATCTGGTTATAAATGCCCAAGAGGCCATGCCTGAAGGCGGAGCGATCAAGATCCGGGCTCAAAACATTACTATAAAGCCTGAAGAATCATCCTCCCTCCCGGCCGGGCCGTATATGAGAATATCGGTCGATGATCGGGGTAATGGTATCCCCCAGGACTATCTCCAGAAAATTTTTGACCCGTATTTCACGACCAAGGCAAAGGACAGCCGCAAAGGGACCGGGCTTGGGCTTGCCGTCTCCTATTCTATCGTTACAAGCCATAATGGCTATATTTTTGTGAATTCGGAGAAAGGGACGGGGACAAGTTTTTCTCTGTATCTGCCAGCCTCCCCCCAGCGCGTTGCCCAAAAAAAAGAGGAAGAAAAGTCTATTCTCGGCCGCGGCAGAATTCTTCTGATGGATGACGAGAAGATCGTCACGGATGTGGCGAGCGAGATGCTCGAATCGATCGGATACGACGTCGAGATTGCCGGCGATGGCCTGACAGCCGTCAAGCTCTATCGGAACGCTTTGAAATCAGGCCGTTTTTTTGATGCGGTCATCCTTGATCTGACGGCCAAGGCCGGCATGGGAGGCACGGAAACTCTGCAAGAGTTGCTCGAAATCGATTCGAATGTCAAAGCAATTGTCTCAAGCGGTTACACCAATGATTCGGCTATGTCGGAATTTGCCAAATTAGGGTTTAAGGCGGTTTTGAGCAAACCCTATACCATTCAGAGTCTTAGCAAGATACTCCATGAGGTGCTTGAAGGCCTGGTGGCTGAGCAGACGCCCCACCGACCCGTCACCGGCCAGCAAGCCGATTCCGTATCAGGCCAAAGGTAGAAAGACACTATGAACAACGCGCTGTTACCCCTAGACCTTAACGCCAGGATCGCTGATCTCTATAACCGCATG
>MGTA01000142.1:7397-9314 GCA_001799225.1 Deltaproteobacteria bacterium RIFOXYD12_FULL_50_9
TATTTTCAGCATCATACCTACATCGAATGGGCCTATCTATGGGAAGGACTGAACCAACTTGACAAAAGCCGCCGCGTTCGTCTGGTGGCCAAGGCGCGTGCCAATGTAACCGAAACAGAGAAACTCCTGGCCCGGGGCACTGATCTGCAAGTTATGTGTCCGCTCAACGAGGCCGGGCGCTGCACCCTCTATAACTACCGCTTGATGATCTGCCGGATGCACGGGGTGCCGGCATTCTTTACGCTCCCCAGCGGCGTCCGCAAGGATTTTCCCGGCTGCCCTCGCTGTCAGCTTCCGGTGGCAGCATATGAAGGTGTGGCGCCGGCTATCGACCGCACCACTCTCTATCAGGAGCTCGCCCAGCTTGAACAAGAGTTCCGCAGCCTGGCCCGGCAGCCGCCCGCGCGGGTCAAGCTGACCCTCAGCCAGATGATCGTCATCGGCCCACCCAAATTGTAGAAAATCAGCTTGCTGAAACTACGCCAACTGGCCGACCACAAGGCCAGTTTATTATTCTATACGATCCTCATTCTCCTGGCCGGAACCGGCATCGGTTTCTATCTGAGAGACTATTTTGCAAACTTTTCGAAAACAAACCAGAATCACTTTGAAATCCGGGCCAGTGGTTACAAATTTATCAATCCGCTGCTGGATTGCGAGCTTACCAGCAGGGCGGCCGAAAACAAGGAACTCGAACCGTTTGAAAAAAAGGTTGAAGATATTATCAACAAACAGCTGGCCAGTGGTCAGATCACCAATGCCTCTGTCTATTTTCGTGATATGAATAACGGCCCCTGGTTCAGCATCCGACCGGCGGAAAAATTTTCGCCGGCTAGCCTGCTGAAGGTTCCACTGATGATGACGGCCCTTAAAAAGGCGGAATCAACTCCGGGGTTATTGTTAAAAGCACTCCTGTTCACTGGCGAAGCCGACTATAATAAAATGCAGAACATTTATCCGGAAAAGACCCTCACCCCGGGAAAATTCTATACGATCGAGGCCTTGCTGGAGAGCATGATCGTCTATTCCGACAATAATGCCGCCGCCCTGCTGGAGGATTATTTCAGCGCCGATGGCCTGCGTGATGTATATAAGGCGGCCAGCATCAAAGAGCCTTTTGCGGGAAAAGATAATCTGATTTCCGTCGTAGCGTACAGCCGATTTTTCCGGATCCTTTTCAATGCCTCCTATCTGAATAAGGCGATGTCGGAAAAGGCCCTGGGGTACATTGCCAAAGTGGAACTGCATGACGGGCTGCTCAGTTCCATCCCCGGCGATATCCTGGTCGCCCATAAGTTCGGGGAAGAGATGCGCGAGCAGGGGATAAAGCAGCTGCATGAGTGCGGTATTGCATATTATCCCGGCCATCCCTACCTGCTCTGTATTATGACTCAGGGCAAGGATTTCGAGGAGATGGATGATACGGTAAAACAGGTGTCGGAACTTGTATATGCGGAGGTTGACCAGCAGTACAAATGAAATGGTTTTCGGCTTTCCGTTAGCGGCTCAGGGAGCTAAAAGCCATAACCTCGTTGTTTGGAATTCACCATTCGACCATTTTCAAACTCAATAAAAAGCAAAAATTGGCTCGGCCCGAAGTTATAGGTGCCCCAAAAACAATGATTGCCTTTTCAGCAGATCATGATTTAAAAACAAACAAGAGAAAAAAAGGCGGTAACTTCGTTATCCGACAACCTTCCGGACGAGGGAAAACATGGAGAAAATGACCATTCTTGTTCTTGGCGGCTATGGCGGCACCGGCAGATTGTTTTGCCGGTATCTGCTCAAGGAAACTGATGTCCATGTCATCGTTGCCGGCCGGAGGATAGAAAAAGCCCGGGAACTGGCAGACAAGTTACAGATGGAGTTTCCGGCCGAACGGGTTATGGCCCGCCATGTCGACGCCTCAGACAAAGA
>MGTA01000142.1:9323-13224 GCA_001799225.1 Deltaproteobacteria bacterium RIFOXYD12_FULL_50_9
TACTTCCAGCAGAGTGCCTATCCGGAAATCCGGACACTGGCTGAACGGATCAGAGAGAACGACCGGTGCTTCATCACCCAGGCCGGCTTTCATCCCGGCCTGCCGGCAGCCATTATCCGCAAAGGCGCCCAATATTTCGACCGGTATGACAAAGCCAAAATTGCCTTTGCCATGAATGCCAGAATTGAATATGCCGATTCCGTTCATGAACTTATCGATGAGTTTGTCGATTACAATCCGGAATTCTTTCAGAACGGCAAATGGCAGCTCGCTACTTACAAAGACGCTATAAAGGTCTATTATGGCGAACGGTTTGGCGTCCGGGACAGCATGCCGATTGACATGGTTGAGATTAGATCCCTGCCCGAGCAATTCGGTCTGCATGACACAGGCGTTTTTGCCGGCGGCTTCAACTGGTTCATCGATTATGTTTTCTTTCCGTTCTTAATGCTTTCCCAGAAAATCAAGAGAGGTTCCCTCAAAAATTTCTGGGCAAAGGTGTTTATCTTCGGGATCAATACGTTTTCATGCAAACAGGAAGGCGTTGTCTTTGTTCTACTGGCGGAAGGCCTGAAAAACGGCCAACCACTCAACGTGAAACTGATATTGGAACATGACTCTGCCTATGACTTTACGGTCATCCCGGTGCTCGCCATGCTTAAGCAGTATCTGGACGGCAGTAAGCGCAAGCCGGGCCTCTGGATGATGGGGCACCTGGCCGATCCTGACCGATTACTCGTTGATATGGAAAAAATGGGGGTCAAAATTCAGTCAGGCAGCCAAACCCCGGTTATTTCCCCTCACCGCACACAACGCACATAATATTTACTGGACTTATAGTAGGGGCTGACGTAGCCATTATTGAAACTCACGAGCCACGCGTTGGAGGTGCTGCCGGCATAAGTAGTGGATGTCCAGTAGTCGGATGCATCAGTGCCGGGAAAAGCGGTGCTGTTAATTGATGGATTGGCTGCACTATAATCGACGATGGATTTCAACTCCTTGTAATTCGGCAGACGCCAATCGCTATGGCCACCCAGATCAAGAGCTTCGCAATAGACTATGGCCTCTTCCCAGGTGCGGGTGGTGTTGTCATCCTGCTGCTGCCACATGAAGGTGGTCTCGTTATCGGTCAACGTAAGATTGCCATTATCGGTGTAATTTGCCGCTTTGACCTGATCAGTTAAAACAACCATGGCAATTATCAGGCAAAATAGCGTTTTCTTCATTTATAAGCTCCTGCAAGTATTACCGGATAATCAAATTATCCAACCACTACCCTCACCGCACGCAACGCACGTAACTGTGGTTTGGTTTATTGCTGTAATTAACGACGCCATCATAGAATTCCACGACCCACGCTTGGGATGAGTTGTTGGCGTAGGCAGTGGACGACCAGTAGTCGGACGAACCCAATACACCTAAGAAATAAGTGCCATTAATAGCCGGACTATCGTCACAGCTGATTAAATCCATAAGTCCTTTGACATCAGGAAGCCGCCAGTCGGTATATCCGGCAAGCGTGAGGTCGGCGCAATAGGTTCCGGCCTCATCCCAGGTACGTGAGATGTCGTCATCGCTCTGCTGCCACATAAGACCTGTGACTTTGTCAGTCACTGTGCCATTACCATTGTTAGTGTAGGATGGCGGATTAATCAAGTAGTCATGATCCTCGCCAAAAGTGCTGGTATAGGATGTGGTCTGACCGGTGTCGGGGATCAGTCCCAGTTGTCTGATTTCCCTGATTATGCTGGTCGATTCATCCGCAACAAAGAGATTCATGCCGTCCGTTGTGATGCCCCAGGGATTATTAAACCGCGCCGCCGTCCCGATGCCGTCGGTTGCACCGGGTGCCCCGGCACTTCCGGCCAGGGTCGTTACCGCGCCAGTGCCTCTCACCACCTTCCGGATTGTGTAGTTGGAGTTATCGGACACATAAAGGTTCATGCCGTCCGTTGTAATGTTATAAGGAAAATTAAACCGTGCCAATACCCCCGTTGCATCGGTAGAACCCTGCCCCCCAGCGGCACTACCGGCCAGCGTCGTCACCACCCTGGTAGCCATCACCACCTGCCGGATGGTATGGTTGTACGTATCCGCAACGTAGAGATTCACGCCATCCGTCGTAATACCATAAGGGTTATTAAACCTGGCATCCGTCCCAGTAGCATCGCTCGAACCTGTTACCCCCGCCCCCCCGGCCAGTGTTGTTACCAAGCCGGTGGTTATCGCCACCTGCCGGATGGTATTATTGTAACTATCGGCAACGTAGAGATTCACGCCATCCGTCGTGATGCCAAACGGCATATAAAACTGAGCAGATGTCCCTGTAGCGTCTAAGCTTCCTGATGTCCCAGCACTACCGGCAATCGTGGTTACCACGCCGGTCGCGATCACTATTTGGCGGATGGCATGGTTGAACGTATCCACCACATAAAGATTGGTACCGTCCGTCGTGATACCGCATGGTCCATAAAACAGCGCCGCTGGCCCAGTGCCGTTAGTCGAACCCGACACCCCGGCGCTCCCGGCCAGCGTTGTGACCACGCCGGTGGTTATCGCCACCTGCCGGATTGTGTGGTTGAGGTAGTCGGCAACGTAGAGATTTTTGCCGTCTGTCGTGATGCCACCAGGATTATTAAATTGCGCCGCCGCCCCAGTGCCATCAGTCGAACCTGTTACCCCGGCGCTCCCGGCCAACGTTGATACTACTGCACTCATACTCTCGGCATTATTTAACGCCACACTGCCATTTTTCTGAATCGCGCCGCCCAGTTGCACAGTGGCCGGCATGGCCATAGTGGTAAAAGTCCAGGTATTATTGCTCTGCATGGATTTCGCAGCCTTATCCTTGACCCCTGCTGCGCCACCAACAACCGTTGCCGTATAGCCGGTAAAGTAGGCAAGCTTATCAGATGGCGTGAAGGTTGCTGTCCTGGTGGCGACATCATAAGAGACAGATCCTGCAACCTTTGCAGAACCTTGCGTCTGGATAAGGGTAAATGTGACGGTATCAATCGTCAGGGGCAGCATATCCTCGCTGAACGTCGCGGCAACTTCTGAGTCCACAGGGATATTGGTCGCCGCATCCGGAGGAGTTACCGAAGCTACTAACGGATCGACCGCGTCACTGCCGATATAGGCCATGACGATTGGCGGCAGAGTAGTTGTCTGACCATTGGCAATCGATTGATTAGTGGTCTGGCCTCGCCAGGCAATCGTTCCGGCAACATCCGCCTCAAACACCACGGTATATCCGCTGCCCACCGGGATATTACTGAACGTCCCCTGATGAGCGGAACAGAGCCACGGTCCACCAGTGGCAATCAGGACGTTGGCGGCATTAAGGACCCGGCCGGTGATTGTCGACAAACCGTAATCAGTACAGACATCGCCTGTAAGCGAATTAGGTATAATTGCGGTTCGCGAAGATGGTGGTATCTGCTTATTCGGTGTTTGCGCTTGATTCCCAGATATGTTCGGCTTTTCAAAAACCAGGCTGAAAGCTAGGGAGCCTGCGCCTGTTCCCCGGCTCTCCGCAGGGTTGTCACTCCTGCCGGTGCAAGATGCGAGCAGCAAAGCAACCGCCATAACAGCCAGAATGAAGGAATTACCTATATTCTTCACAGACCTCTTCCCCAAAGTCAAAATTTTCCGTTATATCAAAGGAAGTAAATTTCGATTACTTTACCTGACAAATCATGTCAAGAAAAAACTAAGCTGTTTGAAGGATCAGCCAATCCCAGCTGACAGATCAATTAAAAATAAATGTGCTCCGGCAACGCTGCTGGGTTATATTACTTACAGGATAATAATTTGGTAGCGTAGAAATCAGGAGACCTTGAGCAGTTAAAAATAAAATTGCCCTCCAATATGGTATTTTTGTTTCGTCGAAAAAACA
>MGTA01000143.1:0-1098 GCA_001799225.1 Deltaproteobacteria bacterium RIFOXYD12_FULL_50_9
GGCTGCTTATCGAACAGATCGCTTTTTACGATGATCCGGTCCGATTCACCGAAAAATTGAACCTGCTCTGCGATGAACTTGTAAAGCGGGTTCAGGAAGAGGGCGGGGTCAGCCCGAAAACCGCCCCTCGGATCATGATTGCCGGGGCGCCCATGGCCCTGCCGAACTGGAAGGTGCACAACCTGGTGGAAAATGCCGGGGCAGTGGTGGTCAATGAGGAGAGTTGTATCGGCACCAGGTATTTTAAAGATCTGGTGGATGAAGACGGGCCGGATATGGACAGCCTGCTTGCTGCGCTCACCGACCGCTACATGCGGATCGACTGTTCATGCTTTACGCCCAATGATGAACGGGTCGTTCAGGTCATGAAGGAGTATAAGGAGTCCAATGCCCAGGGGCTCATCCACTATTCTCTGCAATTCTGCCATACCTATAATATTGAAGAGGTGAAAATCCGGGAGGCTGCGGCCAAGGAAGGCATTCCTTATCTCGCCATTGAGACCGATTATTCGCCTGAGGACATCGGCCAGCTCCAGACCCGGATCGAGGCCCTGCTCGAACAGGTGCGGGGCTAAAAGTGCAAGTCGGGATTGATCTGGGTTCGCGGACCATCAAGGTGGCGGCTATGGAAAACGGCTGTCTCGTTGATTACCGGATAATTGAAAGTGGTTTTGACCCGTGCGGTCAGGCCCTGGAAATGCTTGTACCTTATAGACCCAAACGGGTGGTGGCGACCGGTTATGGACGCCATCTGGCCCAGAAGCACTTTAGCCATGAAGTGATCACCGAGATCCGGGCGCACGCCATCGGCAGCCGCTATCTTTTTCCGGAGTGCAACACGGTAATTGATATCGGTGGCCAGGATTCCAAGGTGATTGCCCTGGACAAGGGAGGCCGGGTTGAGCGGTTTCAAATGAACGACAAGTGTGCGGCCGGCACCGGCAGGTTCCTTGAGATCATGGCTGCTTCGCTCGGTTATCGACTTGATGAATTCGGGCCGGCCGCTCTTGATTCGCACCAAGAGGTTGCCATCAACAGCATGTGTACGGTGTTTGCCGAATCCGAGGTGATTTCCATGAAGAATCACGGCGTTTTGCC
>MGTA01000143.1:1142-3729 GCA_001799225.1 Deltaproteobacteria bacterium RIFOXYD12_FULL_50_9
CCAGGAACCCTTGCATGATTGCTTTGTTACAGGAACGGCTCTCCCCGGCTCGGCTGATGATCCCGGTGCATCCGGATCTGGTCGGCGCATTGGGGGCGGCATTGTATGCGGCGCGGGATATATGAACAGGATGGATTCACGTTGGGGCAATTCACTCTTTTCAGTACCCTTGAGGGGTACGAATTACCCTCTTTTGACACGGGGTGGTAAAAATTACCAAGCTGCGACAATTTGCCGCATTGCCATTTATCCTACTTTGTGGTATCAAGCAACGGTTTATAATACTCCGGCCAACAGGGATGATTATCCCGTTGTAGCAAGGTAAATAGCAAAGAAAGGAGTCCTGATCATGAAACGAATTTTGTTGTTGGCATTCACCTCCTGTATGCTGCTGGCCGCGTTAAACGGATGCGGTGGTGGAGACGATGATTCATCAACCCCAACCCCAACTCCAGCACCGTCAACCTCTACAGTTACCGGTTCTGTCTATGCAGCGCCGGTTAACGGCGCATCGGTTGTTGTGAAGGATGTCAACGGCAATATTGTCGCCGGACCGGTGACCACAGCAGCGGATGGTACATACGCGATCAACATACCGACAAGCGCGCTCTCGGGCGATCTGCGGATCGAAGCAACCGGCGGAACGTTTACTGATGAGGCTACCGGTGCACCCGGCATCATGGCGGGTCGTCTCACCGCCTATACGGCAGGCGGCACGTTGGGGGCCGGGTCTGCCGTTCATCTCGATCCTTCGTCGACAATTGTCCATGATCTCGTGATTACCGGTTTATTCCCAATAGTCGCTGACGCCAAGACACGGTTTAGTGGGGTGTTCGGATATTCTCCAAACACATCCATAGCACCTCAAGATCCGGATTCGCCGCTCACCGGCGATTCTAATGCCCCGCGCCGTCTCGCCGGACTGCGCGCTGCCGCGTTTAGTCGGATCGCCAATGACCTGGGCCTCACCCCTGAAGAGCAATTTGACCTCATCAAAGCCATGGCGAAAGATCTTTCCGACGGCGCAGCAGCAGATGGGCTATATAATGGCGCCGCAATCGAGATCGTACCCGGAAATAATTTGCCGGCGAATTGGAAGACACAATTTGAGACCGCAATGACGGCCATGGCGAATGTAAGGTTGACAAACTCCTACCGTGTGACCTATTTGCCGGGTATGGGAATGATGGCACCCAAGGAAGGAAAATCGCAATTTCAGATCAGGGTTGAAAAGCACGATAATACACCGGCCGCTGGACTTGCGTTGAAGATCAAGCCGATGATGCATATGAACGATGGCAAAAATCATTCAACACCAGTTGATATTGTATCGGAATCTTCTACGACTCCTGGAACATACGACTGCACAGCTTACTACCTCATGGCATCGGGACCGACAATGGGTTTCTGGGATATGAAAGTGGATATAACCGACGGAATAACAACGGAATCCACTATGTTCTTTCCGCCCGTGGGTATGGTCATGGGTGCCAAACCCCGGGCCACATTGAAAGGCGTGAACGACTTGATCGTTGGAACCCCTCCTGAAAAACGTTCTTATTTCTTATTCAATGATGGATTGATGAGTGGCATGGGCGGTAACTACACCTTCAAGCTCTTTATGGCAACCAAGGAGAGTATGATGAGTTATCCCGCAGTAGGAATAGGGACAACCCTGAATAATGAACAGACCCCCCCAACCCCATGGGTTGTCAACTCGATTACGCTTGAGGCGTCCACTGATAATGCAACATGGTTTCCGGCAATTGAAGGGGCGGTAAAAGGCCATTGGTCCATCGCCAACCTTCCGGGACTCGTTATTGGAGTGCCAGCTACAATCTATGTCAGATTGACCGTTAACGGTGAGGTGAAAACCGACAACGCCGGATTGGCCTACGCAACTTTTACCGTAACACCCATGTAACACTGATCTTTCATGACGAAAAAGATAGAACTGTTTATCCTGGCGGCCCTGCTTTTTGGGGCCGCCGGTCTTTTTTCTTCTCCTGCCTTGGCCGGCTCCTGCTGCGGAGGCGGGGGCGGCGCGACCCTGATTGTGCCGAAGTTCTATCAAGGCATGGCTGATCTCTCCTTTGATTTCGAAAAGTACGACGGTTTCTGGAACCAGGATGGCAAGTATACATCCGACCCTGCCGGGTCGGATCTCCGCCAATACCGATTGAATACCGGGTATGCCCGGCGTTTTTCTCCAAAATGGCAGGTCAGCATCCTCGCCCCCTATGTCTGGAACGTCAATAAATACAACTCCGGCACCCATCGCCAGGACGGGCTCGGCGACATGACATTGAGCCTCTGGTATGAGGCGCTCGATGATGTCTCTGTCTGGAAGATAAGCAATCTCAAGGATCTGATCCCGTCGCTTACCATCGGACCATCTCTGCTCATCCCAACCGGCATTTCGCCCTATGATGGTGTTCCCAGCGATGATGTGACCGGCCGGGGCTTCTACCGGCTTGACGGCAATCTCCTCATCTCGAAAACCCTCCATCCCTGGAGCGCTTCTCTCTCTTTGAGCTATGGGAGTTATCTCGAAAGAGCTGTTAATCGGGAAGTTGACTACGTCGAA
>MGTA01000143.1:3787-9027 GCA_001799225.1 Deltaproteobacteria bacterium RIFOXYD12_FULL_50_9
AGATGATAACCGGATTGCCAACAGCGAATTTCAAAAAGACTCGATCGGCCTAACCATAGCCTACTCAAGCACTGACCATGATTGGAAAGTCAGAGCCCAATGGAACCACACAATCAAACAGGACGGATGGGGCCGGAATTTCCCAGCAACCGACATCTATAGCATCGGGGTGAGTTATGGGTTCCGTTAATCTGCGTCGGCTGTTACTGTTGCTGATTATTATCTTGCTAGCCGGATGCGGTGGTGACCTGCTGGACGATCTTAACCCGTCTGACAAAGATCAAAGACCGGCAGTGCAAACCGGGACCGTCGGGCCGAATGTCGGTCAGAATGCCCCGGATTTCCTGATTTCCGATTCTCTCGGGAACAGTGTCACTCTCTCGACTGCCCTTGCAGAACCCGGAAAGCGGGGTATTGTCCTGTACTTCACCATGTGGTGCCCGACCTGCGACAGTGAGATGAGCAACATGCTGAGTTCTCATATCCCCAACTTCCCGGATGTCCGTTTTTATGCAGTGGATTATGTCTCCGGAACCATTGCCGGCACCAGGAATTCTGAGCTGTCGAACGGTTACGCCGGATCCGGCTTCACGGTTCTGGCGGACACGGCTCAGACCCTCCTGAATCTTTACAATGGGTCAATGGGGACCACCGTGGTCATTGATAAAACCGGGATTATCAGGAGTAACGAAAATTATAAGGATGATAGGCTTACGACCGCCCTGACAAATTTACCATAGCGCGGCTTTCGGCCGCAGCCCGGATTTAAGGAGCAGTTCATGTTGAAATGGAACGTTGGCAAAATCGCATTACTGACTATGGTTCTGCTCGGCATGGCCGCAATGAGTGTCCTGGCCCAGGATGATCTTGATACGCAGCGCTCCTGTACCAATTGCGGCATGGATCGGAAAGCCTACGGATACAGCAGGATGCTGATCCGGTACGAGGATGGGGCCATGGTCGGCACCTGCAGCCTGCATTGTGCCGTTATCGAACTCGATGCCAACCCCGGACGCACAGTGAAAGCCCTGCTCGTCGCCGACCGGGACGCCCGGACGCTGATCAATGCTGCCCGGGCAATCTGGGTCATGGGTGGCACAAAGCGCGGTGTCATGACCCAGCAACCGAAGTGGGCCTTTCAGTCAGCGAGCGGCGCTGCAGCGTTCTTGAAAGCGAACGGCGGGAAGATAGTCACCTGGACCGAAGCCCTGGCTGCTACCAGGGAGGAACTGGTTCAGAAGCGTTGACCAGCCCTTTCTCGCTCAGAAAGCATAGTAACTTCCTGTTTTTGAAATTATTTTTGTCGGTTGTCGTTTGTTCGATCCAGCGCAAGCTCCGCGCTTGTTGTCCACCACCTGCAGTCTGCAATTACTCTCCTGTTTTCTATTGAATTTCCCGGCTGATAATGAGAAGAGATAGATAGTGCCTGTTGCTCCCGGCAGAGGGTTGTATTATTATGATTTTGAACCATTCAAGATGGAGCCTTTTTCAGTTCTCTGCCGGGCAGAGAGTGAGGGGCTGACCATCATTATTGGACAATAGCAGGCCATGGCCCAAAAGATTCTTATCGTTGATGACGAAAAAAGCATTCAGGAATCCCTTGCCGGTATTTTAGGAGACGAAGGTTTTGAACCGACCTGCTCCGACTCGGCCGAAGAGGGCCTGGCCCGCATTGAGGAAGAGAAGATCGACCTGGTGCTGATGGATATCTGGATGCCCGGCATGGATGGCATTGACGCCTTGAAGCGCATCAAGGAGACCCACCCGCATCTGCCGGTAATCATGATCTCCGGCCACGGCACTATCGAAACCGCGGTCCAGGCCACCCGGAACGGCGCCTTTGATTTTATTGAGAAGCCGCTCTCCTACGACAAAATTATCCTGGCGGTCAATAATGCCCTCTATCTCTCCAGCCTTGAGAAGGAGAATCTGATCCTCCGCCAGAGGAGTGCTCCCAAGGCTGTTTTAATCGGCAATTCAGCGATTATCGAGCGCTTGCGAGTCCAGATCGAGCGGGTGGCGCCCACCGATGCCTGGGTCCTGATTCGAGGAGAGCATGGTACCGGCAAGGAGGTGGTGGCCCAGACTATCCACCGGCTGTCCAGCACCAGTAGTAAACCGATGATCGAGATCAACTGTGCGGCAATTCCCGAGGAGTTGATCGAAAGCGAGTTGTTCGGCCACGAAAAGGGGTCGTTCACCGGCGCGGTTACCGCCAAACGGGGCAAGTTTGATCTGGCTGACGGTGGTATGCTGTTTCTCGATGAGATCGGCGACATGAGTTTGAAGACCCAGGCCAAGATCCTGCGCATCCTGCAGGAACAAAAATTCGAGCGGGTGGGCGGCGCTAAAACCATTTCGGTAAATGTCCGGGTATTGGCCGCCACCAACAAGAATCTGGAGGGGGAGATCGAGCGTGGCACCTTCCGGGCCGATCTCTTCTGGCGGTTGAACGTGGTGCCTATCGTAGTGCCGCCCCTGCGGGAGCGCTTGCAGGATATCCCGCAGTTGGTGGAGAGTTTCATGGAAGAGTTCTCTCGGAAGGGGATGGGCGAGAAGAGGTTTGCGCCTGAGGCCATCCAGGCAATGCAACACCACTCCTGGCCGGGTAATGTCAGGGAGCTGCGGAATTTTATCGAGCGCCTGGCCATTATGACGCCTGAGCCGTTCATCACCGGCGAGTTGATCGCCACCCTGCTGCAAGTCGTACCCGGAAGTTCGTCACCTGCTAATCCAGCCGATTCAGGTTCACGCTATCTGAGATACAATTTTAAGGATGCCCGGCGCGAGTTCGAGCGCGACTATCTGCAGGCCAGGCTTAACGAAAACAACGGCAATATCTCGGCAACCGCTGAACGGATCGGCCTGGAGCGCAGCCATCTTTACAAGAAGATGAAGACGCTTGAGATTGTCGATTGAGCTCCTGTTAAGGAATTAACAAGCCTATGACGACAAAATTCGCTAATCTGCCGAGCCAGAAGGAGCTCGAAAAGGAGATCAGTGCTTATCTCTCCAGAAAGTACGGCGGTAACGTCCAGATAATTTCGACCCATGTTGTCCCGCAACCTGAAACGAAGGACGAGAATCCGCCACAACTGCCGCCGGGCGCCAAGGGTTTTGATTTTGCTATAACTCCGGAGGAGCTGGTAGCATATCTTGATGAGTACGTGGTCAGGCAGGATGAGGCTAAAGCCATTCTCGCCACCAAGATCTGCACCCATTTTAACCGGATACGCCGTGCCCTTGATCAACCGGAACTCTCTTCCCGCAATCTTGGCCAGATCAAGAGCAATGTCCTGATCATCGGACCAACCGGGGTCGGTAAGACCTTTCTCATCAAACTGATTGCTCAGCGTCTGGGGGTGCCGTTTGTCAAGGGTGACGCCACCAAGTTCAGCGAGACCGGTTATGTGGGCGCTGATGTCGAGGATCTGGTCCGCGATCTGGTCCGGCAGGCGGACAATGATCTTGAAAGAGCCCAATACGGCATCATATATGTAGATGAGATCGACAAGATCGCCTCGTCGCAGGGCCGTTTCGGACTTGATGTCTCGCGGACAGGGGTGCAACGGGCCTTTTTAAAGCCCATGGAAGAGACCGAAGTTGATCTCAGGGTGCCTCATGACCCCATCTCGCAAATGGAGGCCATTGAGCACTATCGGGCCACCGGCAAGCGGGGCGGCAGGGTGGTCAATACCAAAAATATCCTGTTTATCATGAGTGGCGCCTTTGCCGAGCTTGAGGAGATTATTCGCAAACGGGTCCAGAAACAGGGTATGGGCTTTGAGGGTATGGTGACCTCGAAGAGTGCCGGCCGCCATTTTTTGAAACAGGTGCGGGCCGAGGATCTGATCCAGTATGGATTTGAGAGTGAGTTTGTCGGCCGTCTGCCGGTAATTGCGGTGTTAAACGATTTGAGCCGTGAAGATCTGTTTTCCATCCTTGTCCATCCCAACAGTTCGGTGGTAATCGGCAAGAAGCTAGATTTTCGGGCTTACGGCATCAGGATCCTTTTCGAGGATGAGGCATTGGCCGAGATCGCCCGGTTAGCCGAGCAGGAACAGACCGGGGCGCGCGGACTCGTCAGCGTCATGGAGAAGATCCTGCTGCCTTTCGAGAAGAAGCTGCCCTCGACCGATATTGAATTTCTGACCGTGAATCGGGAGGTAGTGGCCGACCCGGAAGCCGAACTGGTCAAACTCCTGACCCTTGAAGAGTCCCGGGAGTTTCATCGGCTGAGGTACGATGTTTTAGCCGGGATCGAGCGGCAGCGGCTTGTCGAGTTTATCCTGCGGGCCAGAGGTGATTGGCTTGCCGGACAAGATATTCTACCGACCCCTGCCAGGCTCGATCTTATCGCCCGCCACTCTCAGGAAAAGGAGATGGACCCCAAGGATACCTGTGAACTCTTTATTGCATTTATCCGGGAGATATGGGAGTGTGCTGGGAATTTATCGAAGAAGTCCGGGATGCAGGTAACCTTCAGTGATGAAGCAATTGATCTGATTCTATCCCGTGAGCCCAGAAACATTGAAGCGATCCATAACCTGTGCCAGGGACTTGCCTATGCCCTTGAGTATGGCTTGCAACTCCTGAATCAGAAAAAGGGGGTCAGCAGCTTGATTATCCCGGCAGCTTGTATCGACGCCCCGGAACAGTATATCGACCGGTTGGTCAGTGACAGTTTTAAGTAGAGGCGGCCCTATGTCCCCCTCAAGGGGGGATTAAACAGAATGGCCGCCCTGTTTTTTGGTAGGTAGGTCGCCCAATAAATATCGATCCTTAAGGAGATAACACCATGGTTTTCCCGGAATACCGTCCCCGACGCATGCGCCAGAATGAGGCCTTCCGCTCCCTGGTCAGAGAGACCAGACTCGCTTCCTCCCAGTTGATTTATCCTTTGTTTGTCCAGCCCGGCAAAGGGAAGCGGGATCAGATCTCCTCCATGCCCGGGGTGTTTCGGTTGACGGTCGATCAGTTGGCTCAGGAGGCCGGAGAGTGCCGGGAGCTTGGGGTGGGCGGAGTTATTCTTTTCGGTCTGCCGGAGAAAAAAGACCCGATGGGGTCAGGCGCCCATAACCGGGACGGCATTATTCAGCGGGCTATCAAGGAACTTAAAAACAAGTCGCCGGAGTTGCTGGTCTCAACTGATGTCTGCCTGTGTGAATACACGGATCACGGGCATTGCGGGGTTATCCTGGAGGGAGAGGTCGATAATGATACGACCATTGAAATTTTGG
>MGTA01000143.1:9035-9531 GCA_001799225.1 Deltaproteobacteria bacterium RIFOXYD12_FULL_50_9
GACAGCCCTTTCGCATGCCCAGGCCGGCTCTGATATGGTGGCGCCTTCCGACATGATGGATGGTCGGGTGGCTGAGATCAGGCAGGCCCTGGACGAGAATAATTTTTCTAATATTCCGATCATGTCCTATGCGGTGAAATACGCCTCCGCCTTTTACGGGCCTTTTCGGGATGCGGCGGATTGCGCTCCTCAGCATGGCGACCGGCGCGGCTATCAGATGGACCCGGCCAACTGCCGCGAGGCCCTGCGCGAGGCGACTCTTGATGTCGACGAAGGCGCCGATATCCTCATGGTCAAACCGGCGCTGGCCTATCTCGACATCATCTCCAGACTGCGTGACGAGTTTGATCTGCCCATCGCCGCCTATCAGGTGAGCGGCGAATATGCCATGATCAAGGCGGCGGCTGAAAAAGGCTGGCTGGACGAGGAGAAGGTGATGCAGGAGTCCCTGCTCTCCATAAGGCGGGCCGGAGCAGACATCATCCTCACCTATTTT
>MGTA01000144.1:0-3944 GCA_001799225.1 Deltaproteobacteria bacterium RIFOXYD12_FULL_50_9
CCTCATACATGACCAGAAAATAGGAGGCTGCGGCCATTAACTCCCACGCCACCAGGAAAAAATAGGCATCATCCGCCAGCACCACCAGGAACATGCCGGCCAGAAACAGGGTATAAAAGACCACCATCCGGGTGAGGGGGCGCCGGCCGCTATACCCCTTTACGTAGCCGATGGAATAGATTGAGACGCACAGACCCAGTAGACCGATGACTACGAAAAAAAATCCGGCCAGGGGGTCGAGTCGCAGGTGAAAGGGCAGGCCGGGAAGACCGAGGCTGAGGGTGGCGGTGGCGACCGATCCGCCGGCCACGGTCATGGCCCCGGCGAGTATGGCGGCCAGAGAGGCCAGAGCACTTAACGAGAATGTCAGGTTGGTTTGCAGGGTACGGAGCCGTCCCATGAACGGAGAGAACAACGCCAGCCCCAGAAGCAGCAACACTGAAAAACCGGCCATATCTAGAGGAGATACCACAGTGGGAAACCTCCTTTGCCAACACTGAAAGATGATGAACTCATATAAGTTCATCGTGCCTGAATAAAAGGGCGGTAAAAAAACTAGCATTAAAGCAGCGTTACTAAAGACTAGACTACATACAGTCTAATTAACCTGCAAGAGGAAATTAGCAGAGCTTTATAGTTGTTTCCGACTATGACCAAACTCTCAGGTTGATATGCTGATTGTTTATGATTAAGATCGAACAAAGGTTCTGATATGAATTTATATCCTAACTCATTAACCCGCCTTTTTAAGATAAGATATTAGAAACCGTTATCCTTAAATACCTATGAAAATCGTTCACACCTCCGACTGGCATATCGGCCGCACTCTTTACGGCCGCAAACGTTACGAGGAGTTTGAGGCTTTTTTAGAGTGGCTGGCTGATCTTCTGGTGCGTGAACACGTTGATGCCTTGCTGGTCGCCGGTGATGTGTTTGACAACAGCACCCCAACCAACCGGGCCCAGGGTTTGTACTACCGTTTTTTACGCCGCTTGGCTGGTTCGTCATGCCGGCATGTCGTAATAACCGCCGGGAATCACGATTCGCCCTCTTTTTTGAATGCCCCGAAGGAGTTGCTGCGCTGCTTGAATGTGCATGTCGCAGGCTGCATAGCGGACTCCCCGGCCGATGATGTGTTGGTGTTGCGCAATGCAGCTGACGAGCCGGAATTGATTGTCTGCGCCGTTCCCTATCTCCGTGATCGCGATATCCGCACTACCGAGGCCGGCGAAGGGAGTGATGAGAAGGAGGTCAAAATGCAGCAGGGCATTCAGCGTCATTATCAGGCAGCAGGTGAAATTGCAGAGAGACATCGCGCCGCAACGGTCAGTTCTATTCCGATTGTGGCTATGGGCCACCTGTTTACAGCCGGCGGTCTGACAGTTGATGGCGACGGGGTGCGCGAACTCTATGTCGGCTCTCTTGCCCATGTCGGCATGGAAACCTTTCCGGAATGCATCGATTATCTGGCTCTGGGCCACCTGCATGTGGCCCAGCAAACCCGCAGTTCGATCCTGGGGCGTTACTCCGGTTCCCCACTGGCGCTTGGTTTTAGTGAGGCGGCCCAGGAAAAGTGTGTGCTGCTTGTCGAGTTTACGGGACGTCGGCCTGCGGTTAGTGAAATTGCCGTACCCTGTTTTCAGGCGCTGGAGCGTATACGCGGAGATTGGCCCACGATTGCCGGCCGCCTGGCAGCGCTTAAAGCTTGTGGAAGTAAGGCCTGGGTTGAGATCGTCTATGAAGGAGATGAAATAGCCGGCGACCTGCGCGAGCGTTTGGACGAGACCACTGCCGAGACCGGGATTGAGATCCTGCGGGTCAGAAATGATCGGGTGCTGGAGCTGGCTCTCTCCGGGGAGAGCGGCGGGGAAACACTCGAGGATCTGGATATCAACGAGGTTTTTGGTCGCTGTCTTGACGCCTACAACGTAACTGATGAGCAGCGCGGCCCGCTTCTAAGCGCCTATGCCGAAACCGTTGCGGCGCTCGACGCAGACGACACAAATGCGGAATAGTTCAGACGCTGCTCTGCTTTACTGCCGCCGCAATAAGGGGATACCCCATTTTTTCTCGTTGTTCCGTGTACTTAATTGCCACATTTCTGGCAATATTTCTGATTCTACCGATATATCTGGTCCGCTCCGAGACGCTGATTGCCTTGCGGGCATCAAGCAGGTTGAAGGTGTGTGAACATTTCAGGCAGTAGTCATAGGCCGGCAAAATTAAATCCAGCTCAAGCAACCGTAGCGCCTCGGCCTCATAGGTATCAAAAAAAGAGATCAGAGCCGGGACATTGGCGTGCTCGAAGTTGAAGGTGGAAAATTCGACCTCGGCCTGGTGAAAAATCTGGCCATAGGTGACCTCCTTGTTCCAGGCGATGTTGTAGACACTATCCACACCCTGCAGGTACATGGCGATTCGTTCAAGTCCGTAGGTGACCTCTACCGTAGTCGGGTAGAGATCCAGGCTGCCGGCCTGCTGAAAATAGGTGAACTGGGTTATCTCCATGCCGTCCAGCCAGACCTCCCAGCCCAGGCCCCAGGCCCCCAGGGTAGGAGACTCCCAGTCATCCTCGACAAAACGGATATCATGGTCGAGCAGATCGAGTCCGAAACGGGTGAGGCTGTTGAGATAGAGCTCCTGGATATCGGCAACAGAGGGTTTAATCACCACCTGATATTGATAATAGTGCTGCAGGCGATTGGGGTTTTCGCCATAGCGGCCGTCGGTCGGTCGCCGCGAAGGCTGAACATAGGCGGCCTTCCAAGGCTCCGGGCCAAGACTGCGCAGCAGTGTCGCCGGATGGAAGGTGCCGGCCCCGACCTCCATGTCGTAGGGTTGCTGGATGAGACAGCCCTGTTCCGCCCAGTATTTGTTTAGTTCCTGAATAATATCTTGAAAGTACATAGCATGGTTTCCTGATACAAATTGTTATTGGTTGCGGAGACTTCAGTTAATACCAGATTTTTTGTGCAAAACCAATAGATCTTGTCTATTCTTTGGCCGTCTCTCTTATCTTTTGATTTTTTTCAGAGTCTAGCTTGCTTCAGTAAACTCAATGTGTCATATTTAACAACATAACTTGACGATTGGTTGGATTATTAACTATTCAAAATGCCGATTAACAGCTTACAGTATAAAATAAAAACACAGGGAGAACGCAAGATGATTCGCAAGATGTTTGTGACTACGGTTGGGTTTTTTTTAAGCGTTACGGCCGCTCAAGCCGGTTCTTTACAGATTGCTATCAACGATTATAGCGTCGAAGGCGCCGTTGTTCAGCAGATAATAGATGACCGGCAGGGGGCCACGGAGATCAGCGTCAGAGGGCTTTACAATTCCGATTCCTCATCCTCTCTCGGCGAAATTGGCCTTGATGTCCTGGGAGGCTTTGGCGAGTTACAAGGTCTGAAAGCTGGGATCGGCCTCCGGATTATCGGTGTCGATGCTGACAATGAAGAGAGTGAGGCTGTGGCCCTTGGGGCGCTTATCAGGGTTAATCCGCCTGAATTGAATGGGGCCGGCCTGCGTGCCCAGATTTATTACGCACCCAAAATTTTGACCTACCGGGATGGTGAGCGTCTGGTTGAAGCCGCTGTTGAGCTTGAGTACGAGTTTATGCCCCGGGCCCGAGTTTTTCTCGGTTACGGCTTTACCAAGGTTAGTACCGAGGAACGGGGAGATATCCGGGTAGACGATAGTTTCCGGCTCGGGGTCGGGTTTGGTTTTTAGAGCATAATCGAGCAGTTTTAGAAAATGGTCGCAGATCATCCGCCGCATTTCAGCTTTGAGGGCTTAAAGTGCCCGAGGCTGTTTCATGGTGTTTTCAGTCGGCATGGCGGGACCAGTGCCGGTGGATTTGCCAGCTTAAACGTCAGTTATCATGTCGGGGATCAGCCAGCCAACGTTGTTGCCAATCGCGAACTGCTTAAGCAGACCTTTGC
>MGTA01000144.1:3953-5151 GCA_001799225.1 Deltaproteobacteria bacterium RIFOXYD12_FULL_50_9
GCTGGTTTCCGCACATCAGGTGCATGCCGCAGATGTTTTTGTTGTCGATGTCAAGCCGGACGCCGATTTTGAGGCGGCAGGGTATGATGCTCTGATCAGCAGTGTGCCTGGCGTGGCGCTGATGATCCAGCAGGCTGATTGTCAGGCCGTTTTCCTGTTTGATCCGGTGCAGCCGGCTGTGGGGATTGTTCATAGCGGTTGGCGCGGCTCGGTGGCAAATGTTATTGCCACGACGATCAAGGCCATGACCGAGAATTTTGCCAGTCGTCCTGCTGATCTCAAGGCCGCCATAAGTTCCTCCCTTGGACCGTGTTGCGCAGAATTTGTCAACCACCGGACGGAATTGCCGCTTGACTTTGCGGCCTTTCAAGTCAGGCCGGACTATTTTGATTTCTGGGCTGTAAGTCGGGCGCAACTGCTGGCCGCCGGTCTACAATCAGCCAATATTGAGGTGGCCGAGATCTGCACGGTCTGCAATCCGGATTATTTTTCATACAGGCGCGAAGGGATTACCGGCCGGTTTGCTTCGATTATCGGGCTTGCTTGATGCAGACATCCGCTCGGCAAGCCGCCATCGAAATCCTCTGTCAATGGGAGCAACTGCAACAGCCGGTTGATCAGGTGCGGGATGCCTGGCTGGTCAGCAATCCTCTTGCCGATAGCCGCGACCGGCAACTGCTTATGGCTCTGGTGTATGGCGTCCTGCGCCGGCGCGGCTATCTGGACAGCGTCATCGGCAGATTCTCCCGTCATCCTCTACACAAGATGAAGCCGCGGACCAGGCAGGCCTTGCGGGTCGGGGTGTTTCAGCTGCTGTTTTTCGACCGCATTCCGCCGGCTATCGCCATCCATGAAACTGTCCAGGTCTTGAAGGCGGCTCGTCAGCCTGCCTGGTTGACCGGTTTTGTCAATGCGACGTTACGGGGCATTGATCGGGAGCGCTCCGGGCTGCCCGACCCGTCCGGCATGAACGAAAGTGCTGTTGCGGCCGGCTTCCTCAATCATCCGCTCTGGCTGGTCGAGCGTTGGATTAAGCGCTACGGTAAGGATATCGCCTATAGTATATGCCGGCAGAACAGTGAGGTTCCTGATCTTGGTCTCTTGGTCAATTTGGCCCGGACAACAACGGTTGATTTTTTTCGAAGGCTCGCTGAGCAGGGGATTGCGGCGCAGCCGGGCCGGGCGCCTGCTGCAGTGC
>MGTA01000144.1:5199-5638 GCA_001799225.1 Deltaproteobacteria bacterium RIFOXYD12_FULL_50_9
GGCCCAGTTGGTTGTAGAGCTGCTCAGACCTTTTGGGGCAGGGCGCTACCTCGATGGCTGCGCCGGTCTCGGCGGCAAGACCGGTCAGTTGGCTGGTCTGTTACCGTCGGCTGCCCGGATTACGGCGGTTGAGCCCAGCAGTAACCGGGTTGGCCTGCTCAAACAGAATCTGACGCGTCTCGGGATATTGGACCGGGTGGAGATTGTCAACTCCAGGCTGGCCGAGCTGGTCGAGAGCCATGCTGCTCTGTTTGACCGGGTGCTTGTTGATGCACCCTGCTCCGGGATCGGCGTGATCCGGCGGCAGCCTGATATCCGCTGGCTCCGGCAACCGGCGGATCTGCTGCGCTACCAGGAAGGCCAACTTGCTCTGCTGGCTGCGGCTGCGTTCCTCCTGAAAAAGGAGGGAGTCCTGGTCTACGCCACCTGCAGTACCGAG
>MGTA01000145.1:0-652 GCA_001799225.1 Deltaproteobacteria bacterium RIFOXYD12_FULL_50_9
TGTCGAACTGCAAATCAAACTACAACAGGATTTTCCAGATAAGGCAAAAAGCATCATATTCAGTCGCGGCGATGCAAACACGGTAATTCAGGAACTGTGCGAAAAAGATTGGCGACGGCATCGCGCTGTACTTTTTCTCGACCCGTTCGGGATGCAAGTTGAATGGCCCACCATTGAAGCTGTCTCCAAAACTAAGGCCATCGATCTGTGGATTCTTTTTCCGCTAGGTGTGGGAGTAAATCGAATGCTCACTAAAAACGGCCTGATTGATGAAAAATGGAAGAGTAAACTTGACGAAATATTTGGTGCCGAGGATTGGTACGACGTTTTTTATCGGAGTTCAGGGCAAAAGTCACTGTTTGGCAAATCAACAACACATCTGCGAAAAATAGCGGATTTTTCCGATATCATGGCTTACTACGTGAACAGGCTGAAAATAGTTTTTCCGCATGTAGCGGAAAACCCGTTACCGCTTTACAATTCAAAGAATATTCCACTTTACGCCTTGTTCTTTGCCGCCGGCAATCTAAAAGGCGGCAAGACGGCAGTGAAAATTGCGCAGCATATCCTGGGGAATTAATCGAATGGCTTCGAACTCAGCAATTGAATGGACCGAATCGACTTGGAATCCGGTCACAGGGTGCACAAAAAT
>MGTA01000145.1:706-955 GCA_001799225.1 Deltaproteobacteria bacterium RIFOXYD12_FULL_50_9
AATGGGACAGACGAATTACAAGAACGGCTTCCAGGTGACAACCCACGAGCACACTCTCGCTTTGCCGTTGCGCTGGCGGAAGCCGCAGGCCATTTTCGTTAATTCCATGTCCGATCTTTTTCATGAAGATGTGCCACTTGCTTTCATTCAAAAGGTTTTCGCGGTAATGCAGAAAGCGTCATGGCACCGTTTTCAGGTCTTGACCAAACGTTCCGCCCGCCTGATCGAACTTGCCCCTTTCTTACCCTG
>MGTA01000145.1:1099-6330 GCA_001799225.1 Deltaproteobacteria bacterium RIFOXYD12_FULL_50_9
AATGGGCAAGCGATATTCAAAGGCAATGTCAGCAAGCAGCAGTCCCTTTCTTTTTCAAACAGTGGGGCGGAGTACACAAAAAGAAGGCTGGCCGTTTGTTGAACGGCAGGTTGTATGATGGCATGCCAAGCACCAGTAATAGATGTATGCGGGAAGTCTCTGTTGGATAGTTGTTTTGATCGTCTGATCCAGATACTTTCTTACGAAGGGCAAAGGGGACGTTCGTGATTTAGTGAGTTAAGAGGAAAAACCGAACGCTTTTGGCTGGTTATCTAATTGACATTCCTATAAAATCGGCAGGCCGCTGCGTTGCCAGACCAACGGTCTCATTCCCGCCGTATGGACAGCCTTGGCCGGTGCCGCCATCCGATAAAGCCAGGTGGTTGGCGCATTTTTTGCCGGGTATGTTGCATAAAATCTAATATGTTTCAATGCCGCGAGGCGAAGCCGTACCAAGCTTGGCCGGCATGAAACATATTAGATTTTATGCGCCCGCCAGGGACGGCATCAATGCGTAGCCGCCGGACATAGCCTGCAAAAAATGTGATTTATACCCCCTTGCGGGGTACAACCACCGTCCATGAACCCCTTCGAGGGGTTTGGGGTGATCAATGAAGATGCTTGACTGCGTACCCATGCAGTTTTTTCTATCCGATAAAGACGGGCTGAAGGATGCCGCAGTACCCTTAACAGGGCATAAATTTCAGACGCGTAGCAGCTGGAACCGGCAGCCGAAGACCCTCCGTTCTCAATCTATCCTTGCGGCCTGCATTCTTGCACGAACTGTGTCCGTGGTGCTGGCGCACCCCGGAGAAGCCCTTCTGTGCTGAGATGTTCGTCAAGATCCGGCCAATGAATGCCGTAGCCACCGCCGCAAGACTCCCAATTCTGCAACTGGTGCGGCGTGGCATGTCGTAAAGACGGATACCATGTAAGCGGCACCGTGATTGTCCGGCCATCCATCAGGTCAACACTCAGAGTGTCCTCGGTAAAATTAACACCCTTCACCCGCTCATCTGCTGCCAGTGCCAAAATTCCCATACCATTTCTCCAGCAACTCTTTTTGATTTTCACTGACAAGAACTTCTAGACTATTGAGTTCACGAGGGCTGAAGCCGATGTTTCTGGCAAGCTGTACCGTCTGCAGCCAGAATTTGGCCGACAGATTATCCCGGTCAACATGGACATGCGGCGGCTCGTTCGGCTCATGGCTGTAGAAGTAGAACTTGTACGGTCCAACCCACAATATCAAAAACTAGGTATACTTCCCGGTTTTTTGCGGCCTCCCCGGTTTTCTTGGTCTTAATGGCTGATTTAATCGAAATTCCAGCTGATCTATAAATTGATCTGTTCCATATGGTCGCCCGGTTCGGGTGGCTCGGCGGATTGTATTGTCAGTTTCTTTATCTTCATCTCTAACAAACTCCGCATAAGCACTCCACTTCAGGAGACATGACATGACAGGTAGGGGCTTGATCATAACTGTTGGGGAATTAAGGAATTAAGTTTAAAGTTAACAGTGGTTGCGAGAGTTTTAAGTTTGACGCAGCCGCTAGCCGGTTTAGCGATGCAGCAGGGGGAACGCAGGCCGGAGAACAAAAAATCTCCTTGATAAAGGAAAAATAAAGTACTCCCCATTTTAAAGCACTTAACTTATAATTGGATTTTATTTATGAGAAGAGATATACCAAAAATAGAGTTATGGGTGAAAACGGGATAAATGGTCTATGGAAATATTGAAGATCCTTGTTCGGGATGGCAAAGCGGTAATCAAATGCCCGATTTGTCTTGAGTCAAAAACGGTTGTCGCCGGTCGACTGGTTAAACACCTGCTAACCGTGAGGTGTAAGTGCAATTATATTTTTACCGTGCAGCTTGAGTTTCGCAGAAAAAAACGAAAACAGACGAGTCTTGCCGGATATTATAGGAGAAGATATCAGACTCTGGAGTGGGCTGAAATTCATTGGGAATCGGAACGTATCAATATCCTTAAGATTAATTGCAAGGTGGTTAACGTTTCGTCGGAGGGAATCGGTTTCATTCCTTTTGATGTCTATGATATTAAACTAGGTGATTATATTGTCATCCGGTTCGTGCTTGATGATTCTGCCCCGACTGTCCTGTTTAAACGGGCCATAGTTCGAGTAGTGCTGGAAAACTATGTCGGATGTGAATTTGTCGAGGCAGATAAAAACGATAAAGATATCGGCTTCTATCTATTGCAGTGATAACTGCCGCAAAAACCGGGACAAATTATTTTTTTGACGGCAAGGAGTGATCTTAGTCAATTTCGATAGGTTTGATTTAGCGCCGAAGTAAACTTTGAGTGGGGTTTTTTTTGATTTTGTAGAAAAAGTGTAATAACAACATTGTATTATTGGCTAAATCTAGTATAGAATAACACTTGTGTTTTGCTATGTTGGAGATTGAGCAGGGTTATCCGCTCAGTGTGCTGCTGATTGATGACAAGATAAGTATTGAACGGAATTAATACCGGCAATACGGTTGCAAGTTTAAATAGTTACGCAGTAACAGATAACTAGTTGTTTTTTTACCGTCATTCTGACATGAGTGATTGCGCATATGGCGTCTGATCCTCCAGATAAAAAAGATACAGAGTTCATCGTCGAAGATTATGTGTCTCCGACCCAGAAATCTGCTGGTCAAGGTGCAAACGCCCTTGAGGATCTGACGACGGTACTCTCTCCTGAAGCCGACAAGCAGAAAGGCCAGATACCACCTTCCGTTGACGGGCAATATGAAGACCTGACTTCATTGCCCGCTGTGGATGGGCAATATGAGGATCTGACTGAAGGTCTGCTCGCTGATACGCCGATTGATGAGAGTCTCTTTGATGAGATCATCGCGGGCTCGACTGTTGAGGCGGGGCTGGAATCGGATCTGGCGCTGTTTGCCGAGCCTGTATTGCTAGGGCTGGCCAATCGGGAATTGGAAGCCACTCTGACCGCACCTTTCTCTCCCTTCGACCGGGCGGTCTCGTTACAACCTTCTGCAGAGAGTTCGTACACGAAATTCGACTTTTCTGAACTCGACTATATCGGCCTGATCAGCATCCCCAAGGATCTGGCTGGAATAGGCCGGGACATGGTCACCGAAGTAGTTGAGACCTTCGGTGGAAAATCGGAAAAAGTGGAAGTCTATAGCGGCCAGGATTTTGATACCGGGCTCTTTTGCCTTGCCGGCAGCCAAACCGGCCGATTTAAATATCTATATTTCCCATATGACAGTATCAAGTTCCGATATCAGGCTCGTCCTCTTGGCGAAATTATGCTTGAGTCAGGGCTTGTCACCGAGCCTGTTCTGCAAGAGGTGCTTCTCCGGCAGAAGAAGATGCGTAACGTCACGTTGGGGCAGATTCTGGCAAAACAAGCTAATCTGGATCAGGCGACTATTGACGCCGAACTGCGCAATGCCTGGCGGGACAATCCTGATTCTGCAAAGACGCTTGCCGGAAAAATCCTGGTCGATAGCGGCATGGTGACTGAAAAACAGCTTGAGGATGCGGTAAAGTTCCAGAATCAGCTGCGTAAGAAAAGAATCGGTGAGATGCTTATTGAGTTGAAACATGTGAGTGAAGAACAGGTTTATGGTGCTCTGGCTGTGAAATTCCGGAAAAGTTTTGTCCAGCTTCAAGCTGTCAGTCCGTCTGAAGAGGCCAGTGCCAGCATGCCAAGAGAATTGGCTCTGAAGTTACGCTTGCTGCCTCTTAGCATCGACAGGGGGCGTTTGCTCGTGGCAACCGCTACTCCGGAGATGCCGGAACTTCCTGTACACCTCCGTAAATATCTGCGTTGTTCCTTTGAATTGGTGGTTGCGACCCCAAGTCAACTGAAGACCGCCATCATTAAAAAATACAGTAACTGATATTTCGGCACCACAGCCCTTCCCGGGAAATGGTTTATGCAACCGGCAGATGATGGCCGGCCGGAGTATGAGGGAGCATTTGTCGCAGCGGCTTGAAATTGTCGGTGTTTTTTTATTGACCACCGGCGGAAGGGGGATTATTTTTTGAATATTTATCATCTGTCATCCACGAGAGGAAATCCTTGCTAGCCAAACTATTGAGACTGATCGGACTTGGTCGGCGGCATCAACTCCTGGGGCAGGTTCTGGTAAAGGCCAAGGTCATCACCGAGGAGCAGTTGCGCCAGGCCCTGGAAATCCAGAAGCAGTCCGGGATGCTCATCGGCCACATCATTGTCGCCCAGAAGTTCGCCTCGGAGTTTGATATTCTCCAGACGATCGCGACATACTACCGCATCTCCGCCACCTCCCTTACAGACGATTTCGAGGAGTTGATAAATAAGGAGCCTGAGGGGTTTCGGGAGAATTTGTCGGCCCTACGGGTTCCGATCAGTATCAAGCTGGTAATTGCCATCACCTTCATGATCTGGGTTACGATCCTTACCCTCTCCATTGTGATTCTTGTGCGTGAGCGGGACAGGCTCTACGCGCAGACCATGCGTACCGGTATGGTCAGCCTGAACTATTTTGCAAATGACGCGGCAGTCCCGCTCTTGGAGGACGACACATTGCGTCTTAACAGCATCCTCAAGGAGTCAGCGTCTGTCGAGGGGCTCCAATACGCCAGCATCATTGACAGTAATGGGATTGTCCGGGCCCATTCAGATGTAGCACGGATCGGCAAGTCTAGTCCGCCGCTCCCCAAGAGCGAGGATTGGGCCAAGACCGGGAAGGTTACTTCCGTCACCTTCCGTGACAAGGGCATGCATTTGATGAATCTCGCGACACCGATCGTCTTCTCCGGCAAGGGGCTGGGCGAGGCCAATGTCGGCATCTCCCTGGATTTTATCGACGGCCAGATCCTGCGTGAGAGCGTTTATGTCATTGTTCTTTCATTTTTTATCGTGCTGCTTGGGATTGCGATTGCCATCCTGATCGGCGTTGGCTTTGCGCGGCCGATCTCCGCGCTCGTCCTGGCGACCCGGGAGATCGGCAAAGGGAACTTCAAGTATTGCGTCGAAAGGGTGCGCGGTGATGAGTTCGGCGACCTCTCTTCCGCCTTCAATTATATGTCACGGGAACTTTATAACAAGCTCAGGATGCAAAAGTCCTTCGGCAGCTATGTCAGCCCGGAGATTCTCCAGATGCTTTTGGCTCAACCGGAGGAGGAGTTCCTGAAAGGCAAGCGGATGGAGGTCACGATTATTTTCACCGACATCCGGGGCTTTACATCTTTTGCTGAGGCC
>MGTA01000146.1:0-314 GCA_001799225.1 Deltaproteobacteria bacterium RIFOXYD12_FULL_50_9
CCTCGTCCCGCATGCCGCCCAGCGAGAGGCGGTGGAATTTGCGGCCCATGGCCCGGGCGATCGATTGTCCGAGGGAGGTTTTGCCGACGCCCGGCGGTCCGACAAAGCAGAGGATCGGCCCTTTGGTGGTCTTGTTGAGTTTGCGGACGGCAAGGTATTCGAGTATCCGTTCTTTGATCTTTTCAAGCCCATAGTGATCGGCGTCCAGAACCTCCTTGGCGACTTTGAGATCAAGATGATCCTTGGTGCCTTTGAGCCATGGCAGTTCGCTCATCCAATCTAGGTAGGTGCGGATAGTCGTGGCCTCGGAGGCG
>MGTA01000146.1:386-5315 GCA_001799225.1 Deltaproteobacteria bacterium RIFOXYD12_FULL_50_9
GAGGCCGAGATCCGCGGCCATCGGCGGACATATATCGGCGCTATGCCGGGCCGGATCATCCAAGGCCTCAAGGTCGTCGCCTCCAACAATCCGGTCTTTATGATGGACGAGGTCGACAAGATCGGCAATGACTACCGCGGCGACCCCTCATCGGCTCTCCTGGAGGTGCTTGATCCCCAGCAGAACAACGAATTTTCGGACCACTACCTGAACCTGCCCTTTGATCTCTCCAAGGTCATGTTCATCACCACGGCCAACATGTCCGACACCATTCCCTCCCCCCTGCTTGACCGCATGGAGGTGATCCGATTGGCCGGGTATACTCTGGAGGAAAAACTGGCAATTGCCAAGCGCTATCTCCTGCCCAGGCAGATCAAGGAGAACGGCATCAAGCCGCAGCATATCGAGCTGGACGACAAGACTCTCGAACGAATAATCGCCAATTACACCAGAGAAGCCGGCCTGCGGAATCTCGAACGCGAAATCGGCAAGGTCTGCCGCAAGGTGGCGCGCCGAATTGCCGAAGGCGGCAAGGGGCCTTTTATCATCTCGGCCCGGACCCTCAGCAAGTATCTCGGCCCCCCGCAGTTCACGCCCGAGGCGGAGAGCGAAATCATCGACCAGCCAGGCCTGGCCACCGGCCTGGCCTGGACCGAGGTGGGCGGCGAAATCCTCTACGTCGAGGTCTCGATCGTCAAGGGCCGGGGCAATCTGACCATGACCGGGCAGCTTGGTGATGTCATGAAAGAGTCGGCCCAGGCAGCCTTGAGCTTCTGCCGCTCACGGATCGACGACCTCAAACTCACTGAAAACTACTTTGAGGAGATCGACATCCACATCCATGTACCGGCCGGCGCCATCCCTAAGGACGGCCCTTCGGCAGGAGTGACCATTGCAACGGCCCTGTACTCGGCGCTCGCCAAGAAAAAAATCAAGCAGGGTATAGCCATGACCGGAGAGATCACCTTGCGCGGTCGAGTCCTGCCCATAGGCGGGCTCAAAGAAAAGGCACTGGCCGCCCTGCGAGCCCATATCAAAACGGTGATTATCCCTGAACAAAATAAAAAGGATCTTGTCGAGATCCCCAAAAACCTGCGCGACCAGATCAAATTCCTGCCGGTTAAGAACATGCGGCAGATTCTCGATCTGGTTCTGTAACCAGGGGAAAGTTTTGGCAATGCCGCCGTTGCTGCGCTCTATTGACTGTCGATTTCAGCCATGAAGCTCAAAAAACCGAACTGGTCAACCTGCCGCGAGATATTCAGCAAGCCCTCCCTGACTGTCAAGCTCGGAGTGCTGGGCTTTATCATTTTTATCCTGCCCGGTCTGTTTGTTGTATGGATATCCTCCTATGCCTTTACAGCAGGAGCTCCCGATGACGGGGTGACCCGGATGATCGAAATACCGTTTAAGACTGGTCTGCGCGGCATCCAGGAGATACTGGAAAAAAACGGCTATATCAAAAATGACATCCGCTTTCTGCTCGCAGCCAGAGTGATGGGCGTTGCCAAGCAGCTCAAGGCCGGAGAGTATGCTCTTCGCTATGGCTTATCACCTTACCAGATCCTCCTGTTGCTCGAGTCAGGAGAGAACGTGGCCAAGCCCGTCACTATCCCTGAGGGTCTGACTGCCGCACAGATCGCCGATATCCTGGCGGCAGGTTCATGGGTCGACCGCAAGACCTTTCTCAACCTGACCAGAGATCCTGATTTCATCAAGGAGCTGGGCATAGAGGCGAAGAGCCTGGAAGGTTATCTGTTTCCCGACACCTACCATTTAGCGCTCGGCCAGTCTCCGCAGGCCATTATCAGAATGATGACAAATCGTTTCCAGACTATTACCGCTGAGTTGTCCCAACGCCAGGAGCCTGGTGTCCGGGGTTTATCCCCTTTAGGGGGTTTATCCCTGCATGAGATCATAACGCTTGCCTCAATAGTTGAAAAAGAGTCAGCCAAGCCCTTTGAACGTCCCATGATCGCCGCTGTTTTTTTAAACCGCTTAAAAATTGGCATGCCTCTCCAGGCAGATCCCACCGTAATCTATGGGCTCGACTCCTTTAACGGCAACCTGACCAAGCACGATCTGGTCACGACCACGACCTATAACACCTATACCATTAAGGGCCTACCGCCAGGACCGATCTGCAACCCGGGCCGCGAGGCCATCCAGGCCGTCCTGCAGGTAACAGCAGACGAACAGACACTGAAGATGGCCAGGTTAACGCCTTATCTTTATTTTGTTTCCAAAAACGATGGAACCCATTATTTTTCAAAAACACTTGCCGAACACAATAAAGCGGTGAAACAATATCAGCAGGCTCCTGCCTTAACCCGGCAAAGGGCAAAAAACAGCCAAAAAGGTGAATAACAATGAAAATATTTGATAAGATCAGCCATCATATCCTCGCCATGGCCAAATCCGGACGATCAGGACACCAGCAGGCCGGGTTCTCACTTATTGAAATTATGATCGTCATGATCATAATCGGCCTCATCGCCTCGCTGGTCGGGCCGAAAATGTTCGGCCAGCTCGGCAAGGCCCAGACCAAAACGGCTAAGGCCCAGGTCGAGATGCTGATGACCGCCCTCGACGCCTATCGACTGGATGTCGGCAGCTATCCCGCAGGCAGCGAGGGGCTTGAAGCCCTGATCAAAAACCCCGGCAATGATAAATGGTCCGGGCCCTATCTGGCCAAGGATGTTCCACTGGATCCCTGGAACAACCCTTATCACTACCAGAATCCCGGAGAACACGGAGAGATTGACGTTTATTCATACGGGAGAGACAACAAACCCGGTGGCGAAAAAGAAGATGCCGATGCAGTAAGTTGGGAGTGATTACACCTAATGTTTTACTAATCAAATAATCTGGGTTCCCGCAAGGGGTACCCCTACAACCTCTACATGAATCGACGGGTTTTGTAGGGATACCCCTTGCGGGTATCCTAATAGGGCTAGCGAAAAAATCTAACCGGACAGTACTGAAAAAATGGAGAGCAATTTATGAGCGCAGTCAAAATTCTGGATGATATCTATTGGGTCGGCTCCGTCGATTGGAATCTCAGAGATTTTCACGGCTATTCCATCTACAAGGGCACAACCTACAACTCCTATCTGGTGATGGATGAAAAAATCACCCTGTTCGACACGGTGAAAAAAGAGTGCCGCCACGACCTTCTCCACAATCTCCGCAATGTGGTTGATCCTCGCAAGATTGACTATATCGTAGTTAACCACGTGGAAATGGACCACTCCGGCAGTCTGACCAAGCTCATGAAACTGATAAAACCCAAAAAGCTCATCTGCTCGGCCATGGGCAAAAAAGCCCTGCTCGAACACTATCATCGCGAAGATTGGCCCTATGAGGTAGTCGAAAACAATCAGACCATAAGCCTCGGCAAAAGGAGTGTGCAGTTTATCGAAACCAGAATGCTGCACTGGCCGGACAGTATGTTCTCCTATATCAAAGAAGACGGCCTGCTCATTTCAAGCGACGCCTTTGGCGAACACTGGGCCACATCGGAACGTTTCGACGACGAGGTCGATCAGGCCGAACTCATGGCGCATGCCGCCAAATACTACGCCAACATCCTCCTCCTCTATTCACCGCTTGTCCAGAAACTGCTGGCCAGCGTCAAGGAGTCCGGCCTCGACATCAAGATGATCGCACCCGATCACGGCGTTATCTGGCGTTCATCATTAGGCAAAATCCTGGCAGCCTATGATTGCTGGAGCAGACAGGAGAGCAAGGCCAAGGCCGTCATTGTCTACGACACCATGTGGCGCAGCACCGAAAAAATGGCCAAAGCCATTGCCGGCGGCCTGGCGAAAGAGGGGATCAGCATCAAGATGATGAATCTCAAGGTAAGCCATCGGAGTGACATAATGACAGAGGTTCTGGATGCCAAGGCCGTCATCTTCGGTTCGCCGACCCTGAACAACGGGATCCTGCCGACCCTGGCCGATATCCTTACCTACATGAAGGGTTTGAAGCCCAAAGGGAAAATCGGCTCATCCTTCGGCTCTTACGGCTGGAGCGGCGAATCACTGAAGATCCTCAACGAGGCGCTGACAGAGATGAAATTTGAGATGGTTGATCCCGGCATCCGGGTAAAAAACGTGCCGACCCACAACGATCTCAAGCAATGCGTGGCTCTCGGCGAAAAAATAGGCCAGGCGATCAAGCGTTCCCTCTAAACACTGCACAGGATAATGGCCCGGCCTACTGGAAGATAATCTTGTGAGCGAACGATCCTGCAAAACAAAGGTACTGGCTCTGCTCCAAAGTCCGGATCAAAAGACGGCCCTGACCGAACTCCGTAGCATGCCGGGCCGCGAACTTGTCCATGGTCTTTTTTCGGGGATCTGCAGGGCTGACGAGACTATCCGCTGGCGGGCGATTACGGCAATGGGAGTGGTAGTTCCCAAAATAGCCGACGAAGACATGGAAGCAGCCCGGGTGATCATGCGCCGCCTGATGTGGAGTCTGAATGATGAGTCGGGCGGCATAGGTTGGGGAGCGCCCGAGGCCATGGCGGAAATCCTCGGACAGCATGAGCAATTGGCTCTGGAATACGCCCACATCCTGGTTTCCTACATGCGGGAGGATAGTAATTTCCTGGAACATAACACCCTGCAGCGCGGCCTGATGTGGGCCATCGGCAGAGCAGCCCGGACATGGACGACACTGTTCATCACCTTGAAGGCCCAAATCTATCTACTCCCCTACTTGCAATCAGACGATCCTGAAGTGGTCGGACTGGCGGCCTGGGCGGCCGGTGCCTTTCCCGACCGGCAACTTGCGGCAGCTCTGAACGGGTTGACCGACGACCAGCGCCAGGTTCGCTGTTTTATTGACAACCGGATTCAGGGAACCACCATCGGCGCCCTGGCCGGCGACTCCATCCGCACCATCAACCTGGCGTTGACG
>MGTA01000147.1:0-5234 GCA_001799225.1 Deltaproteobacteria bacterium RIFOXYD12_FULL_50_9
ACTGATTTTTATCAGCTAATTTGAGAGGCTACAGTTGATGCAGACAACCGAAAAATATTAGCCGAGGTCAGGAGGTCTGATATTATGCAGTTGCCTTGCATTTCATGTATTATAATTTTGCTAGGGTTCACAAAACACTGCGTGTTACGCCAGCAATGGAAGCAGGAGTTTCAAGCCATGTTTGGAGCCTGGAGGAAATCGTAATGCTTACAGATTCAAACTGAGAAAATTCCTAAAATTTTATTTCTTGGGCTATGTTTTCTTTTTTTATTCTTATTTCAACAACTGGAGGATTAACATCAAAATGTTTGGCAATTTCATTAGATGCGTAAGACCAAAAATCATCAGAACGAAGATTTATACCAGGTAATTTGTTTTTGTATTTTTCAATAATGTGCTGGCAACATTTTTTTAATTGCTCGGTTGGCACTAAAATTATTCCGGCAAACCATTGAGCTTGAGTATCTAGCCACCCAATTTTTTCAGGATCAACAGACAATCTCCATTTTATATATTCTTCACACGATGTGTATATTACTTGATCATAACAATCTTTATGTAAAACATAATGAGCTAATTCATGGGCAAGTGTAAATCTGTATTTCTCATTTAATTGTTCATATTGTAAATCATCAATATATATTGTTTTTCTGTCTCTTGACAGGTAACCATTCTGCCCATGATCTTTGTATAATCTTGGCAATGGGAAAATATTTATTCCTAGTTGAACATCAATAATAGTTTCAATTGGTATTGGTAGGTCGTGAGAAGGATGAAATTTAGATAAAAAACTTAGCGCTTCATCCCGCACATTAGAATATGACAAGTACGGTATTTTCAATTTATCTTAACTCTTTTTTAATAGAATTAATTAGTTGCTTTAAGTCTTCTTCGTCAATATCTTTATTCCGTATAGATCTAAATAAAACTGGTAGTGCTCCTAATAATTCCCTATCTAACGCAATATCGTCTGGAATCTTGCCGGCACTTGCTGCTGCAAAATCACAAAAAACAAGCCATTCTTCTGTTCCTTCCTTTATTCCTAGGGCATTAGCGTATTCTAGCCTTTTTTCTTTTGATGCTGGAGCAGGGATTAAATTTCTCTCAATCTTGCTAATATTGCCTGGATCAAAGTTGTTATTTCTACAAAATTCTCGTAAAGTTAGGCATAACGATCTTCTTTTTGAACTAAAAAATTCTCCAAAACTGTTCATTGTTTTCATGATTGGCACCTCCTCTGTTGTTATTATAATACAACAGAGGAATTACGGTCAATGTTAATTTCATATATTTCAAACTGAGACACTACCTAACTTTGCGCTATTGACGGAAGACGGGGAATTAAGTAATAAACTAAAGTAAAAAAGGTCTCATGCCGACAACAAGCGCAGGAATAGTAAATTACTGACAATAATAAGGAAATGGCTGCATCTGGATCCGGTTAAAACCGGGCTTGAGATCACTCTGTTAAAACATCATGGATTACAAGATAATGGCGAGATTGCCGGCGGATATGCTTTTCGATTTTCACCATTTGAGTTTTTTTGGAATTACAACCGGATTTGGTACGACCCAAGGCTTTTCGTATGCCCTGGGTTATCCTGCTTATGAGGACGGCCCAAAGGATAACCCGAAAAAACGCTACCATTTTCAGTATCATATGGCTTTCGAGTTGGCCTTCGGTCTTGCCTCAGAACCCGAATGGGGTGCCGGTATTCGCTTGCACCATCGTTCGGGCGCATATGGCTTGATTGCACCGCCGCATACCGGGTCGAATTTTCTTGGATTGTTCATTCAGAAGAGTTTCTAATCACCAAAGAGAAGCAGCCGGCTAAATACTAAAGATCCTGAGCTGTTACCATCCAGGAACGTTAAAATTCATTTGGGCTGTTCTGCCTGCAAGCCTTGACACATGGATACGTATGATTATTGTTACGGCCAATGGGTCAGCAGGTAACAGCTGTCTACCCAATCAGCCGGGCACGGTTTCCGTATGCCTAAATAAATCATTCAAAATAAGGAAGAATATAAATATGACAACAGAAACCAGAGAATTTCAGGCAGAGGTCAATAAACTACTTGATATTGTTATTCATTCACTCTATACGGAGCGCGAGATTTTCCTGCGCGAACTCCTTTCAAACAGCGCTGACGCCCTTGAAAAATTCAGGCACCAGAGTCTGCTTGAAAAGGAGGTATTCGACGACCATGTTCCGCTTGAGATAGCCATTCAAGTAAATGAGACCGAAAACGTCTTAACCATTACCGATAGCGGCATTGGCATGACCAAAGAGGAGTTGATCAGTAATCTGGGGACTATTGCTCATTCCGGCTCCAAAACCTTTCTTACAGCTTTAAGCGAATCAGCTAAAAAAGATGTCAATCTGATCGGCCAATTCGGGGTGGGATTCTACTCTGCCTTCATGGTGGCGAAACGGGTTGTAGTGCATTCCCGCTCATATCGGCTTGATGATGTCGGGCATGAGTGGACCTCGGATGCGTCTGGTTCGTTTACGATCAGCGAAGCGCCGGGAATACACCGGGGTACCAAGATCAAGCTCGAACTTAAAGAAGATGCCAAAGAGTATAGCAATGAGGCAACCATAAAACGGATCATCAAGCAGTATTCAAGCTTTGTGCCTTTTCCGATCAAGATAAGCGAGGAAACCATCAATACGGTACAGGCCATCTGGACTAGAAACCGCAATGAAATCAAGGAAGAGGAGTATAACGAATTCTACAAATATGTGAGTAATGCTGTGGATGAGCCATTAAGCAGGCTGCATTTTTCAACCGATGCCCCGCTTGCCATCCAGGCAGTGCTCTTTATACCCAAAGAAAACTTCGAGCGTCTGGGCTTCGGCCGTACCGAACCCGGGGTCAGTCTCTACTGTCGGCGGGTTCTGATCGAGCAGCACAGCAAGAACATCCTGCCTGAGTGGCTACGCTTCGCACGCGGAGTAGTTGACAGCGAAGATCTCCCATTGAACATCTCCCGCCAGGCCTTGCAGGACAATGCCCTGCTCGCCAAAGTCAACCGAATCATCACCAAACGTTTTCTGAAACACCTGGAAGAGATAGCCAAGGAGACTCCTGAGCAGTACGAAAAAATCTGGCAGACTTTCGGCATGTTCCTCAAAGAGGGGGCAACCTCGGACTACACCCATCAAGACGAAATTGCCAAACTACTGCGCTACGAATCATCCAAGACTGAACCAGGCAAATTGACATCGCTGGCCGACTACGTGGCACGGATGCAGGAAGGCCAAAAAGAGATCTATTACATCAACGGTCCTAACCGGGCATCGATCGAGGCCGGACCATATCTTGAGGCCTTTAAGAAACGCGAGATTGAAATCATCTATACGCTTGATCCGATAGATGATTTTGTCCTGAGCCGGCTCTCGCTCTTTGATGAGAAAAAATTGACTTCGGCTGATCGGGCCGATCTGGAGCTGCCGGAGCTTGCGGATGACCAGAAGGATGCAGAGAAAACCGCCGAGGCAGACGGCTTGGACAAGACCACCACGGAAACGCTGACCAAATGGCTGAAGGATGTTCTCGGAGCTCGGATCAACGAGGTGCGTGATTCAAAACGCCTTGTCGACAGCCCTGCAATCATCGTCAATCCGGATGGTTTTATGACGAGCAGCATGGAGCGGATCATGCGGGCCTCAAGCCACGATCTCCCGGAAATCCGCGGGAAAAATCTGGAGATAAACACCCATCACCCACTGATCAAGAATCTGGCGGTCCTTAAGGAAACGGACGAACTATTTGCCAAGATTATTGCTGAACAGATCGTTGACAACGCCATGATCCAGGCCGGCCTGCTGGTCGAAACCAGAAACATGGTAGAGCGCTCTTACAAGATCCTGGAAAGGGTGGTGCAGAAAGGGTAGGGGGATAGGCCTGCACAAGTAGATTTTTCATACGGCCATTTTAAGGCGGTTATGCAACCGCCTTAAAATGGCCTTCTCATATTACCTACCGGTAGGTAACTTTTATATTGACAACGATCGTTCCGCCATATTATTCATAAATATGGGTTAAACAACCATCATCCATAATCCGCCGGGAGATATCATGATCAAAAAACAACTTACTATGCCGACCACCGGCGACGCCCCGGAAAGAGTGCTGGCCGCTGCCCTCGATCTCTTCACCCGCAAAGGCTATGCGGCAACCACGGTTCGCGAGATTGTCGAGGCGGCTGGAGTCAGCAAGCCGGTGCTCTACTACCATTTCGGCAACAAGGAGGGGTTGTATCTGGCGATCATGCGGCAAAACTTTTCGCTGTTTGAAGAGACTGTCGCTGCTATCGTCGATAGTGACGGAACAGCATCTGAACGTCTTCTAGCTTTCTGCCAGGCCTTATTCGATTGTCTCTGTGCCAATATTTTAAGGGCGCGGCTCATCTACGCCATGCACTTCGGGCCGCCGCAAGGCGCACCGATTTTCGATCTATCCAGTTTTTTTAGCCGGATGCTTGAAATTACCCGGGCCATGATAGGGGAGGGGATAGAGGCGGGACTTATAGCGTCGGCTGACCCTGAATCCCTGGTCTGGGCCATCGTCGGCAGTTTAAATACCATCATGGAAGAGCAGCTCACCCCAGAGCCCCGTATTGACCGAGACAACCTTACTAAAGTGATCCGGCTCATTCTGGAAGGAGCGAAAGTTAAGGAAGATCCATCATGAAAAAATATCCGCATATACTATTGGCCGTACTGGCTCTGACAATGCTATTCTGCAACTGCACCGGCCGGAACAAGGCAAAAGAGACCAGCACCGTTACTGAAAAACCGATTGCGGCAGTTGAAACCTCAATCGCCGGAGCCAGCAAATTCGTACAAGGAATCGAGATAACCGGCGAGCTCACCCCCAAATTCAGCGTTGATGTCCGAAGCGAACTCAAAGGCCTGGTCCGCGAGGTGGCGGTAACCGAGTGGGTACCGGTCAGGAAGGGCGATCTGCTGGCCCGACTCGATACCGAAGAGGCCCAGGCCCAAGTCAAGCGTATCGAGGCCGGTATCGCTTCAGCTAAAGCCGCTCTTCTTGAAGCTGAAATCCGGGCCACCAGAGCCGGCCGAGAGGAGGAGCGTCAAAAAAAACTTAAAGAGTCAGGGCTCGCCACCAGCCAGGCCCTGGACGACTCTGGAACCGAACGAGATGCTGCTGCAGCCCGGGTCAACGCTGCCCAGGCCCAGCTTCAGTCAGTCACCGAAGAGTTG
>MGTA01000147.1:5251-8522 GCA_001799225.1 Deltaproteobacteria bacterium RIFOXYD12_FULL_50_9
CGCCAGTGATGGCACGACCGGCCCCCCTCTTTTCCGGATTGTCGATAACCGTATTCTTACCATTACGGCAACAGTGCCGGCGGCGACCATGGCAATGCTGGCTGTGGGTCAAGCCTTGCGATTCACCACCGAAAGCCTGCCTGGCCAGGAGTTCCATGGCAAGATCCTCTACATCAACTCCGAGGTCAACACGGCCGACCGGTCGGTCAAGGTCAAGGCCGAGGTGCAAAACAGCGTAGAGGCGCTCAAAGGCGGGATGTTCGTCAAGGGCCGCATCGTCACGTCAGAGCGCCCGGCGACCATATTCGTCCCGCGTATCGCTCTTTCAACATGGGATACAATGGCGGGCACGGCAAAGCTCTTTATCGTGGCAGAAGGCACGGCCCGTCTCCGGGAGGTTCAAACCGGCGCAACTCTTGACGATAAAGTTGAAATCGTCAAAGGGATCTCAGTCGGCGAGCAGTACATAACGCGCGGCGGCTTCACGGTCAAAGACGGTGACCGGGTGCACTCGACTGCCGGGCCGGTTGGCAAGGATAAGGGGTGAGGCGCTATGCTGCTTTCTGATATCTCGATCAAGCGGCCGGTTTTTGCCACGGTCGTCATGCTGGCGCTGATGATTCTCGGGCTCTTCTCGTACCGGCGGCTTTCGGTCGAGATGTTTCCGAATGTTGAAATCCCGGTGGTCTCGATTGTCACCAAGTATCCGGGAGCCTCGCCCGAGAGCATGGAGCGCGAGGTCTCGAAGAAGATCGAAGAGGCGGTCAATACAATTGCCGGGGTTAAGCACATCATGTCCTTTTCCAGGGAGAGCGTCTCCACCGTGGTCGTGGAGTTCCGCCTGGAAGAAAAACTAAATGAGGCCTCTCAGGAGGTGCGGGCCAAGATCAGTTCGATCCGGGGAGAACTGCCGGACGCCATTGAAGAGCCAATCATCCAGAAGCTCGATTTTAACGCCATGCCTGTGGCTGCTCTGGCTGTCCGCTCGACCAGCATGCCACTCAAGGAACTCACCACGCTGACTGAAAAAAAGATTAAAAAACGGATCGAAACCGTGCCGGGGGTCGGCAAGGTCGATCTGGTTGGGGGCGCCAAGCGCGAGGTCCGGGTGATCGTCGATCCCCGCCGGCTTGAGGCCCTCAATCTGGGTATAGACAGCGTAGTCGCCGGACTCTCTTCCGAAAACGTCAACACGCCGCTGGGCAGGCTGACCCAGGAGAAAGGTGAGTACCCGATCCGGGTGAGTGGGAAACCCGACCTGGTCCAGGGTTTTCGCAACATGCCCATTACCCAACGCAACGGCCGGGCTGTTTTCTTAAACGAAGTTGCCGAGATTGAAGACGGGGTGGAGGAGACTCGTTCGATCGCCCTGGTAAACGGAGAGCCGGCCATTGCCCTTGATGTCATGAAACAGTCCGGCGCCAACATGGTCGAGGTGGTGGACGGCGTAATCGCCGCGGTCAAGAAACTCGAAAAAGAGCTGCCCGCCGGAGTAACCCTGTCGGTAGTGCGTGATGCCTCAATCGCCACCCGGGATTCGCTTAAGGATGTAAAGGAGACCATTGTCATCGGTGGCTTCCTCACCGTGCTCATCGTTTTTTGCTTTATCAACTCCTGGCGCTCCACGGTGATTACCGGGACGGCGCTGCCGATCTCGGTGATCTCCTCCTTTATTATCATGTATTTTCTCGGTATGACCTTGAACATCATGACCATGATGGCCCTTTCGCTCGCCATCGGACTTTTGATCGATGACGCTATCGTCGTGCGGGAAAATATCGTCCGCCATCTCGAAAACGGCGAGGACCACATGACCGCGAGCAAGAACGGGACGAACGAGATCGGGCTAGCCGTGTTCTCAACCACCTTGGCCATTATGGCGGTCTTTGTGCCGGTCGCCTTCATGCGCGGCATTGTCGGCCGGTTTTTCTACCAGTTCGGCATGACCGTCGCCTTTGCCGTACTCATCTCTCTCCTGGTTTCGTTCACCCTCGATCCCATGCTGTCGTCACGCTGGCATGATCCGGCAATCGAGATGAAAGGCCGGCGGAAAGGGCTGGCCCGCCTGCTGGATCGATTCAACAACTGGTTCGACGCGACCGCAGACGGCTACCGAGGGGCCATCGGCTGGGCACTTTCCCACCGAAAAACCGTGATCGCTACGGCAATGCTGGCTTTTGTCGGCGGACTCTTCCTGTTCACCAGGCTCGAATCCTCCTTCATGACCAAATTTGACAAGGGCGAATTCCAGGTGGGCTTTAAATCAGCGCCTGATGCCTCGATCACCGAGACCGAAAGCAGGCTTAAAGAGATGCTCAGAACAATTGCCGATATTCCGGAAATCGGCCACACCTATGGCTCGATCGGTGCAGGCGATTCGGGCACTGTGCGACAGGGCGTTCTCTATGTGAAGTTAAAGGAGCGCAAAGAGCGGTCCAGGTCGCAGCATACAATCGAGCGCGAGGTCAGAGCATTGCTGCAGGCCTCGGTGCCCGGCATTATTTTTTCAATTGAGGAAGTCGGCGGAGTTGGTAGTGGTCAAAAAGCACTCAATGTCGATATCAAGGGCGATGACACAACAACCCTAAAGCGCATTGCCGGCGACTTGAAAGCAGCAATGTACGGCGTCCCCGGCCTGGTCGATCTGGAGATGACGCTCGAACACGACAGCCCCGAGTACCGTCTGACCGTCAACCGGGAGCTGGCCTTTGCCAGCGGCATCATGACCCGCGATATCGCCAACACCCTTGCCAGGCTCATAGGAGGTCAGGTGGTGACCTCCTATGAGGATGAAGATGGCGATGCCATTGACGTGCGGGTCCGGTTGCCCGAAAACCTGCGACGCGATCCCGACCAGGTCCTTGATCTAAAAATCAGTGCCGGCCAGGCTCTCGTGCCGCTGCGCAACCTGGTGACTGCCACCCCGGCCGCCACGGCCAGTGAAGTCAACCGCCGGGATCTTGCCCGCATCGTCACCGTAAGCGCCAACCTCGACAACCTGCCGATCGGCACAGCAGTTGAACGGGTCAAGAGTGCGGCTAAAGGAATAAACCTGCCGCCCGGCTACAGCATCTCTTTTTCCGGTGAGGCAGAGGACATGGTGGAGTCCTTCGGTTACATGGCCGAGGCCCTGGTCCTGGCCGTCCTCTTTGTCTATCTGGTGCTGGCCGCCCAGTTCGAGAGCTTTCTCGAACCAATGGCAATCATGCTCTCCCTGCCCCTTTCAGTGGTGGGCATGGCTGCCATGCTCATGATGACCGGCGACACCATC
>MGTA01000148.1 GCA_001799225.1 Deltaproteobacteria bacterium RIFOXYD12_FULL_50_9
GGAGAAGATCCTTGTCGCCCGAGACGATAATAATGGGGTGGCCGGTCGGGGTGAGGACCTTTACAGCGGCGGCGAGCAGATCATCCGCCTCAAAGCCCTGCCGTTCCTGGGGGGCGATCCGATAGCCTTCGACGATTTCGCGGATATAAGGGATTTGGACGCTGAGGTCTTCGGGCATGGTCGGGCGGTTGGCCTTGTAGTCCGGGAACATCTCGTGGCGGAAGTTCGGACCGCGCACATCAAAAGCAATCGCCAGATACTGGGGCTTTTTTTCACGGATCACCCGGAGGAGGATGTTGGTGAAGCCGAATATCGCATGGGTGGGAAGTCCGCTGCTGTTGGTTAGCGGTGCAATGGCGTGGTAGGCCCGATATATATAGGCGCTGCCATCAATAAGATAGATCGGTTCTTTTTTGGGCATGTGCGATCTGCCTGCGGTCTTAGTAGTTTTGTCAATATAAGCGCTCTTTCGCAAGACAATGCAGGGTTACGTTGTTTCTGTCAATGATCCTGTTGATTTTTTATTATTTTTACGGAGATTTTTTGTTTAAGTTTGTTTTTCGTTTGCCGATATGATAATTAGGAAGGAAACAACCTTATGGATGAGGTTGTGCTGTTTCCGTGAGCAGAGGTAAAATTAGGCGGGAGGCAACAGCGGCGCAGTGACGCGCAGCCAGGATAAGGATATGAAACTAACGAATTTTTTCCCACAGATCGCAACAGACAACCGGGTTCAAACCAAGAAGAGCAAGGATGCCGAGGCGGCTAAATCAACTAGTTCCGCCTCGACCGAATTGGTAGACCGGGTTGAGATCTCTTCTGGCAGTAAGGATGTGCAGCGTATGCAGCAGATATTGCAAAATACCCCGGATGTCCGTATGGAAAGGGTCGAGGCCTTGCGGCAGCAGATTGGCCAAGGGCAGTATAAAGTCGATCCTCTGGATATCGCCGAGAAGATGCTCGTCAGTCTGGTCACCGAAAATCCCATGGATCAATAAATTGCTTGCCATAGGGTAACCCCTTTTGGCGCACGCATTGGAGTTAAGGGTTTCAGCTAATTCAGCTGAAACCCTTTTTTTTTGTGTTAAGGCCGATATTATTTTTTTGATTTTAGTGTAAGATGTAGAGCAACTGCAGAATCGGCATTGACAGCAGTTTTATATTGCCAGGTTAGCAATGATAATGATACCAGGAGATTACAGCCATGAGTGAAATCAAGGATTCGGCGTACGGTTGGAACGACTCTCTGGCCATGTCTCTGCTTGAGAAGCTGAAAAGCGATCTCAAACAGGCGATGTTGAGTCAGAACACTGTCGCTAAGGATACCATCCGGCAGATCATGAGTGAGTTTTCTAAGATCACCATGCCGATTGTTTTATCGGATACCGGCAAAAAATCAACCAGACCGAAACGAGCGGAGGAGATCAGCAACGATGATATTATCGATGTGATCCGGGGCTTGATCAAGTCGGAAAAGACGGTTCTTGAGCTTACCAAAAAGGAGCCGTCACCCTATCTGGTGATGCTGGAATCCTATCTTCCCAAGATGGCTGCAGCCGACGAGATTAAAGCCTGGATTATCAGCAATATTGATCTTGCTCAAATAAAGAATCCCATGCAGGTCATGAAGCCGATCATGCAGCATTTCGGTAAGAAGGCAGATGGTAATCTGGTAAAACAGATCTTGCAGGAGTTGACTACGTAGGGGCGGTTCATGAACCGCCCTGAATTTGGGCAACCACATAGGGTTGCCCCTACACGGCACGTTTGAATGGTCTTGTATAATTGTATAATAATCAGCCGTGAAGAGGAGCAAATATGATCACTACATCTTTAGAGAAAATCGGTAATAAAGAGATTGCGGCTTATGAGCGGCCGAAAAACCTGCGGGCGACCAGTGTTCCCTTTACCGGTTCGCCGAGGAATCACCCCATTGATACGGAAAAGATCCAGTTGGTTACGGATGCCTTCAGCCGGCTGGCTGCCTACTATGAATTCCGGGCCGATGATATCGCCTTTATTGAAGAACTGGCCAGTCTCGTTGATCCGGAGGGCGAAGTAGCTCCCATGGTCCGGGTCTGGGTAAAAAGAAGCAGCATCGGTCTACGGGCTTTCCCGTTTCTGGTTGACGAGCCAAAGATGTCTGATCAGGAAAGTTGATCTATGGGCGGTTCGCTATTCAAAAGTTGTCTTCTGCTTCTGATACTTAGTCTGTTCGGCCAAGGCTGCGTCGCCCCCAAGCTCGAACGCCGGCAGCCGGTGGAGGTTACGGCGGAAGATTCGGCCGCTGCCGGTCGGGCATATTACGAGCGGGGAGATTATACCAGTGCTGTTGCTGAATTCAGCAAAGCGCTTGATCAAACCCCGGATAACGGTGATCTCCTGATCAGTCGCGCCAATGCCTGGGCTCAGAAGGGGTTTCTTGATCAGGCCATTGCTGATTTTAATCGGGCCATTGAGCTTAATCCGCAGAATGCCCGGGCCTATCACAACCGCGGACTCTCCTGGGACAAGAAGGGCGACTTTGACCGGGCGATCGGTGATTTTAATCGGGTGATTGAGATTGATCCGCAGTTTGCCATTGCCTTTCACAGCCGGGGCAATGCCTGGGCCAATAAGGGGCAATACACCAACGCTATCGCCGATTATAATCGGGTTCTGGTGCTGCTTCCCCAGGATACGGAAACCTTTATCAACCGGGGGTTGGCCTATCTGAAAATTGGCGAATTAGATGCCGCTATCAGCGATTTTTCGCAGGCGCTTATCTTCAAACCTGAATCAGCAATGGCCTTCCTGAGTCGGGGTGAGGCCTGGGAGAAGAAAAGTGATTTGGATAGGGCGATCGCTGATTATCAAAAATCAATCGAATTGAATCCCCGGAATGTTCTGGCGTATATCAAGATGGGCAATGTCTGGGTGGCCAAGGGTAATCCGGACAAGGCCATTGAAGATTATAACAAGGCTATTCTGATCAAGCCCGGCTTTGCTCTCTCTTATTATATCCGGGGGGTTACCTGGCATGAAAAGGGCGAACTTGATCGCGCCATGGAGGATTATACCAAAGCTCTAAATATAAATCCCCGCTTTGTCGAGGCCTATGTCAATCGGGGCAACGTCTGGGCCGCCAAGAATAATTTTAACAACGCCTTCGAAGATTACAACAAGGCTTTGGTCATCGACCAGCAATTTGCTGAAGCTTATGTTAATCGGGGGTTCATCTGGGCGCGGCGTAGTGAGTACGATAAGGCCATCACAGACTACAATCGGGCAATAGAGATCAATTCAGCGGATCCAAAGGCCTATACGAAGCGGGGGTTGGCCTGGGAGAGAAAGGGTGCTTTTGACCGTGCTCTTGCCGACTATGATGCGGCGCTCGCCATCAGTAAAAATGATCCGGAAACCTTTATCAACAAAGCCTGGCTGCTGGCTACCTGCCCGCAGCCGGCCATCAGAAACGGTGCGGTTGCCATACAGCTGGCAACCCGGGCAGTTCAGCTTTTCCCCGGCCCCCTGGCTATGGATACTCTGGCCGCAGCCTATGCCGAGGCCGGCCGATTTCCAGAGGCGGTTACTGCGCAGGCCGAACTGCTTAAACAATTGGGCTCGGGCGCCAGCGGTGATGCAGTGAAGGAGATCCGGCAGCGCCTTGAGTATTACCGGAATAACAAGCCCTGGCGGCAGCAGTAATAGCAACTACAGGAAGAAAATGATCATGGCCAGAATTATGCTTCGCAACATGCAAAAAAATCAAGCAGGCACTATTGCCGCCATCAAGGTTGCCGGTGAACTTGGCCTGCGCATTCGGGAGATGGGGCTTGTCCCCGGAGTAACCATCACTATTCAGGGGCGAGCCCCCTTGTACGATCCGGTGGCCATCAGGATTATGGGCGGCACTCTTACTCTGCGCAATAATGAGGCAGACCACATTGAAGTGGAAACGGACTAAAATTACGTGTTTGCCGCCAAAGAAACACCCATGAACGAAGATATCACCGTTGCCTTGGCCGGCAATCCGAATTCCGGCAAAACCACCCTGTTTAATACCTTGACCGGCTCACGTCAGCATGTCGGCAACTACCCCGGCGTCACGGTCGAGAAGAAGGAGGGGGTCTACAATCTGGCCGGTCGCAAGATCCAGATTGTCGATCTGCCCGGCACTTACTCGCTCACCGCATATTCAGTGGAAGAGGTGGTGGCCCGCGATTTCCTGGTAGGTGAACGGCCGAACCTGGTGGTTAATACGGTTGACGCCTCCAATCTCGAACGGAACCTCTACCTCACCTGTCAGTTTCTCGAAATGGGCATTCCTACGGTCATTGCCCTGAACATGATCGACCTGGCCAAAAGTCGGGGAGTCCGGATCAACGCTGAACGCCTGAGCAGTCTGCTAGGGGTGCCGGTGGTGCCGATTATTGCCAGGAGCGGGCAGGGGACTGCTGAACTTATGGAGACCGCAGTCAGGGTTGCCGATCAGATTCTGCCCTGGGAACCGATCAGGATCTCCTACGGTGAGGATCTTGACTCCATTATTCTTGAAATGGAGAGTATGATCACCCAGGCCTCCTTTTTGACCGCTATATATCCGGCTCGCTGGACTGCGATCAAATACCTGGAAAACGATCAGCAGGTTGTGGCCCGAGGCCGGACAGCCGATCCGCTTCTTTCAGGACGGCTCGAAGAGATGACCAAGATCGTCGCCGACCATCTGTTGAAAACCCTTGAGACCTATCCGGAGGCAATCATTGCCGACCATCGCTATGGAGCTATTCAGTCGATCTTGAAGCAGGGCGTCCAGTCTTTCCGTTACAATATGGACCGTCTCCACACCTCGGACCGGATTGACCGGGTTTTGACCAATCGATTTCTAGGGCCGCTCTGCATGCTGGTGATTCTCTTCGGCCTTTATCATTTTACCTTTGCTTATAGCAAATACCCGGTTGCCTGGCTGGAGATCGCCTTTGGCTGGTTGGGCAGCAGGGTTGACGTGTTATTGCCGGACGGTCATCTAAAATCTCTGATTCTGTCAGGGATTATCCACGGCATGGGCGGGGTGCTGGGCTTTGTGCCGCTCATCATGTTCATGTTTTTCGGTATTGCCATCCTGGAGGATTCCGGCTATCTGGCCCGGGTGGCATTCATGATGGACCGGATTTTCAGGACCTTCGGTCTGCACGGCAGTTCGGTTATGGCCTTTATCATCTCGGGCGGTATTGCCGGGGGCTGCGCCGTGCCCGGGGTCATGGCCACCCGGACCCTGCGCTCCTATAAGGAGAGGATGGCCAC
>MGTA01000149.1:0-4593 GCA_001799225.1 Deltaproteobacteria bacterium RIFOXYD12_FULL_50_9
AAATTAATTATCAGCAGAAACCGTTAAAGGCTGAGATAAGTCAGGGCCTCCCTGATCTAGATTCTGTTGAGCGGCGATTGGCTTTTTATCGTGATAGGCTGGCCCGGTGGAATATGGTGGCCGCCCGGCCAGAGGCTGCAGACAAGAGTGATGCAGCCAGGCAGGAAAGGCAGGCAGGATGCAAAACCTTGGCAGCCAGGGTCTTGCTCGGCTATGAGAGATTGAGAAAAACGTTGATTGCTGATCAGCCGAAAGAGGTGGAAGGGGTGCGCTTCTGGGAGATTGCTTTTGCAGATATTCATTATCTGGAAAGTGGTTGCGAGGCGGGGTGTGACCAACCAGTCAATCCGTCGGCGGCAAAGCCGGTTGAACATCTCGAACGTATTGCAAAGCAAAGTGAAGGGGCAATCCCTGCTTTGTTTCAGGAAGAAAATTATCAGGGTGTGGTTACAGCCTTTGAGAACGGAATGGCCGCCAATAGCCAGTGGGTGCCTGCTCCGGCAATCAGTAAAATGTATGGTTTGTCTTTTGTTCGACTGGGCAGGTTTATGGATGGTGCTCAGGTTTTGAAAGAGGTTATCTCTCTTGAAGAGAGTGATAATGACAGATCGGCAATGACCCGCTTAGTTGCCGATCTCTTTTTGGCTGCCGGAAATGTTCGGGAAGCATCGGCCTATTATCAGAAGCTCTCCGAAGCCTATGCAGCACGGGGAACAGAGGCGGTCTGGATTGGCGAGTTTATGCGCTTGATTGCCAGTGCCGACCTGAAGTCAGAAGAGTTCGCTGCTTTTCAGCGGGTTATTAAAAGTTCTTTGGCTTTTAAAGGCCAGTGGGTGCCGCCGGAATTGATTAGGAGTGTGGCGGCCTTTGCCGAAAATTTCCCTAACGGTATATTTTTGAAGCGGGCTAAAGATATCCTGGATGAGGCTAAAAGCGCAAATCAGGCCTGGATCGCCAGTCAACTGGCTGAAGTGGAATCCCTGCTCGCGGATAGGGAGTTTAAACGGGCCAAGGAGTTGATTGATCGCTTGCTGGCAGGTGTTGTTCCTGCTGAAATGCGGGAAACATTGTTGTAAATCGGCGAAGAGGTTCAGCAAGCCGAGACCAAGGATATGGAGGTCCAGCAACAGGCAAACCAGCAAACTCAGGCAATCCAGTGGAGCGAAGCAGTGAATCTGCTTGATTCAAGGAGATATGATGAGGCGATAGAGCTGTTTAGCTCCCTGCTCGGTACTCCTTATGAAGAGGAGGCCAAGGCGAAGATAGAATTGGCCGTCAATCAGGCGGCAAATGAGAATCGACGGCAGGCAGCCAACTTGTTTGTAAAGGCCCGTAAAACTCAGGATCAGAAGGACAAAGAGGAGCTGCTTCTGGAATCCCGACAGCTTCTCTTGGATATCCTGAAAAAATATCCCGGGACAGAGATCATTGATAAGGTTAAACCTAATCTTAAGATTATTGAGGACCAGATTCGGAATATTGATCCGGCCTTACTAAAACAGGCTCCAAAAAATCAGCAGCTAACAGCGGGGGAGTAATTTCCCCTCTTCCCGGAATCAGTGCTATATATCAGGTTTTTTTTGTGCTATGGTTATAAAATGGGTAAAAAGTTTTTTGTAAATGACGATTATGAAAAATGAGGAGAGCGTACATGGCAAAGGCTGATCTGGCATTGCCCGATTTTTTGGATAATATGGCCTTGAAGATATTAATGGTTGAGCCAGGCGATTTATCCGTTGTCGGTGAATTACTTGAGCTTGTCGAACAGATGTTGACCAGCCCGGTTATTAAGGCCTTTCCCGGTCTTGTCAAAACGGGCCGGCTTTTTGTAATAGTCCTTCAAAAGATGATAATGGGTGAATTGCCTGATGATAATGAGAATTATGAAAGGCTTGGCCAATGCATATCGTTGATGCAGGATGTGGTTCGCACTGAAGGTCGGGGCGATGAGAAGATCTTCGAACAGGCTGTCGGGGTCTTTGCTCAGACAGGCCTGGTAATCGATCCCGAATTTCTAGATGCCGATCAGAGTGACGAGGGCGGGGACAGTCAGAAACCGGCATCAGCAAGTTTGCAAACTGACGAGTCTGAGTCTGGAGGAGAAGTGGCTGCCGGTTCGCCGGGAGCCCTGCAATTTGAAGGTCTGCCGGATTTTCTCAAAGACCGCGATCTATTGGGCGGTTTTATTGACGAGGCCTTTGAACATCTTGAAGGTATTGAGGTTAATATTCTGGAGCTGGAACAGAATCCGGATGATCTTGAGATCATCAACAACATCTTCAGGCCCTTTCATACCATCAAGGGTGTTTCCGGCTTTCTTAATCTTAAAGTGATCAACAAGCTTGCCCATACCACCGAAAATCTGCTTGATGATGTCAGGAATAATCGTCGGAAGATGGATTCCGATGTTATTGACATTGTGTTAAGTGTCGGGGATCAATTGCGGGTCATGGTCCAGAATATCAGGGACATTCTGGAAAAGGGTATGGACCATTATATAGAGTTCGATATCAGCGAGTATGTCGAACAGATTCGCAATATCCAGGAGGGCAAGAAAACCGCCGGCTCCTTGCGACGACGGGCTGCCGGCCCTTCTACTGTTGCCGAGTTAAAGGCCCAGCCGACACCGTTCGATACACCTGGTGAGACAGAACCGGATAAAAACACCGGTGCTCTCCGGCCAACTGGTCGGGAGGATGCCCCGGCCAGCACTAAAAGTGCGGTTGGCGCCTCCATTAAGGTTGATATTGAGAAGCTTGACGGGTTGGTCAATGCGGTTGGCGAACTTGTCATCATGCAGGCGATGGTCCGTCAGAATCCGATGATCATTGGTCTTTATGATCCGAAGCTCAACCGGGATTTCGCCCAGTTGTCACGCATTACGACGGAATTGCAGCGGACAGCCATGTCCATGCGCATGGTGCCGATTCGCCAGACCTTTCAGAAGATGATCCGCCTGGTTCGCGATCTTTCCAAGAAATCCGGAAAGGTTGTGGATCTCATCATGACCGGCGAGGAGACGGAGATTGATCGCAACATGGTTGATTCCATCTATGATCCCCTTGTCCATATGATCCGCAACTCCATTGATCATGGTGTGCAAGTGCCTGCTGAACGTGAGAAGATCGGCAAGCCGGCTGTCGGTGTTGTCAATCTCCGAGCCTATCAGAAGGGTGGGCATATTATGATCGAGATAGAGGATGACGGCCAGGGCCTCAACTCTGAGAAGATCAGAAAAAAAGCCATAGAGCGTGGCTTGATTCAGGAAGGTGATGCGCTTTCCGACCATGAACTTAATAATCTGATTTTTATACCGGGCTTTTCAACGGCGGACAAAATCACGGATGTTTCCGGGCGTGGTGTCGGCATGGACGTGGTCAAGAAGGGCGTAGAAAAGCTGCGCGGCAAGGTCGAAGTACTCAGCCAGTCCGGCAAGGGTTCGCAGTTCATCATCCGTCTTCCTTTAACCCTGGCGATTATTGATGGGATTATCGTACGGGTGGGTAGTGAACGGTACATTATACCGACTATTGCCATCAAGGAGTCGATGCGACCCAAAAGGGAGTTCTATAACACCGTGCATGGCCGGGGCGAAGCTCTGTTGATCCGTGAGACGTTGATCCCAATCATCCGTTTGTATGAACTGTTCGGGGTGGAATCGACCTATACCGACCCCTGTGAGGCCATAGTGGTTGTCGTTGAGAGCGAAGGTCGGCAGCGCGCCTTGATGGTGGATGAGCTGCTTGGCAAGCAGGAGGTTGTGATCAAGAGTTTGGGCGGCTATATGAAGGAGATTCCAGGTGTTGCCGGTGGAACCATCCTTGGAGACGGTCGGGTTGGACTTATCTTGGATCTTGCAGGTATTATCGGCTCAAGTAATACGGTCAGGGTTGAAGAAGAGAGAGTTGTGAGGAACGCTTAGTCTTGTGTAACTACCCAGTTGATTAACCTGACATAGGTAGTTAAGAAAATGTTTGTTTTTCAGTATGTGATAAGGGGGAGCAAATGAGTGAAACAGAGAGGATTGCCGCAAGCACTCACAGCGAGAAAGTGTTAGCAGGTAAGTATTTGACCTTTGCCCTGGGTAAGGAGCAGTACGGGATTGGAATTTTAAAAGTCCGTGAAATTATTGGAGTTATGGAGATAACGGTAGTCCCTCATACACCTCATTATGTAAAAGGGGTTATCAACCTTAGAGGACGGGTGATCCCTGTTCTAGACTTGCGTCTCAAGTTTGGCATGGAGGCCAAGAAATATAATGAGAGGACCTGTGTTATCGTGGTTGATTTGTTGGGTAGTGCCGGTCCGGTTCAAGTTGGCATGCTGGTCGATTCGGTCTCAGAGGTTGTCAATGTCGGTGAACAGGAGATCGAACCTCCACCATCCTTTGGCGGCAGTGAGGCGAGCGGGGCTGATATTTTAGGGATGGCAAAGGTTAAAGGGGCGGTGATCATCCTCTTGGACGTTGATCAGGTCATCGGTATTGATCGTTTAGAAGGCTCTCTGGTGTAGTTAATTGAAGGGCTTGCAAGATGGACTTCGCCTGTGCCGTACATGGGTAGTAGATAAATTTATTGAGGCTTGATACTTTGA
>MGTA01000149.1:4645-7196 GCA_001799225.1 Deltaproteobacteria bacterium RIFOXYD12_FULL_50_9
GAGCTTATTTATAATAAAACCGGGATTTTTTTAAAATCTGAGAAGAAGGAGCTGTTGAACGCCAGGCTTGGCAAACGACTCAGGGCCTGTGGCATGACCTCTTTTGAAGAGTATTTTACTTTTGTCACTCGAGATGGAAGTGGTGAGGAGCTGGTGCATCTCATTGATCAGGTTTCCACTAATTTCACCAATTTTTTTCGGGAACAGGCCCATTTTGATTTGTTGGAGCAGACGATACTGCCGCAGTTGGCAAACGAAAGTCGGGTGCGGAGTGAAGGCATTCGGATCTGGTCGTCGGCCTGCTCGTCCGGCGAGGAGCCCTATACCTTGGGAATGGTAGTGAGTGAGTTTTTAGCCAGAAATCCCGGTTTGCGTTGTTCGATTCTGGCAACCGATATTTCTACCAAGGTTTTGAATCAGGCTAAACATGGCGTTTACTCTATGGATAAGGTCGCCAAAATTCCGCCGCCGCTGCTCAAAAAATATTTTCAGAAAGGGGTGGGTAATTCGGTCGGATTTGTTAAGGTGAAAGAGCAGTTAAGGCAGTTGGTCGATTTTAGACATTTCAATCTCATGCAGGATTTTTCCTGGGGGAAACCATTTGATGTTATTTTCTGCCGTAATGTCATGATCTATTTTAACCGTGAGACCCAGCAGAGGTTGATTGAGAAGTTTTATAACTCTCTTGGGCCGGCAGGGTATCTTGTTATTGGGCATTCGGAGAGTATCTCAAGCATTAAGCACAATTTTAAGCAATTGGCTGCTACGGCATACCGGAAGTGATCTTGCTCTCTTAACAGGGGCAAATCAGGAGCAGAGAAGGGATTATATTTGATGAAGATTATTGTCGGCATCTCTGACATGAAGGTCAGTAACAACCCGGAAGATATTATTATCACCTATTCACTGGGATCATGTATTGGCTTGGTCATCTGGGATCCTGTTGTCAAGGTTGGCGGAATGCTGCACTATATGTTGCCTGATTCCGGACTCGATCTGAATCGGGCCAAGGAAAAACCGTTCATGTTTGCTGATTCTGGAATCCCTCTGCTGTTCAAAGAAACCTATAAGTTCGGGGCGGTAAAGAACCGGATGGTTGTCAAGGTAGTGGGCGGTTCGCAAGTAATGGATACAAATGGTGTTTTTAACATCGGCAAACGTAATTATATGGTTCTGCGCAAGATTTTTTGGAAAAACCAGATTATGATAAATAAGGAAGATGTAGGCGGAGCGGTGAACAGGACCATCAGCATTGAGATCGGTACTGGTTTTACCCGGTTGAAGGTGTCCGGACGAGGGGAGTTCGAGTTATGAGCCGCATTCAGGAGATCGTTGGTGCTATTAAGCAGATTCCGCCGTTTCCCAAGGTGGCCCAGAAGGTCCTGCAACTCATCGCTGATCCGGATGTCAGCACGCGTGATTTGGCTGAGGTTATTAAATATGACCCGTCTGTGACGGCCAATGTCCTAAAGATTTGTAACTCCGCTTATTTTGGCCTGCAGCGCAAGATCTCCTCCCTTGATGAGGGATTGATTTTTATCGGCCATGATATTCTTAAGGATATTATTATTACCAGCAGCAGCACTGATTTTTACAAGGGGAATACCGGCGAAGGCTATCAGCTTGAGGAGGGAGATCTCTGGAAGCACTCGGTGGCAGCCGGTATTATGGGAAAGCTGTTGGTCCGGTATGTCAAGGGCGTCGAACCAGGGGCAGCCTATACCGCAGCTCTTCTCCATGACATCGGTAAGCTTATTCTCTCGCGTTTTGTTGCGGATGATTTTAATAAGATCATTCTCAAAGTAACCCAGGAGAACTGCTCGTTTGTCGAGGCGGAGAAGGAGTCTCTCGGCATTACCCATGCTGAGCTGGGGGGATTGATCCTTAAACAGTGGGAGTTTTCCGGAGACCTTATCAGGGCGGTTGCCGGCCATCATGACCCGGACGCTCTCAGCAAAGAGCCGCTTACCGCCTTGGTCTGTCTGAGTAATGTCTTAGTGATTTCGCTTGGCATCGGAGTTGGTGCTGATGGTTTGGCGACCAAACTGCAGGGAGAGGTGTTGCGGAGTTTTGGAATATCAAATGCGGATCTTGATCTTCTCATGGCTGATTTGATCGGCGAGCTGGAAAAAGCTCAGGAGTTGTTGCAAATGTTGGAAGGGTGAAATTTGTGATTCGTTGTTTCTGTGGCAACTTGCGGGAATTGTTTGGTATGTTTCGGATTTTAGTGTTGACTGAACAGGAGAGAGGGTATGGCTTTCACAATCCTTGTGGCTGATGATTCAGAAACAATGCGGGCAGTGGTCAAGAAGACCGTTGAGATGTCAGGAATTCCAATTGCCGCTTTTTTCCAGGCGGCGAATGGCCAGGAGGCTCTGAAAATCTTGGAGAATGAATGGGTTGATGTCATTCTTTCCGATATCAATATGCCGGTAATGAGCGGTGTTGAGATGTTGAGAGCGCTGAAAAATGATAAGGTGCTTGGGCAGATTCCGGTGATATTCATTACTACGGAGTCCAGTCAAGCCCGGATTGATGAAACAACGAAGCT
>MGTA01000149.1:7224-9904 GCA_001799225.1 Deltaproteobacteria bacterium RIFOXYD12_FULL_50_9
TTTTTACCGGAAACGATTAAAAAAGTTCTAATGGATGTTCTCGAAAAGGCATATGAACAGAGAGTGCTGGAATTGACGCCTGTTTCTTCAGGGCCAGGCAGTGACGAAATGGATTTTTGATATGGTGGTTTTGCCGAAGTTGCATGGCGATTATTCCCGGTAAACTTGAGGTGGAAAAGCATGGATGAGAAAATGAAACGCTTGATCTTTGAGACCATGTCAGAGGTTTTTGAGACTATGTTTTTTGTTTTTTTAGAACCGTTAAGATCTGTTCCGGCCGATTGTAATGTCCAAACCCCCAAACCATACGTTGCAGCGCAGGTGGAGTTCTTCTGCGACAGTACCGGATTTGTCAGGATCTATTTTCCTCTCGTGCTTGCCCAGAATATTACTAGTAACTTTCTTGGCGTTGATGCCTCGGAAATTGATTTGAAGCGCATCAAGGATGCCATGGGGGAGACAGTAAACATGGTGATGGGAAGTTTACTCGGCAAACTGGATCCCCATGGCCAATGTACGTTGGGTATACCGGAAACTGCTGAAATCCCGCTGCTCACCCTGAAAACTATTGTGGATAACCCAAAGACATGTCTCTTTAACACGGAACATGGGTTGTTGCTGACTGTTTTTGGTGAAAGAAGTGGCAAGTGAGCCTGTGCAGCTAAGCTATAGTTGGCCGAAGCGTTGAGAACTCAACCACTATTTCTGGTGAATCTCGCATGAATAAGATTAGAGTGCTGGTGGTGGACGACTCTGCTGTTGTCCGCAAGGTGTTCAGCGAAGAACTTTCATTGCAGAAGGATATTGAGGTTATTGGCACCGCACCCGATCCATATGTGGCGAGGGATAAAATTGTCGCCTTGAAGCCTGATGTAATCACCCTGGACATTGAAATGCCCCGGATGGACGGCATTACTTTTTTGCGGAAGCTCATGAAGTATTTCCCGCTGCCGGTGATTATCGTCAGTTCTCTAACTAGAGAAGGTGGCTCTCTGGCCCTTGAGGCCATGGAAATCGGTGCTGTTGATGTTATCTCGAAACCTGGTCCGGCATATTCTGTCGGCGATATGAGTGTCCAGCTCGCTGAGAAAATTCGGGGTGCGGCTCGGGTCAATGTCCAGCAGCGGATGAAGGCGCTTCCTGTCCAATCAATAGAAAAGCGAGTACTCACCGCCTCCCGTTTGTCATTGTCCGAGACTACCAACAAGATTATCGCTATTGGCGCCTCTACCGGCGGCACCGAGGCTCTGCGGGTAGTGCTGGAACAATTGCCACCAACCAGTCCCGGGGTTTTGATCGTTCAACATATGCCGGCCAACTTTACGGCCAGTTTTGCTCAGCGTTTGGATAGCCTCTGCCAGATCAGGGTCAAAGAAGCGCAGGATGGTGATTCTGTTTTGCCCGGTACCGCCTTGCTGGCGCCGGGGAATTATCATATGGTGATGCGGAGGAGCGGCGCCCGTTATTATGTCAATATCAAGACCGGCCCGCTCGTTTGTCATCAGCGGCCTGCCGTGGATGTGCTGTTTAACTCCGTAGCGGCATACGGCGGCGCCAATGCCGTTGGGGTCATCCTTACCGGTATGGGCAAAGACGGCGCTCAGGGTTTGCTCAAGATGAAGGAGGCCGGTGCCAGGACTATTGCTCAGGATGAACGGAGTTGTGTGGTGTTCGGTATGCCCAAGGAGGCTATTGAGGCGGGTGGTGTCGATAAGGTAGTGCCGCTTAATGATATTTGCCGAACCATCATGACCATGATTTAATGATTTTTCTGCTTAACCGGATGTTTTTTTAATAAAAAAACCTGATGTTTTTTCAGCACATTAGCGTGTTAGAAGATACCATATATGGTGCTGTGAATTCGGAGGTGAACGATATCTTGTGTGAAATGGTGTTTTGCCGACCGGGCAATAATCCGTGAAAACAATAGGTTAGTTGGCGACTTGCAGAAAAATTGTCTTGATTTCTGATGCCTCTCTACTATACTTTAGTAAGTTATGATATGCCAGGAGCCCAGATTGGACTTGCCTGGGCGGTAACCAGCAACCTTTTTTATTAAGCTGGATCAGGAAGTCATGATAAAACGAGCCCGGATATTCATCCCCCTTCTTCTCCTTATTTTTCTGGTTTCAGGGTTATATTCAGCATTAGCCTCTGAAAGTAAACGGAAAACAGCAACCTCTTCCAAGAGTTCTGCTGCACTCAAGGCAGATCGATCAACTCATCGAGTTACAAAAAATAAGTTAGCCAAATCGAAGCATAGGCGCCATAAGGCCCGACTGCGGGCAGCCAGTAGTCGGCCGAGGCCGGTGCTTGATGGACGACTGGTTGACGATTCTCCTTCCTCTGGCTTGCGGCGCAGGCTTTCGGCCAGGAGTGCTATTGTCATCGACGCCCAGACCGGTGAAACACTTTATGCTCATTCTCCTGATCTGCCTGGTCAGCCGGCCAGCACACTCAAGGTTTTGACTGGTTTGCTAGCCATTAATCATTTTAAAGGTTCAGAGATGGTTGAGGTCAGCAAAAGAGCTGCTTTAATGCCCAGTTCCAAGGTGTTTTTGCAGCCAGGGAGTAATTATCGGGCCAACGACCTTATTAATGCCGTGCTTCTAGCCTCGGCCAATGATGCCAGCGTAGCTTTGGCCGAGAAGATTGCCGGTTCGGAGGATGTTTTCGCTCG
>MGTA01000150.1 GCA_001799225.1 Deltaproteobacteria bacterium RIFOXYD12_FULL_50_9
AACTGCGTAAATTCAACCAATTACGGTGAAGTTACTTGGAAGTATTAAGGCACAGTTTGTTGAAGGGGTGTTAAAACTTTTTTGGCAATCCAGCCTGTTTTAAAATTCCATTAGCCGTGTGGCGAGACTTAATCTTTGAATCTACCGGGAACCTCATTGCCGTTATCGGGCTATACCAGATTTCGTGGTCCCCTTTACCTTGACGCTCCAAGAAACAACCAGAAAGGACAAGCATCTTCTTTAATTCCGTGGAATAATCAGACATGACCAGGCCGTTGAATTTTTTCTGACCGTTCACTCAGAAGATGAAAAGGGATTTGTTCAGTGCCATTGATTTCAAAAATTACACCATTGGCCTCAAGAAGCTCAGGAATCAACACTTTTAATTTCGAAATGAGTGATTCCATTGTGGTGGCTTCCGTAATTAGACCAGGCACGTCTTCACTTTCAGCAACCCACACCTCAGCCTTTTCATCCCAAAATGCTTTTACCATAAGTTCTTTCATGTTTTTTCTCCACAACCTCATTCATAATCTCATGGGGTCTGACCAAAAGAGGAAAATGATCTATTTTATTCCTGCTGTAAGGCGCTTGAATGTCAATCAGCTCCGTGGCAACCGTACGATAAAACGATTGGCTGCATGATCATTTATAAGTTCCATATTGGGACATCGTGCTAAGGAGCGAGGCAAGCCACTGCCAAGTCCGGAGTAGGGCATAACAAACTGGGCATGGGAGAGTAAAACGGAATTGCGAGGTACAGAAACACCCAGCTTTACTGTTTCTATTGTTAGACTGTTCGGCAGGGTTCCGGGACTTTGGATTTCGACCCTGTTTGAAAAGATAAACAACTTGACTGAAGCGTTTACCAGATAGTCGCGATGGACCAGGGCATTGACAAGGATTTCCTGCAGGGCCTCCCTTGATATTTCCAATGAGCCGGGCTGGTTAAAACCTTGGTCTTTATCGTTTTGAAGATGGCGGAGATTGCGCTCTAGAAATCCAAACGCCCCTGAATATTGTTCAGTCAGACGTCCGCGAAATTCGGCCTTATCGATAAAATGTTCATCTGATATTGAAGTGCCGGGAAATGCTGCTGCAGAGATATGTAACAGTGGAGCATGGCGGGCTACATCTTTACCTGCCAGTAACAATCCAGCCAGGGTCAAGGCGCCCTGCTTCATGAGTCCAAGTGCTTCCATAAGGCGTCCAATGGGCAGTGGCGCTGCATCCAGCGAAGAGCCGGTTTTATTGCGGTAAAATATTGCAAGTGCCGATAGATCGATATCTTCAAGGGTTGTATCTGGGATTGGACGCTCATCGGCAAAAAATTTTGCGCCGGCCTGAAAAAGGCGCTGAAGCTCTTCAGGGCTGGTTACCTTCCTTTTGTCGGCTCCGTTCTTTACCCAGAATCGTCCTTCATTATCGCAATAAGGCTTATTCAGACCATCCGGGATATCAACAACCATAATCAGTTTGCCTTGCACCTGTTGGTTTGAGGTTATGAGATTGGTCGGGGGGCGGACATTATGAGTTGCCACGTTAGCTATAAGCTGATTGAGACGACGGATAGTTTCGGCATCGAGACCGAGCAGATCACCAGCATCGTTGACCCCGATAAAGATACGGCCACCGGAACCATTAAGAAAGGCGACGATTTCGGCAGCTACCTGATCGGCATGTGTCAAGGTCGCCTTGAACTGACGTCGGCTGTCCTCCCCAAGCTGTATTTCTGTGATAATATCGGTCATGCTGATTATAGCCTCATGGGGTCGGACCCAAGATAACTAACCAACCATAGGGTCGCCAAGTTGCTTTATGAAAAATATCCGCCCTTAGCCTGGCGGGGTGAGACGCTAATATGTAGGTTGATTCATTAAAAGGCTATTTGTCAAGGGGTAATCACAGCCTGCCACGCATATCTGAAATTGCTTCAAATGCATCTCGCGCTTACAAAACACCAGTTTTGTAAGCGTGGTATCGAACAACCAGAGACATTCCCCATAATTATTTTGTACTGCCAAGAAGGAATCTCTGGGAGCGGACTGGATATTCTGACATTTCCCCTCCTGATAATGAGAAATCCATAAAGATTATCGATAGTTAAAATCTGTATCTTCAGGTGTAAAATTCGTCAGAATAATTCTTGGCTGTTAGTTTTTTTATTTCTGATTCAAATGTTTTTTTGATTTTGGGCCAGTTTACTTCAGACTGAATTTTGACCTCAGGTTCTGAGTCTGCGTCTGCAAAGTAGACAAGGCTTCTTAAAACATGGCCAATATCGCGTTGCTGATATTTTTGAGTGAAAAGAGTAAGGCACTTGTTCAAGGGAATATGGTCACGTGTAATGAAAAAAAGGTCAATGAAATTTTTTCTGGAGCCTCTGTTGGTTATGGCGCTGAGTTTCATGCAGGCAATATCTACAATGTCCGCGAGATGAATATTGTAATCAGGCCATAACACTGGAGGCCGCAGCATGGGATAGCAGTAACCGATAAAGCTCATTTGCACCTCATTTATAGTTAAATAAAGGGTCTCATGGCTGATGGATAGAATGGTGTACGGCAAACCTGAAGGTGTAAGTCTTTGAAACAGTTGTTCGGGATTACCGATTGACGGAGCAAACCAGTCGAAATCCACGGAAGGACGATGCCCGAGTTGTAATGCCAAGGCCGTTCCGCCTGCCATATATAAACCCATTCCTGATATTACCTCTGCCAGTCCGGGGAGGATATCTTTCTGGCTCTGGCTCAGTATCTCAGTGTGCATATCTTTGTGTCCAGACAGAGTTTTTCGCCCGAGCCTTTTTGACCCAGTGGTTTCGTGTTCTGTCCGGGACACCACAGAGCAACGCCCAGAAATTTAATTCTCTGGCCGGCAAAATTTGTATTCCTTTGGTACGCAGGAAGAGGGCAAGATCGTCAGCCGAATAAGTTTGATGCAGCCAGCGCATGGCTTCCCATGAGCCGCGCTCCATGATTCGGCCCATGATTAAGGAAGCATGTTTGGCCGTGTCAATGGTAGCAGTGTCGTATTCCCAGAAAAAGGAGTTCAGAAATATAGGGATTGAGGCGCTTTGCATAGTGAATTTTCCAATATTTTTTTGAGTCAGCTCGATAATTTTTTCCACAGCTCTCTCCGGGCGGATTCTTCGCCATGCACCAATCGTATCTCATTGGGAGGCTGCGGCATGGACCTGACCCACTCCACCAGGCCAAGTTGATCAGCGTGGGCTGAATAGCCCGGCATTACATGGATTTTTGCTTTGACCGGGATTTTGCGGACGTCTATGGTGACCGAGCCATGGCCGTTGGTCTCGCTCTGGTCAACGAGCGCCCGACCCAGGGTATTTTTTGCCTGATAACCGACAAAAAGAAGATCATTCCGTGGATCTGACAAACCGGCGGCAAGATGGTCGAGAATCCGACCACCGGTACACATGCCGCTCCCGGCAATAATTATTGCCGGCCCAGGAATTTCCAGGAGTTTTTTGTGGTCTTGAAAACCGGCGCTGGAATAGAGATTGGCAAAATCTATCGGATCGTCGCCGGCGGCCAGAAGTCTTCTCGCCTCATAGTCCCAGAATTGGGAAAGCGAGGAATAGATTGCGGTTATTTTAAGGCCAAGGGGTGAATCGATAAAAACCGGAATATTTGCTAGCTCTCCTGAGCTGTTGTTGGTTTTCGATTTCAGCCTGGCGATTTCGTATAAAATTTCCTGGGTTCTGCCCAGGGCAAAAGCCGGGATAAAGACCTTGCCTTTATCTGATAAAGCTTGTCTCAGCACAAGACCAAGTTTTTCCAAACGTTGCTCGCGATCATGATGCAATCTGTCGCCATAAGTGGATTCGAGAAACAATAGATCGCAATTTCCAGGGGGATCAGGGTCAGGCAGCAGCGGCGTATTTTTGCTGCCGAGATCTCCGGAAAAAATTATCGAGTAGCAGCTATTGCCCGGCATTGCCGACGGGGTGCCGGGAAAAAAGAGATGAATAAAACAGGAGCCGAGGATATGACCGGCGCGACCCAGCTTGAATTCAACCCCGTTTTGCAGTTTAAAACGCCTGCCGTATTCAAAACCCCTGGTCATCGCTGCAATGCTGGTCAGCAGCGAGTCAGCCTGATGTTTTCCGTACTCCTCAAACCGCAGACTATCCTCCAGCATGGGACGGAGTAATGCCTTGGATGGAAGGGAACAGAGTATTTCTCCCTGAAAGCCGGCAGAAATCAACTCCGGAAGCCTGCCGATATGATCGATATGGACATGGGTTACAAAAAGATAGTTGATTTCGGCGGGTTTGACCGGCCATTCGGCTATAGGAAGGGGCGTTGCCGATCCCTGCGCTGTGCCGCAGTCAACCATGATATTGAGGTCTTGGCAGCTGAGGAGATGGCAGGAGCCGGTCACCGTATGTTCGCCGCCGATATGGATAACTTGAGGGATCATAAGTATCCATATTGAAAACATGAAAAACAGCTAATGTCAAGCGGGCTTAGGCATGTTGTCAGGGGATATTCAAGGATACCTGGACTGATGTCTGGGCGCCGGCGTTGTCGGTCAAGGTGAGCGTGACTGTACAGAGTCCTGCCGTGATGAAATCGTGATCAACAATTGCGGTGCTGGCTGTTGTGGCAGTGTCGCTGAAAGTCCAGAAATATCCGGTAATCGTGCCGTTATCGGTTGAACTGCTGGCGTCTAAGTGGGCGCTCCGGTTTTTCCCGGTTGCCACAATTTTGGCGATCGGGCTTTTGTTGGCCGTCATGGGGGCGGACTTTGCGCTCTCATTGCCATTTGTGTCGTAGGCGGTCATGGTGTATTTCAGGGTGGCGGTTTCAAGAAATGGAGCAATATCACAGGTCATTTGATGCTGCAGCTGTGGCGGCGACGCTGCGATGTACTCAATATCGCAGACCTTGGCGGTTCCTTTATAAACTCTGAAGCCTTGCAGGTTCGGGACTGCGCTGGTGTCGTATTCCCAAGAGATGTTCAGCTTGTTTTGCCGGGTTGAGGAGACGATGGCGTCGATTATTACATCGTTGACTGAGCCCCCGCCCCCCCCACCACCACCTCCACCACCGCAACTGGTGAGCAGCGCCGTAAAAAACAGGAGTCCAATCGGCTGGATTATCGAAAGAATCTTTGTAAAGATTTGTTGCTTCATGATTCTCTCATATCACAAACAAAAAGGTAGTACAACTGTAAAATTTTAGTTTTCTGGGCGGGGCAGAATATGGGAAAGTACGGTTGTTCTTTG
>MGTA01000151.1:0-223 GCA_001799225.1 Deltaproteobacteria bacterium RIFOXYD12_FULL_50_9
AGTAATTTTCCGCGTTCGGAAAAGCTCACGGTAAAAGGAAGTTTCTGGCGGGCCAAGGCGATTGATCTTGACGGCAATGGATTGCTGGATATAGTCGCTACTTCCAACGATAATCATGGCGTGTTCATCTGGTATCAGGAGCTAAATCCTACCGGGGGGAAAAAATGGGTGGCTAGGGATGAGGGACTACCTAAAACCGGATATTATTATGACCTTGCCATCA
>MGTA01000151.1:231-5249 GCA_001799225.1 Deltaproteobacteria bacterium RIFOXYD12_FULL_50_9
AATGGCGATAGAAAACCTGATCTGATCGTAGCCTCCCATGGTGAGGGACTCAAGATCTGGCTTCAAGGTCCGGCCGCGCCTGGGATTTTTTCCGCGGACTGCCGAAAAAAAGAACCTATCCCCCTGCAGCCGCCACATGTTGTACAAACCGAAAAAATTTCTGATAAGGTTGTAATCCCGGTTTTTACCACGGCGGTTTTTTTCGATACCGGGAAGGTTAAACTACGACCTGAAACCATCGTGGTATTGAACAGGGTGGCAGAATTCCTGCGGACGACGGAAGAAACTTCGCTGGAGATGGATGGTTTTGCCGATATTCGGGATATTAAAACCTCTGAATTTCCCAATAACCAGAGACTTTCCGAAGGGCGGGCCCGGAGCGTAGCCCGTTATCTCATAGAACAAGGTATTCTTCCAGAGCGTATAAGACAAGAGGCTTTTGGTGACAGTGTTGTCAAATATCCTGGTCATGATCAGGCTTCTTTACAAAAAAATCGCAGAGTGGATATACGCGTTGTTCTTCGCGCTGATCCAGTTGTCGAAAACTTGCCCACCAAGAGTGGCAGCAAAATAAACGAGGCGCAATCATCGGTGCGTTTATCTGGTTCGGCAGCTGTCGGCCTCAATCAAGCGGCAGCCCCATCCCAACCCAGTGACCCGTTTGAGGAAGCGCCGGAGCTGATTCCGATGTCGGAATATCAATCTTTTAAAGTAACCGATGGGGTGGCGGAATACCGAATTGGTGCCACTGACACAGTGGAAGCAATCATTTGGGAAGGGATTAAAGAAAACACCTACAAACTTAATGTCTCTCCACGTGGGACGATTTCCTTTTCTTATATTACTGATTTCAAGCTGGCTGGTCTGACTCCAACTGAAGCCGACAAAACGTTGGAGGAATTTCTACGCCAGTACATCCGGCATCCCTTGGTCAAGATCCGGCCCCTTGAGAAACTGGCCTATAAGGCCTCCATCTTTGGCGCGGTGCGAGATCTGGCACGTCAACCTACTGGTCCTGGTACCTACCGTCTATTTGGCCAGGAACGGTTGACGGAGTTTATCTCCCGGGTCGGTGGCTACCTCGAGAAAGCAGATCTGACCAGAGTTGAAATTACCAGAGCACGCAAGACTTACCAGGTGAATGTTTTTGATATTCTGTTCAAGGCAGATTACCGCCATGACATCGCAATCGATGATGGTGATGTGCTCTTCATCCCCTACAAGAGCGAGGTCAAGAACCGGATCTTTGTTTTTGGCGAGGTAATGCGTCCAGGTCTTTTTTCCTATGATGCCAACATTAACCTGCTGGAGGCCCTTACCCTGGCTGGCGGTCCTTCTTACTATGCCAAGGCTGACGAGGTTATGGTTGTCCGAGGTGATGCGACCAAACCGGATGCCTTTGTTGTCAACCTTAATGATCTTTACCAGAAAGGCGATTTCAGACAGAACGTCTCTCTGCAGAACGGCGATATAATCTATATGGCCACCAACACGGCCGGCAATATCCGCGATTTTTTACGCACACTGTCACCTTATCTGACCGTTATGCGCACCCCAATGGATATTTATGGCGCCACGGCTTGGCCTAAGAACGAAGGTTTCCCATTACGAAGAGATGCGGCACCGTCGGCTACTACGATCATTTCGGCTCCGCCAGCACTGCCGAGCGGTGGTGGCGATGTTTGGGGTGGCAAATAGAAATAAAAATTTCCTATGATTTAAGATTCAGGATTCAGAATTTTGAGCAGTTAATAGAAATGGAGCAAAGCAGGCATGGCTGAATATACAATTAACGACGTCCGGGGGATCACCCACCGCAGAAAACGGACGATTAAAATCAGTGGTTTGCTCTCCGCCCTGTTAATGCTCAGCCTGGTTTTTTATGCCAAACCGGAACCGGTTTACGAAGCTGAGGTGTCGCTCAAGATTGAAAAAGTTACCACTGTGGGTGATATTCTTCTTGGTACTGTTCGGTCGGGGGATCATATTGCCACGGCCTCGGTCATGATCAGTAGTTTTCCTGTGTTGCGTGTCGTCGCCCAGAAAGCCGGATTGGTACCGGCAGATTTGCAACCCGATGAGATTCTGCGCTCGTCAGAATACATGGCGATAATCAAAGATCTGGAAAAAGCCATTACAGCGACTGCCGACCGGGCGGGAAGCAATATTCTCATCGTTAAAATGCAGCATAACAAACCGGCAATGGCTAAAAAGCTGGCCGAGCTGGTGGCGGCATCATACCGCGAAGCCGCCTATTACGAAAGAAACCAGAGCGTTATTAGCGAGATCAAAATTGTTGAGGACCAGGCAGCAAAATCCAGAGACCAGTTAACCGCCTCCCGGGAGAAACTGAATGAATTCCGCAAAAGCCTGGAATTAACAACGGTTACAGATGAACAACACGTTATCCTCGCAAGATACGTTGAAAGAAAGAATATCATTGATAACCTGGGATTCAAAATCGCCCGGATCAATGACAGCCTGACCACCATGCGGCAGGCTGTCAATCCAGAAGAAGATACCCGTTGGGTTTTCACTGCAGGAGGGACAAACACCGATAGCGGCAGCATTCAGGGCTCCCTTAATGCCGCGCTGAATGACTTGCGGATAAAAGAAAAGGGGTTGCTGCATCATTACACGCCTAACCATCCGGAAGTATTAGCTATCAGAGAGGCTAAGAATGCGATTATCAACCAGTTTATCGTTGATCTGGAGGCGGAGAAAAAACGTTATGCCGATGAAATCAAGGCTGTGGAGAAGGACCTGCTTGAAACCTATGCCAAGCTGAAAGGAATCCCAGATGCGGCCAAGACCTATGACCTGCTAAGTCGGGAAGTAGAGGCCAATGAGACTCTTTACAACAAAATTTTGATGAAACAGCAGGAGGTTGAGGTGCGCAAGGCGGAGCTGGTGGAAGATGTGACTATCGCTCGTTACCCAGTGCTGCCCCAGGTGCCAATAACCAGGATCGCCTTTATCGGCAATCTGGTGGTCAGTCTCATTTTATCCGTGATTATCGGATTTATTGCCGGCTTCATCCATGAAGCCCTGGATACCGTGCCGCGCAAACTCGATGTTTTGGCCGAAACCTTCGGGGTGCCAATCATGACCGCTTTAACCATGTGGAACAGATCGGAAGGCTTGGAGCTGGTCCGCGATCGCTATCCAGGACTTCACGTTGATGATGCCCTGCGTTATCTATCTCTGCCGGCTCATTTCCTGGCAGATTCGTCCCTGGCTGAAGAGTATCGAGCCATGGTGCCGAATCTACTCTTGACAGCCAGAGAGAATGACATTCGCACCCTGGCTGTGATGAGTGCCACCAAAGGAGAGGGCGTCACAACTTGTGCTGCCAATCTGGCCATTGCTCTTGCCCAGGCCGGACGCAGCGTGGCATTGCTCGATGCAGATTTTCAGGCCCCTAAGTTGCATAGCATGTTTGGAATTGATCGGCAGCCTGGCCTCAGCGATGTGATCATGGGTAGCGAAGACTGGGATATTTCAATTCGCCGGATCACTGACCTGATGCTTGGTGAGATTCCGGCCCGACATCTGCTTGCCCCTTCAGGCCTGGATAATCTTTACATCCTCACCGGCGGAAGCAAGGTAGAAAACCCGGCCAATTTCATCAACTCTCAACGAATGAAAGACCTTATTAGTTCGTTGAGAGACTTTTTTGATTTTGTCATCATCGACACCAGTGCCATTCTGGAAACCTCTGAAACCTCCATCCTGGCCGAAAAAGTTGATGCCGCTCTGCTATTGACCGAGTACGAGAAACTGGACCGTGGTACCTTGGTCAGATTCAGGAGTCATCTGGAAAGTCTGCGAGTGAAAGTCGCCGGCTTGGTGATAAATAAACACAAGATAACAACACACCAGATAGAGCAGGAAAAATTGCACAAGGATACCTTGATCAGATTCAAGTATTACTTGGAAAATCTACGAGGGAAATTAGTTGGACTGACAGCAAACAAACGCAAAAAAAACCTCTCTTGATATTCTCGAAAAAAGTTTACCTTTTTCGTCATTCCCGGCAAAGGCCAAAATCCAGGGGATTTGTATCTTGCAACTCCAATGGATTCTGGCTTTCGTCGGGTTAATGTTTTTTTGTTGAAATCAGCTTTTCTGAGTCAAACCGAAATGACTATTCATTCCCATTTTCCCCTCTTCCCTTGCTCAAAATCGTAGATGGAAAATATTCTCCTGATATACGGTGGTTTTGCCGTCCTGTTAATTCTGTTGCTGTTAACCGTCCTCAACCCGGTTATTGCTCTGTATCTGCTACCGCTGACTTTTTCCCTTTCCCCAGAGTTAATTATAGGTCAAACTGCCGCTCGGGAAATTTCTATTAAACTGGAAGATCTGTTGCTCAGTGTATTGTTGATCAGGGTGGTCTTCGACTTTGTAATCAATAAGAATTTCCCACTCGAACGGCTTTCTGGGGGCCGTTTTTTCAAGCCTATGGTTTTTCATTCTCTGGTTTTGGTCTTGACTACCACCTTCGGGGTTGCCATGTTGTACGCCGCCCCAACCAGCGGATTTTTCTTTACCCTCAAACTGATACAGTATTTTTTCTTTTTCTTTGTCGTCTTTTTTTATGTCCAGGATAAAAAAGATATTAAAATTATGCTTGGTGCTACCTTGCTTACCATGGCCATTGTCACTATTAACGGGTACCTGCAAATTCCCGGCGGTGGTCGAATTGCCATGCCCTTTGAAGGCGGGAATCTGGAGCCTAACACCTTTGGCGGATATTATGTGGTATTGGGCGCCGTCGTGGCCGGTCTTTACATGCAAGAGCCCAAGGGGAGCAAAAAAATATTGTATGCCCTGTTGCTGGGCGCCTCTTTGCTGCCGTTTATTTACACCCAATCGCGGAGCTCATGGTTGGCAGGGGGCTTTTCTCTACTTACCTTCCTGTTCCTGACCAAAGGGCTGCAACGCAAGGTCTGGATCTTTGCCTTTGCCATTCTGACCGTGATGTCCATTCCCCTGCTTCCCGAAAATATCCAGGA
>MGTA01000151.1:5270-7784 GCA_001799225.1 Deltaproteobacteria bacterium RIFOXYD12_FULL_50_9
ACGGTCAGTTTGTTCGACTTGCTGTTGAAAACGGCATGCTTGGCCTGATGAGCTTTGCTTATCTGAATTATATGATTTTTCGCTACCTGATGTCAGTTTATCGCCGCAGCCCAGATCCCCTCAGTCGGGGTTTGGCCCTGGGGCTGCTTTGCGCTACTACTGGCATGCTTGTCCATAGTATCGGAGCCAACACATTCATCATCGTACGCATCATGGAGCCTTATATGCTGTTGCTGGCCCTGTTGGTGAGCTATGAAAAAATCAACAACGCCGAAGCCAAAAGCGGGGTAACTGAAAAACAGGCCACGTCCTCTCGCTACACCTACCCATACTTGGTTGGCAATCCCTCGACAGCCTAAGGAATCTCTTATGAGAATTGCCATTCATCAACCCCAGTTCATGCCTTGGCTCGGATATTTCGACAAGCTGGACAAGGCCGATGTCTTTGTTTTGCTTGATAATGTTCAATTCAAGAAAAATGAGTACCAGAACCGCAATCGGATCAAGACCCATGACCAATGGATCTGGTTGTCCGTGCCAGTCAGCTTCAACTTTGGTGATCTGGTCTCTGAAGTGCGGATCAATAACCAACAGGACTGGCGTCGGAAACATCTCCAAACCCTGCTAACCTACTATGGCAAGGCTCCCTTCTACAGTGAACACTTGCCCGCCTTTGCCGAACTTTACCACAACGCCGGTGATTCATTGGCCGATTTGAATATGGAGACTATCAAGCTGGTCAGAAAAATTTTCGCCATTGACACCGAGATTGTTTGCGCTAGCGATATACCGGGACTAAGCGAGGAACCAACCGCGAGACTGCTCGACATCTGCCGGCATTTCAAGGCCGACACTTATCTGGCTGGCGCGGGGGGCAAGGATTACATGGAGTGTGAAAAATTCAAGGCTGCGGGACTCAAGTTGCTTTTCCAGGATTTCGTTCATCCAGAGTATCCCCAGATCAACGGCCCCTTCCTTCCCTATATGTCTGCCATAGATTACATCTTTAACAACGGCGGCGATTTTACCCACATCCGAGAGTTGAACCAGAAACTCGAAGCCTATTGAAATCAGAAAGGAGTGGAGCATGATCCCCCATTCACGACCAACTTTGGGCGCTGAGGAGGCCGCTGCCGCTGCCGAGACTATCATGTCTGGCCAGATCGCTCAAGGGCAAAAGGTGGTGAAGTTCGAAGATAATTTCGCCTCTTTTCTTGGTTTGCAACGGGCGGTGGCGGTAAATTCAGGCACCTCGGCCCTGCATTTGGCCCTGTTGGCCTTGGGGACGAAGCCAGGCGACGAGATCATTATCCCCGATTATGTTTGCACGGCCTTGCTCAACGCGGTGCATTATACTGGCGCCATTCCGGTCATAGCCGATGTTGGCGAAGCCGATGGTAATCTTGACTGCCGGACCGCCTTGCGGTTGATTACCCCGAAGACCCGCGCTGTCATCGTCCCTCACATGTTCGGCAATCCCTGTACAGGGATCTCACTGTTCAAGGAGCGCGGAGTTCCGGTAGTCGAGGATTGTGCCCAATCCGTCGGGGCTGAACTTTCTGGCTGCAAGGTCGGTACGCTGGGAGATCTGAGTATTTTTTCGTTTTATGCCACCAAGGTAATAACCTGCGGCGAAGGAGGAATGGTAGCCAGCAATCGCCCTGAACTGACAGCCACTATCGCCGACCTCTGCGATTACGATAACCGGGACGATTATCGACCGCGCTACAATTACAAAATGACCGATTTCCAGGCCGCTATGGGCCTTGTCCAGCTCGCCCGTCTACCAGATTTCATCCAGCGACGCAGGGAGATCGCCCAACGCTATGACACTGGATTGCAGGATTTGCCTTTGCGGCGGCCGGGAACGCAATCAGACCAGCAACCAATTTATTTTCGTTACATAGTCCAGCTTGCCAACCCTGAATCCCTGCAGAACCACCTTCGCAATCACGAAATAAGCGCCGCCCGTCCAGTCTTTAAGCCCTATCAACTGCTGACCGAGACCCATGATTGTCCAGTCTCCCTGCGGCTATGGCACGAGAGCCTATCCCTGCCGATCTATCCCCTGCTACAAAATGCTGAGGTTGACCGAGTGATAGCAATCATACGGAATTATTACCAAAAAGATTTACATCCTTTCAAAAACAGCAGCGAAAAAACATTATGCAACAGATTGCGCACACGGCAACTCAGTTAAATAACAGGAGATTAAATGCTGTTTAATTCCTATGGGTTTATATTTATATTTTTCCCCGTTGTTTTTTATGTTTATTTTTATCTGCATGATAAAAAACTCATCAGGACTGGGAAAGCCTGGCTGACAGGAAGCAGTTTTTTTTTCTATGCTTGGTGGAATCCGATATATTTGCCCCTGCTTTTATTCTCAATTTCAGTAAATTATTTTATAGGTCTCAGGTTTGCCCAAAATACCAACAGCAAAATCAGAAACCTGTTTTTGACCACAGGCATCATCTTCAATCTCGTTCTTTTAGGTTATTTCAAATACACCAA
>MGTA01000152.1:0-3534 GCA_001799225.1 Deltaproteobacteria bacterium RIFOXYD12_FULL_50_9
CACATCACGAGCCAAAACGGTTTCGATCAGGGAATCGACGATGTAGCGCTTCCAGGTCTCTTCGTTTTCCAAAAAAGCCACGGCCCCTGGATAGCCGCCATAATAGATCCACTGCTCAAAACTTAAACCAAAAGCAGCACTGCACTCCGGGTAGCCCCAGTGTGTGCAGCGGTGCAGAAAAAACCTGCCGCTCAGGCTTTCGGTCAATCCATCCTGCATCAACAGTGCCGAAGAGCCAAGAATCAAAACGCGAATCTCCGACCCGACGGCGCGATTATCCCAGAGCAGTTTTAGCGTTTCGCTCCAGCCCCGAACTTTCTGCAGTTCATCGAGAATCAGGAGAACCGGAACCTGTGAGGTTGTCGACTCGCTGAACGCCCGGCGCCAATGGGTCTCGATCCAGGCCGAGGTAAGCGGCGTTGGGCTGTCGGCGGTTGCGTAAATGGTAGGGATACCGATCGCCTGCTCGATCTGCCGGGCAATAGTAGTCTTTCCCACCTGACGGGGGCCGATCAGGACATGAATGACCGGGGTCGGGCGGGAAAGCAAGGCCAAAAGGGTTGCCAGCAAAGGGCGTTCGTAACTCATATCCTCCTTTTATCAAAGGTTTTTTTATAAGGCAATGAAAATTACTCAATGAATGCGTAAAATTACTCAATGAATGCGCCATTGTCTTTATATGCCAAATTCATTAGTCAAAAAACGATTTCCGACCAGTTTTCTTTTCAGATAATTACCAGAGTAATTATTCCCGAAAAAAATATTTTCAAAAAATATCCACTAGGACGCTGGATGGGGGAGTGGGCCTGTTAAAATATAAGCAAAACAAAACATTAGGGGGACGAAAATGAGATGGTCAAGTAAACCGAGACATGCTTATGTAAACGATGAAGGTTACGGCCCCGGCAATCACCCGGCGTTTCAAAACAACGAGGGGGCGTGGAATATCTTTTGGCTCACGTCGTCAATGGTCGACAACTACGTCAATGGCAACAGCAAGGATTCCGGTTATAGCGATTTTTACATTGCTATTGCTGTCGGCATGTCTATCCAAGGATATACGGACAACGAGGAAACTATCGGAGAACTCGCTCTTCGAGTAAACCCGACAGAGTTCATGGCGGCTCTCAATACCGGAACGATGAAGACCTGCCTTTTGGCGCCTGCAGCCATGAAAGGTTGGTGGCACATGGCGGAAAAACGAGCGACAACCTATGGAATGATTCCGGAGCATCGTGGCTTAAGAGTTATTCAGGGGAAGGCTGAGGCTACACCCACACGATGTTCACCAATTGTTCGACCTGTTTGAATTCCGGGTCGCTGTTGACAAAAGCGGCGGCATACACGTTTGCCACGGCTAAGGCAAAACGATGATGTTCTTCCGCTGTATGCTGTATATGGACGAAGATATCGTATTTTTCTGTTCACCCAAATGACTCTTGTTGACAGGCTATATAAATTGAGATAGCTTCATCAAAGGATTGGAGCAAAATTCATCCATAAAAAAGGCTAGCCAAGGACAACTGACAGCAATGAATGATCTCATCAAAATTGCCACTTCAGAGTTGGAGCTGTTTCTTTCTGCCAACCTACCAAGCTTAGCCAGTGACTGGTGGCAAAAGCAGGTTGTTGACAGACTCTCATTTCAGCAACAAAGGTTCGTCCAGGAAAGGGGATATAAAAAATTACAGGATCTTGATTTCGCTGCTTTGTTACGGATACTCGATCAAAACTGGTTCGAGCTGTCCGGCAGCCTTTCACTGCCCAAAGAAGCAAGAAACTGGGTGAAAGAGCTGCAGACTGTCCGAAATAAGTGGGCACATCAGTAAAAAATGCGCCACCAATGGTGGCCAGCAAGAGAATGTTATGATCAACATTGATATCTTTCCGAAAGAATATGTTTCTAAAATTATTGTATCTCCCTTTGCCGATCACTGGTTCTATGATTTGTTGAAACACGAGATGGCCGCTCACAAAATGGCTGATTTCGTCAAATGGTCCGACCTCAAGTTCGCCCCTGGAAGTCAGCCTTCGCATGAGGCCGGATCAAGCTAACGTTATGAGGCTAAAAGGAGACGACCTTGCTTGTGTGAGTTATCCGATGTTGGTTACTTTTCTCATGCTGCAAAGTCAAAAACTGACCTTTTTTATCTTCTCCTCTTTTTGCTTTTTTATGCTGAGACGGTTACTATGCTGCCTGAAACATTACCAGGGAACTCAAAATGTTAAATCGAGCGGTCAATTGCCCTCCAAGACAGCTTTCTTTGTTCACTCCGCCAGCAGTCGCGGAATTGCCATTGCACATTGTCCCGGCAGGAGTGAAGGAACGAGGCGCGGTCTTTACCCGGAAGGAAACCGTCGATTTCATCCTCGATCTTGCCGGTTACACCGTCGATAAACCCTTGCACCTGATTTGTCTACTCGAACCCTCATTTGGCAATGGCGATTTTCTCCTTGCCGTCGTCGAACGGCTTTTGCTTTCATATTCGAAAAATTATCCTGACTACACATCAATCGTTAACGACCTCGCCGGGGCAATAACGGCGGTCGAGTTGGACGATGCTAGTATTACCACCACTCGCCTCAAACTCTTGAATCTTCTGATCGGCTCGGGTGTGGCCTCGTCCGACGCCCAAATGCTGCTTTCCGCCTGGATCGTGCAGGCTGATTTTTTGTTGGTGGAATTTTCGCGCCGATTTACCTTCGTGGTCGGCAATCCGCCCTATGTCCGCCAGGAACTTATCCCCTCTGATCTTCTTGCAACATACCGGAAGCGTTTCGAAACACTTTATGACCGGGCGGATCTCTATGTGCCGTTTATCGAGCGCAGTCTGAAGCTCCTTGAGCCGGGCGGGTCACTTGGTTTTATCTGCGCGGATCGCTGGATGAAGAACAAGTATGGCGGACCGCTTCGCGCTTTGGTGGGACGTAATTATCATTTAAAATACTATGTGGACATGGTTGACACCCCGGCGTTTCATTCGGAGGTCTCGGCTTATCCGGCTATCACCGTTATCACCAGAGAGAAACCGGGGATAACTCGTCTTGCCCACCGGCCCACCATTGACCGGTCCACCCTCAGTCGATTGACTGCAGCGCTGCAAGCCGAAACTACCCAATCCGAAGCAGGCGTGACCGAAATGGCAGATGTTGTGGATGGTGCCGAGCCCTGGATTCTGCATTCCTTTGATCAGTTGGAACTCGTGCGGCGACTTGAACGAACATTTCCGACCTTGAAGGAAGCAAGATGCAAAGTCGGTATCGGCGTTGCCACTGGCGCCGACCGGGTTTTTATCGCGCCCTTCGCGAATCTGAACGTTGAACCGGATTGCAAACTCCCCATCGTTACAACCAAGGATATCAAGAGCGGCAAAGTCGAGTGGCAAGGCCTGGGCGTCCTCAATCCGTTTCGTGACGATGGCTCTTTGATCGATCTGACCACTCATCCCCGTTTTGCAGACTACCTTGAGCAGCATAGGGATATAATAATCAACAGGAACTGCGCCCGGAAAAACCCTGGAAAATGGTACCGGA
>MGTA01000152.1:3547-5353 GCA_001799225.1 Deltaproteobacteria bacterium RIFOXYD12_FULL_50_9
ATAACCTCTATTTCATAACCTCGGATGAATGGGACCTTCATGCCCTGCAGGCCGTATTGAAGTCCGGAATCGCCAAGATTTTCGTTGCCATTTATTCGACACAAATGCGCGGCGGATATCTGCGATTCCAGGCTCAATATCTGCGCCGTATCCGTGTGCCACGCTGGGCAGATGTTCCCGTGCAATTGCGCACAGCTCTGAGAGAGGCAGCTATCGCTTGCGATTGGGAGGCCTGTAATCACGCAACCTTCGAATTATATGAATTGACTGATCGAGAAAGGGCCGCCATTGGCGGTACTGGTAATTAAATTCTTATGGCAATTGATCTGGTAAATTTTGATGTAAAGGCCCGTAAAGCCATCCGATTGTTCTGGCAAGGCCGTGAGGCTGCACGGAAAAAACAGCTGACGAGCGGTAAACAAGATCAGGGTGAACGGGCCGGCGTTACCGGTGGCAAAAATATGGACGGTTTTCTGTCCTTGGCAAGAGATATCGTCCATGCCAACGGTCTTGAGCATGCCGACATTCATTTGGAGCGTAGTGTGGTGACACTGCCGGGGTATTTCAGACCGACCAAACTCTGGGACATGCTGGTTATTAATAAGGGCCGGTTAATCGCCGTGCTGGAGTTTAAAAGCCAGGTCGGACCGTCCTTTGGCAATAACTTCAACAATAGAGCTGAAGAAGCTATCGGCTCGGCGCATGATATCTGGACTGCTTACCGGGAAGGTGCTTTTGGTGAAACCCCCCGCCCTTTTGTCGGCTGGTTGATGTTGCTTGAAGACGGTCCGGGGTCTCGCTCCCCGATTCGAGACAAGTCGCCCCATTTCCCCTTAATGCCGGGATTTTCAGGAGCTTCTTATGCTGATCGCTACAACATTATGTGCCGGAAGTTTGTGCAGGAGCAACTTTACACAACGGCTTCCATCATTCTTTCTCCCCGGTCGGCTTCTACAACAGGAGAATATAGCGAGCTTTCCGAGTTAACAGGCCTGAGAACCTTTGTCAGTACCCTGGCTGGCCATATTGCTGCAGAAGCAGTTCGGTGAGCAGAACAAGCTGAAAACCTCTGAGCCTCTTGCAAAATGACCGTCATCCCCGAATGTTGTTATCGGGGATCCAGTCTTTTCAAGCAGTTACAAAATGGATTTCGGCTAAAAGCCTCCCCGTCAAGCGAGGACTAAACAGAGTGCCGGAATGACAGCTTTTTTTCTTTTTGCACAAGGCTCCACTATTAATTGCTTTTTACAATGTTAATGCTATTATGTAAAATGAGGTTTACACAATAGCGGGGTCAGCCAATGGAACAGATTTTCCGTGAACAGCAAAGGCTCATTGATACCGTAATCCCGACCAAACGATATCTCCATGGCCGGATTGAGTGGACCGAGCGCTGTATCGGTGTCCTGGGAGCACGGGGCACCGGCAAGACAACCCTGATGCTGCAGCATATCAGAGATGCCTGGCCCTCCGGCAACAAGGCCCTGTATGTCTCGGTTGACAGCCCCTACTTTCAGGCGCGCAACCTGTTTGATTTTGCCAGGGAGTTTCACCAGCTTGGCGGCACAGCCCTTTTTTTCGACGAAATCCACAAATATCCCGATTGGTCTGTGCATCTGAAATCAATCTATGATTCCCTGCCGGATCTGCAGATCGTCTTTTCCGGCTCCAGCCTGCTGCAGATTGCCAAACAGAAAGGTGATCTTAGCCGTCGAGCCATAATTTATTACCTGCACGGCCTTTCCCTGCGTGAGTATATCAACTTCAGCCAGGGGAAAGAGTATCCGGCTTACCCTCTGGAAACGA
>MGTA01000152.1:5488-10608 GCA_001799225.1 Deltaproteobacteria bacterium RIFOXYD12_FULL_50_9
GTGGATCTGCCGTTTGTCAACAGGATCGAGCCCCGGCAGATATCGAAAATCAAGAAACTGCTTTATTTGTTGGCAACTACTGTGCCTTTTGTCCCGAATATCGCCAAACTGGCCGAGGCGACCGACATCTCCCGTCCCCGTCTATACGAATATCTGGAGAAACTGCAGGAGGCAAAACTGCTGAATCTGGTCCGTTCACAAGGCAGAGGCTATCAGGTGCTGACCAGGCCGGAGAAGATTCTGCTGGAGAACAGCAACCTGATGTACGCCATTACCAACGAAGTAAACACCGGGGCGCTGCGGGAGCTGTTTTTCGTCAATCAACTGCGCAATGCCCACAGCATTCATCCTCAGTTACTGGAGAGCACCGTTGAACTTGCCGCCAGTGGTGATTTTATCGTCAATGGCAGCCACACTTTTGAAATCGGCGGTAAAAAGAAAGGTTTCAAACAGATCAGCGGAGTGGCGGATGGTTTTGTCGTGGCGGATGATATTGAGGTCGGTTTCAATAATAAGATACCGCTCTGGTTGTTCGGTTTTTTGTATTGAGCAAAATGGTCTGCAAAAACCGACAAAAATGGCGGCTTGCGCCGCCTTGCAGGTTTAACATGAGTGGAGAGTTTAAGATGGCCGATCAGACGAGCTATCTCAAACTTGCCGGGTTCAACCAAGAATTGCTTTCAAATCCTCGTCCGGAGTGGTGATCGGTTTGATATTGAAATTTTCGACCAGCACATTCAAGACATTCGGGGTGATAAAGGCCGGCAGGGTCGGTCCGAGCCGGATATCCTTGATCCCGAGATGGAGAAGGGTCAGCAGGATCGCCACCGCTTTCTGTTCGTACCAGGAGAGGACCATGGACAACGGCAGGTCGTTCACCCCGCAGCCAAAGGCCTTAGCCAGGGCCGAGGCAATGACTATCGCCGAATAAGCGTCGTTGCACTGGCCGATATCCAACAATCTCGGAATACCGCCGATCTCGCCGAGCTGCTGGTCAAAAAAGCGGAACTTGCCGCAAGCCAGGGTCAGGACGATACAGTCCTTCGGCACCTTTTCGACGAACTCAGTATAGTAGTTGCGGCCTGGTTTGGCGCCATCACAACCGGCCACCAGAAAGAAGTGCCGGATATCCTTGTTTTTCACCCCGGCGATCACCTTGTCCGCCACTGCCAGAACACTGTTCCGGGCAAAGCCGACCATGACCGAACCCTTCTCGGTATCAGCGGAAAAGCCCGGCATGTTCAAGGCCTTGTTGATCACCGCTGCAAAATCACGTCCTGCTATGTGGTTCACCCCTGGCCAGGCAACGAGACCGGAGGTAAAAATGCTGTCATGATAGGAGTCCCGAGGCTTCTGAATGCAGTTGGTGGTCATCAGAATAGCGCCCGGAAACTCGGCGAACTCTTTTTGCTGGTTCTGCCAGGCAGTGCCGTAATGACCATAAAAATGGCTGTATTTCTTCAGTCCCGGATAACCGTGAGTCGGCAGCATCTCACCGTGGGTATAGACGTTGATCCCCTTGCCCTCGCTCTGCTGCAGGATATCCTCAAGGTCGCGCAGATCATGGCCGGAAACCAGGATCGCCTTGCCTTTTTTGGCGCCCAGCGGCACGGATGTCGGTTGCGGATGGCCATAGGTGCCGGTGTTGGCAGTATCAAGCAACTCCAGAGCCCGCAGATTGACCTCGCCGCATTTGAGCACCAACCCAACCCATTGGCCAAGCTCCAGATCATTTTTGAGTATACTGATCAGGGCTTCCTGGATAAAGGCGTCAACAGTATCATCCTCCTGGCCCAAGATACCGGCATGGTCGGCATAAGCGGCCACGCCTTTAATCCCATAAAGCAGAATTTGCTTCAAGGAAAGGATATCAAGATTGTCCTCGCCGCCGAACAGGTTAACAGACTCGCCCTGGCTGACCAGTTCGCCAAGGGTGGCGCCAGGCGTAAAAGTGGCAACGCCACTTGCCTCGAAATTGCTGCCGGCGGCTTTGACCTGGTTGGCCAGTTGAGCGCGCAGCTCCACCGCTTTTCCAATCAACACGCCAAGCCGAGCCGGATCAAAATCTACGTTGGTCAGGGTTGAGAATACCGCCTTTCTGACAAACCGGTTCACCTCTTGATCAACAACGCCATGAGCCCGACCAGCCACTGCCACCTGAGAAAGACCCTGGGAGACATGGATGAGCAGATCCTGGAGGGCTGCGACCTCCGGCTGCTTCCCGCACACCCCGATCTTGGAACACACTCCACCTTTGCCGACTTGTTCACATTGATTGCAATTCATATCACTCCTCCTGATTTTGATTGGTTATGGATCGATTTCCATCAAATGTTAGAGAGATGATAACGGATCAGGGGAGAGAAATCGTTGACCTAAGTCAACCAACCATTTTTTAATTATTTTTTTTGGAGGTAAGAGTTTTTGGGGAGGAAGACCCCTTCAATGGCCAGGAGCTGGGCCTTGATTGCCGGACCACCGTAAGCGGAAAAGCCGCCCGGCCGGTTGCCGGCCGCCAGAATCCTATGGCAGGGGATGATGAGTGGCAGCGGATTTCTGCCCAGCGCCTGGCCAACGGCCCGGCAGGCCTTGGGCCGGTTGATGGCCTTTGCCAGCTCGCCGTAGGTCATGGTTTGTCCGGCCTGGACGGTGCGCGCCGCCGCATACACATATTGCGCAAAGAGTCCCATCCGCTCAATATCAATTGGGATGTCCAGAAAATCCTGGAGATCACCCATGAGGTGCCTGCTTATTCTACTGATCACCCAGCTAATGGCGGATAGTGGAGTGCTAACTTTTCGCGCTCGACAGTTCTGGACAATTTTCGCTTCGGTCAGCGCCGGGGTTGCCTCAGGAAGCTGCAACAAGATCAACGAACTCTCCGGTTCATTCCAAGCGAGCCCGCACCAGCCGAGCTGCGTCTCAAAAAGAGAGTAGGCGACGTTTTGCAGATTTTTCACGATTCTTTCGTGTCCACTCTTTGCAACTTACATTCGGATTAATAATTCCGCGAGGCTCTTTTATCCTTCTTTTTGGTGACAACCGACTGACTGATTGCCAGGGGCTGGCCGCCCAACATTGTTTTGTTCAAGGCCTTGATCGCCACATCAGCCTCGGAGTTATTCGGCATTTCAAGAAAGGCATAGCCTTTCGATTGTCCGGCAAATCTGTCCATGATAATCTTCACGCTGGAGACTTCGCCGAATTTTGCAAAAGCTTCCCTCAACTCACTTTCCGTTACTTTCTGCCCCAGATTGCCGACATACATATTCATAATGCTCTCCCTTGTTGAATTATCATTGTCTGTTCATATTAGAAATTTTAACACGTTAATGTGCAATTATTACGATATTTGACTCAATCGTCCTGCATCACTGTTAAACTGATTACCGCCGGATAGAGACTACGGGCGGCCGGCAACACATCACCAAAGATACTTGCAGCACCAATCACTCTCCTGGCAATTCCGCTCTACCTTGCCAATGTTTGCCCTGTGACTGCAAACAAAATACATCGTCAGGCTCCGGCCGGCACCGACAAGTTTTGCGCAAATAGAATTAATTTATAACAATTTGGAAAGAGATGGCTTCTGCGAATGAAGTGAAGGGCGCCCGGCGCATCGATTCTCGATTTTCGTGGCATGCAATTTACTAGCACACATTTCCACAATATGCAAGAACTTATAATCTGCGGATACCCCTGAAGAGATCCGGACCAAGTCATTTCCAAGCTTGAATAATTGATGATTGCCCGCTATCTCGCCACCATTAAATGCGCCTTAGCACCGTAACCAAACGATTTTTGAAGATTTAATCTAAGTCAAGAGTGCCACGGCCCGGACCGGAGCGCCGTCAGCATCGGCAATCTTCAACGGTAGACAGCTAAAGGTGAAATTTGCACTGGGCAGAGTCGCCAGATTGGTCAGATTTTCAATGAGCAGAATATTGCGGGCCAGCAAAGTCCGATGGTTCGAATAATTAGTGTCGGCTACTGCATCGACCGAGATCATATCGATCCCGACGCCCTTTAAGGGAAAAAGGCTTAACCATTTCGCTGCCTCGGAACTCAACACCGGATAGTTATCAAAATAATCAGCCGTACCCCAGAACCGGCTCCAACCGGAGCGCAGCAGCACAAACTCGCTTCCGGCAATGTGCTGTTCAGCCCTGAGCAACTCGGCAAGTTCAACACAGCCGGAGTGCTGTCTGTCGATATCCACCACACAGGCCGGGCCTGTAAAAAAAGCAAGGCTGAAACTGGCCAAGTTCATGCCCCCGGCAATGATGTGGGAAGGGGCATCAATATGGGTACCGGTATGGGAGTTGAAGGTTATCCTCTTTTCGGCATAGCCCTGGCCGACCAAGGTCGCGACCTTATCGACAAACACCGGTTCAGTGCCTGGATAGACCGGCATGCCCATGGCAATGGCTTGGCTCAGATCAATAATGGTCACAACTCTGTCTGTCATCAATCAAGCATCTCACTGGGTTATTACCTGAGCTGCCGCAACCAGCACCGGCAGCTTATCAGCTCTGTTATACATACCGACAAAACGCTTGACGAGAGCCACCCTGTCATCCGCAGCAAGATCCTGCATGAATGCTGCGGATATCGACGAATAATACAACTCGGCCTTGACCGAGTAGGGGCCGTTTGCCTTATCAAGTTTGACTTGGTAGACCACTTCGTCCGAACCGCCGATGAAGTTCTGATCCTGCCTGGCATCGCCGTATACCGCTATCGCTGCATCAGCCTTGTTCTTGTCAAACCCGCGCGGCAGCAGACGGTTATCCTTGGCGTAACTCGCCGCGCGCAGCAGGGTGTAGGTCAGACGATTGTCGGTGTCTCGCATGACCGCCTCATAGATCTGCACCTGATTTGTCTTAGTGATCAGCTCATAGTGTGGTTCAAAGGCCGCACTGCTCTGATCGCTGTCATTGCCGCTGATCCTGCCGTCCGCCAATGCTTTGCCTGATTTAAAAACAGGATTACCTGCCTTATCGAGCACAGAAAAACAGATCCAGGCCCGCCTGGATGGAAACCCGGTCGGAAATTTGTGGCCTGCCTGATTTTCAACCCTGACCGTGGCAGTCAAAACATCACCACTGATAGCAACACTA
>MGTA01000152.1:10658-13206 GCA_001799225.1 Deltaproteobacteria bacterium RIFOXYD12_FULL_50_9
GCCTCAAGGGTGGCGGTGGAGACGGAGAGATCGAGCTTTGCGGCGTTATCGGCCAGCACATTCAACATAAAGACATTACCGCCGACAAAATGATGTTGGGAAAAGTGGTCCTTTGGTTTGGCTGCCCGCGGCGCATACTTGGCGATGATCACCCCACCGGCTGGCGAGTGAGGCATGTGACACTCCTGGCAGAGCCGGGTAGTACCGGCTGTTTCGCCGATTTCATGCCGCTTGCCAGACTGTTCGGCATAACTACTGTTCAACCATTCAAGATAGGCGACCTGCTCCGGAAACTCGCCAGCCACCATTCCATTACTGTCGAGATAGGGAGTAAACAAGGTGTGGCAGGTGGCGCAGAGGGCCGAATCATTAGTTTGGGCGCCAAAAACCGGATCAAAGCCCAGGCTGGTCTGCATGGTTCCCCGGAGAGGATCACGATAAGGACCGAATAGTAATCGATTCGGCGGCTCGGTCTTGGTATCAATAGAAAATTTGCCGCTGAAACCGGCTTTCTCTCCAAGATTTTTATCCTCTATCTGATGACAGAGACTGCACGAAACTCCGTCCATGGCTGCAGCGTGCAACTGCGACGAGTCCTTTAAAAAACCGGCGAATACTCCGCCTTGATCCGCTTGGTATACTTTGCTCAATGCGTTTTGCTGAGTCCAGGCCATGGGCATATGGCAGGTAACGCATTTCTTTTCAATCACATCCTTGATGGCGGGATTACGAAAAACCTCTGAGGCAACCTTGGCCTGCCAGAGCGGATCCTTTGCCGCATTAGCCATCATGGTCGAGCGCCAGTGGTTGGTGATCGACATATCATTGCCCTGGCTGTCCTTAAGATCTGTATGGCAGACAGCGCAACGAGAGGAACCGACAAAATCAGGTTCGGTGAAATAGGCTAACGGGCCACCGGCAAAAGACTGCTGTCTAGATCTCCCGGGCATGAGAACAGAATTATCAGCTGATTTAGGTTCTTCAGCGTTACAACAAGCCGCTTGCCAGGCAACGACTAGTTGTACAAAAATGGCTAGGAAAATAAGTATGTTACCCAATGGACCAACGGATTGTCCGCTGCCGCTCTGTAATCCCATATCAGCTCTCTTTTTTCCCTTCTCTTTCTCAAGAGTTTATAGAAATCTTATCAATTCAACTGATTATATATAAACCCATTTCGGTATTGCTAATTTTTTCTTCCAAAATAAGCTAAAAAAACAAGGTAAAGAACATACTGTCAATATATAGAAAGCGTTGCAGCCAGAAAAACATTTGACACAACTTTCCGGGACTGCTAATATGGTTACATACATATGATCATATGCTCATATGCTCATGAAAAACTGTCAACGGTGACCTCTATATGGATAGCAATCAAGAAGATATTTGCCTTTGCAGGGTAATACATCACGAACGAATAAACCAGGCCAGAAAAGAGGCTCTCAAAGAAGGCGAACTTGAAAAAACTGTCCAGCTTTTCAAGGCCATGGCCGATCATACCCGCTGTCGAATACTATGGGCACTGACCGAGGTGGAGATGTGTGTCTGTGATCTGGCAGCTCTTCTCGGCATCACGGAATCAGCGGTTAGTCATCAACTCAGGCTCTTACGACAGTTGCAGCTGGTAACCAACCGCCGGCAAGGAGCGATTCTCTATTATCGCCTCAACGATCACCATGTTCACCAACTGATCAGCGTTGCCCTCGAACACATCAGAGAATAACAATACTTATGAATATCATACTTAATATCTTGCAAGCGGCCTGGGAGCTTCTACGGGAATCCTCCATTTATATTATAATCGGCCTGCTGATGGGGGGCCTGCTTAAGGTTTTCCTCTCGCCAGCTTATGTTGCCAGACATCTTGGCAAGGGACGCTACGCCTCGGTTTTTAAAGCTGCCCTTTTTGGTATCCCCCTGCCGCTCTGCTCCTGCGGAGTTCTGCCGGCGGCGGCCGCCTTAAAAAAACAGGGCGCCAACAACGGCGCCACCGCCGCTTTCCTGATTGCCACTCCTGAATCAGGTGTGGACTCCATGGTAGTCTCCTATGCCCTGCTCGATCCACTCATGACCATAGCCCGCCCCATCGCGGCCTTCTTGACCGCCGTTATCGCCGGGATCACCGAAAATATCCGTAATCCGCCTGAACACCAGACCATGATTGTTGATCAGAGCTGCCCCATTGATAACTGCTGTAACGGCGACAATTGTTCACCGACTGAACATGCCAATCACCATTCGAATCGAGAAAAGGCCTGGGCAGGCTTTCGGTTTGCGTTTATGGAACTCTGGCCGGAACTGGCAGGTTGGTTTTTTGTCGGGTTACTCTTGGGTGGAATCATCACGGCGCTGGTGCCGGATAACTTCCTGCCGCTTTATCTGGGCGGGGGATTAGCAGCCATGTTATTGATGGTCGCTGTAGGCATACCGATTTACATCTGCGCCACGGCATCAACACCAATTGCAGCAGCCCTTATTCTGAAAGGGGTAAGTCCGGGTACGGCCCTGGTCTTTCTGCTGGCCGGGCCGGCTACCAATATCACCTCAC
>MGTA01000152.1:13238-15035 GCA_001799225.1 Deltaproteobacteria bacterium RIFOXYD12_FULL_50_9
TGGTTGCAGACAGCCGGAGCAATCGTTCTGCTGATTCTGTCAATTCAGCCATTATCTTATAATATCAAACAGTTAATCAACAGATTTTCAAGAAAAAAAACAATTCCCCTTTTCTCGACCGGCTGCGGGTGCGGATCAGATGACTGCAAGGGGAAGCCTAATAAAACAAAAAACGCCTAAGGGTCAATCGACATTATCATAAACATCCAAGGCCAACTTATCGGCAATGGCAAAAATACAATCGAGGACAGCACGAACCTCCGGCAACATTGTCTGGAAAATATAAGCAATCCGCAAACGCTTCTGTTTACCTGCTGCATTGGGATTGAGAACAGTTATACGGACGAGACCTGCAGACAACCCGGTAACAGCTATCCCCTCTTCGATCTTATTGAAACTGGCGGTAATCATCACCGGTTCATTCCAGATAAAATCGTCTGAATAATCAATTTCACACAGAATGCCACCTTGACTGATGTTTATAATGTTGGCTTGAAATACCTGAGCGCCCTGTTCAATCAGAGCCTTGGATCCAGGAATGCTGTAACGCTTAGTTATCCGCAAAGAGGCCGGATTACAGATACGAGTAATGGTTTCGACCAGCATGGTATCACTGCAGGGAATAACCAGATGCTCCCTGATGCCAAGTTCAAGAGCCTGGGTAATGTCATCGCCATCACTGTCCGGTGTGATCAATAAGAACTTCTCAATCTGGACACCCGTAATCTCCTTGATGTCCCGAAAGAATTTTTCCCACTCAGCGTCCTCGGCCTCCCAGGCAAACAAAACAAGATGACATACTGTTTTTTTAAGAAATTTCAGGGCTTCTTTCTGGTTTGCCGCCTCAAACAGGACTATATCACTCAAGTTGGCATGGATCCTTGATTTCAATATTCCACGCATGCTTAACGAGCTATGAACGATCAAAAAATTTCTTGCCATTACGAGTTCCTTTCAGAAAGTTAACCAGCATTACCGTATCGTGATAATAATATTTTAGTGTGTCGGACTACAGGAAGAAATTCAAGAAAAATTTATCTCTTCTCCAAGTCAACCATCGATAACAAATTGGCCTTTAGACGGAAACATGAACATTTATCATAGGTAAGTGAAGCGGGCGGGCAAAAAAAAAGCTTCCCTTTTGCGGGGAAGCTTTTTTCATATATAAAAGGGATTCGGCAGCGACCTACTCTCCCACCAAGTTTCCCTGGCAGTACCATCGGCGCAGAAGAGCTTAACTTCCGTGTTCGGAATGGGAACGGGTGTGGCCTCTTCGCTAATGCCACCGAAAATTCAGCTTATTAGGGGTTTAGTCCGGAGCTGTTCAGGGCTTAGCTATCGCTAAACACCTAAACCGCCAATCAGCTAAACGGCTATAAAAAAACCAAGATAACTGAACAGTTGCAATCGCAGTAACAATAAAAGAAAAAAGATTATGGTCAAGCCGCACGGCTGATTAGTATCAGTAAGCTCCATCCATTACTGGACTTCCACATCTGACCTATCGACGTCGTAGTCTTCGACGAGCCTTCAGGTGGCTTAAGCCACGGGATATCTAATCTTGAGGTGGGCTTCCCGCTTAGATGCTTTCAGCGGTTATCCCTGCCGAACTTAGCTACCCTGCTATGCCACTGGCGTGACAACAGGAACACCATCGGTTCGTCCATTCCGGTCCTCTCGTACTAGGAACAGCTCCTCTCAAATATCCTACGCCCACAACAGATAAGGACCAAACTGTCTCACGACGTTTTAAACCCAGCTCACGTACCGCTTTAATTGGCGAACAGCCAAACCCTT
>MGTA01000153.1:0-405 GCA_001799225.1 Deltaproteobacteria bacterium RIFOXYD12_FULL_50_9
GACCTGCTGGTCCGGGCCGATGGCGTCGCCTATGGCGCACTCGCCGCAGCCATGAACCGCCTGGCGGCAGGTGAAACCCCGGAAGCCGCCGCCAAGGCCAAGTCGTGGCATGAAATGTTCACGCAACTGGCGTCCCATGAAGGTGTGGACACATTCCCCGCGCCGCCGGCATTGCGTCAGGCGCTGGAACGGCTGCCCATTCTGCGCGGACCCTTCGCCTGGCGGGTGAATCCGGCCGACTCCTACGACGCGGCGACGGTCCGCCTGGGAACGGGGGCCTGGGAATGCCGGGCCACGGAAGATGCGCCGCCCGCTGCCGCCGAGACCGTTCCGGAAGTTGTAGACGCAACCGGCGCGGATGCCGAAGCCAAACCGCCGGCGGTTCAGCCGCATCCACGTCGCACG
>MGTA01000153.1:568-5211 GCA_001799225.1 Deltaproteobacteria bacterium RIFOXYD12_FULL_50_9
ACGGCCTTGGTGATGCCGCCAGGGTCATCGCCGGCGATGACTTTTTTGAGACGGGGGATGATGTGGGTGTGGCAGTGTTCGCCCAGCTCGACCATGATCCAATGCCGGCCCATTTTGTGGGCCACGGCGCCGGTGGTGCCGGAGCCGGCAAAGGAATCGAGGACTAGGTCGCCGGGTTTGGTGGCGATTGTCAAAATTCGATTAATAAGTTTTTCGGGTTTTGGTGTAATGAAAACGTCTTCATTCAAGGCCAGAGCGTTGATCTCATTTTTTGCTTCAGCGTTATGCCCGGCTTCATCATAAAACCACATTGTTGAAGGAGACACACCCTGCTTAACTTCAGAAAGAAAACTCTTCTTGTTTGGCGTACCAGATCCGTCTTTGCCCCACCAAATTCGCCCATCGTTTTGCAAATTATCAAAAGATTCTTTTGATATTGCCCAATAGCGCCCTGGCGGTGGCGAAAACACGTTTCCAGTCGACGATGTTACTTGATATGAACCTTGGCTATAGTAATTCCTGGCATGTAATGGGGTGGCTTTCCATGGACCTCTGTGATCGTTGTCTGGATTACTATAAGCTTTGTCTTGCTTCTCACTTCTTTGTAATTGGTTGAGATTCCATTTTTCTTTACATATTGCGTAGACCAGCACGTAATCATGCATTGCGGAGAAGTGCTTTGCCGAGTTTTTGCTTGTGTAAACTTTTTGCCACGAAATGGATGCCACAAAATTGATTCTTCCAAACACCTCGTCACACAACACTTTCAGATAATGGCACTCGTTATCGTCAATCGTAATCCACAACGAACCATCCTCCGATAGCAGCCGTCGGAGGATTTCCAGTCGGTCGCGTATCAGCGACAACCAGATCGAGTGCTCCACTCCGTCGTCGTAATGGGTAAAGGCGGAGCCGGTATTGTACGGCGGATCGATGAACACACACTTGACCTTACCTGTGAACTCCTGCTCCAGGGCCTTCAAAGCCAGCAGGTTGTCACCGAAGATCAGCCGATTGTCAAAGATATCGTTCTCCGTCACCCGGTGGGCCGCATGGTAGGACAACTCCGGATCTTCCAGCAGAATGCGCGGCTCAAGCCGTGGCCGTTCCTCCTTGCCGATCCAGGTCAGTTCTAGTTTTTGTTTTTTGGTCATCGGTAAACCTTTTTAGGATACCCGCAAGGGGCATCCCTACAAAATCCTTCGTTCCGTGTGGCGGTGTAGGGGTGCCCCTTGCGGGTACCCTTTTTATGGATAACCATATTATATCGATATCCCTACACCATCCATATTTTTGGTGGTCGTGACATATAACAACTCATTGTTTTATCGTGCAAACAATACAATTTCCGTTTTCGAGTGATGTAAAAATACCTGCTGATGTCCCAGATTTTGGGTTATCGCCAAATATCAGCATATTGTCGAAGCTATCGTTCGCCGTCACCCGGTGCGGGGCATGGTAGGACTTTTCCTGGTCTTCCAGCAGGATGCGCGGCTCCAGCCGTGGCCGCTCATCCTTGCCGATCCAGGTCAGTTCGTGTTTTTGTTTCTTCATAGATTTTATTATTTGCAGCGATTTTTTATAAAAAATTAAACGATCTGAAAAATATTTTTTATTACTATTTCAGTAAGTTACAATATGAAGCCATGCCGGATATTATAAAATAGCGTTTAAATAGCGTTTAAATAGCGTTTAAATAGCGTTTAATTTTACAGCTTTTTAAACGCTCCGGGAGAAGGTGAATTCTCCGTGAGCCTCCATTTATAATTCGTGCCTTTTCCTGAACTTTTTATGCTTTGATCCTTAGCCCTCATCTCGGAGAGTAAGTTTTTTACCTTGTTTTGTTTTTTTACGCTTGTCAGATCGACGGGTAGCATTTCAAAAAGCAGTTCCTCAAGTCTGGCGCGTGGGGTCGGACCTAGGTCGCGCAGGTGCTGGAGAACAAACTCTTTAAGTTTCTTTTTTTCAAGCCCTCGGCTGCGAGTGTATGCCGTGCCGGTCCCCGTCGCAGCCGCAATTTTAGCCGAAACGAAATAATGTGGCTTCCTGCCCTCAATCAATCCTTGCCTGCGGAGTTTTGCCGCTGCATCATCGGGGATCGCCTGGTTTTTCTGAAGACGGTCAAGGAGAATCACCGTGTTCAGGGCGAGATCCTGGCGTTCAAGGAGCAATTTCGTGTAGTTCTCGTCGATCAGATGGCCAAAAATTTCCAGGACAACTTGTTCAGGCGTAGACTTGGCATAATCAGGCAGAGGGAAATAGCGTTGGCGTTGAGCAAGGATCATGGAATGGATGCCCAGCCCAAGCGTATCAATCATGTTCAGATTGACCATGGCCTGGGCCAGCCAGGGGTTGCGGTAACGGCGCGGGGTCCGTTCCCCGGAATAGTAATCCTCTGGTCTGCCGTCGTAAAAGTTACCGGAATTTTCGAAAATCAGGCGATCAACCTTCTCGGTCACTGTAATTCGGGCGCTTGCGGCATAATCTTGGTGGGCGATGCAGTTGTGCAAAGCCTCCAGGATGACCCGAGTTTCATATTTATTGACCTCGGCCGCCAGAAGATAATTGTCTGGAAAGATTTTATATCGGATATTCCGGACGCGGAGCAGCACCTCGGTTGTGGTCAACAGAAAGGGGGGCGAAAAGTGTTCATAGGCCTTTTCCTCGGCATCAAGTTTCCAGGTAATTTGGGCGGGATGAGGAAGTAGAAAATGGCTGGACTCGTTTCTACCAAGCAAAAGAAGGGCTGCTCGGGTCATTTTACCTTGAATGGAAATTTTTGCCCTGTCAAGTAAGGTCAGATCATCCCAATCGTCAATCTCGCCAACAAAAGAGGCGGTACGATTCTTTTCCTTGAATTTTTCGCGGGCCTTGCTCAGTGCCTGCTTGTCAAGATCCGCAAGACTCGCATCGGCAACGATTTGGGCAGTCCAATCCTTCTGGGAAAGTGGTTCCGCCAGAATCGCCGCCAGCCTCTCCGGGCGTAACCCGATCAGACTGTCATCAAGACGCTGCCACGCTGTATCATGTGCATAAACAGGCAGGCGCGGCTTATGTCTGGGAACATGAAAAATCCAGACCTTTTTGTTCGAATCAGTAGTTGTGATCGCTTCCACCTGGAAACCTTCAGAATCGAGATTCGGACATTTGCCCAGAATACGCCTGCGGATATTTTCAGGGGTGTAGTCATGCAATTCGTGAATACCAACTATTTCAAGAGAGCCGTCCTTAACGCCGGCTATGAGACACCCGCCCTGCATGTTGGCGAGGGCGGACACATATGAAATGATGTCGTCTCCCTTTGCGCCGGAGACGGCATGCTTAAGATTTTTAAATTCTTTCCATTCGCAGGACTCATTTTCCTTGGGACAAAGCCCTTGGATATATCGACGCAGTTCATTTTCTGTCATGGCGTCCTCGATTCGATCTGATAGCGTTGGCAAACTCGATCGGGAAATATGAGTTTTCCTGGTCTTTGGGCATGATGCACGGCTCCAGTCGTGACCGCTCCCCCTTGACGATCCCGGTCAATTCGAGTTTTTGTTTTTTGATCATCGGAAATACCTTTTTAGGATACCCGCAAGGGGCATCCCTACAAAACCCTTTGTTTCATGTGGCGGTTGTAGGGGTGCCCCTTGCGGGTACCCTTTTTATGTATAACCTGATTATATCGATATCCCTACACCATCCATTTTTCGGTCGGTTGTTTTATGCTTCATTTTTAGGATACCCGCAAGGGGCATCCCTACGAAACCCTTCGTTCCATGGGGCGGTTGTAGGGGTGCCCCTTGCGGGTACCCTTTTTATGAATAACCATATTATATCGATATCCCTACACCATCCATTTTTCGGTCGGTTGTTTATTCCGCCCTTCGAATGCAGGATTTTCCCGATCCAGTTCCCATTGCAACGGATTATTGATAATGTATTCGCGAACACACTCCATCTCTCCTTCGTTGCGAATAACATGCTCATAATAATTGGCCTGCCAGAATTTTGCCCTGGCATTAATCTGTTCAGTCTTGACGACCTTCAACCAGGCGTTGATGCACAACGACTTGAATGCTCCCACAATTTCGCCCACTGTAGGGACACCCCTTGCGGGCATCCTATTTGCGGGGGCCACGGTTTCATCAGGATACCCGCAAGGGGTATCCCTACGGATCACCAGAATGCCGTGCAAATGATTGGGCATGATTACATATTCATCCAATATAACATTTGAAAATCGGCTGGGAATATTGCGCCACTGCTCGTCTATAATTTGTCGTAATTCTAGAAATTGTTCAAAATAACAACTCCGGTCAACCGCACACAACGTCACAAAATATGCGCCCGTCTGCGAATAATCGTATCCCTTCAGACGGATGGAATGACGGTGGTGAATATCCGGGTTGTATCTATTCATAACCGTTCGCCCTTTAGGATACCCGCAAGGGGCATCCCTACAAAATCAGACTGATTTTCATGTGGTGGTTGTAGGGGCTCCCCTTGCGGGTGCCCTGTTTGCTCATGGATTTCGTTCTTTGCAGCGCATTTTTATAAAAAATTGGTAGCGTAGAAATCAGGAGACCTTGAGCAGTTAAAAATAAAATTGCCCTCCAATATGGTATTTTTGTTTCGTCGAAAAAACAAAATACAAA
>MGTA01000154.1:0-139 GCA_001799225.1 Deltaproteobacteria bacterium RIFOXYD12_FULL_50_9
CCGGTTGCCGTGACATTCTCATAAATCCCGGTATCCCGTTTGACCAGCTTGGTGAAGCCCAGATCCTTGAGGTCGCTATTGGTTTTAGGGGTGTTGATCGACACCTTGGAGATGAGGCGTCGCACCGCACTGCCGCACT
>MGTA01000154.1:317-2933 GCA_001799225.1 Deltaproteobacteria bacterium RIFOXYD12_FULL_50_9
ATTTCATACTCTTTTTCCGCCAGGCTTAAAAAGCTGCCCAGGCTCTTCCGGCGTTGGTCATGGGCCAGGAAGATGGTGCCGTCCGGCGCCAGAAAACGCTTAAAGATGGTGAGCAGCGGTTGGAAGAACTCTTCTCTGAACAGGATCTCGGCGCCAATGATGGTATCGTACCTGGGAAGTGCCGGGGGCTTTAGCCAGTCAAGCAGCTGAAAGGTGATACCGGAGAGTTGGTTGGCGGCAGCGCTAACTTTAATAAAGTCCATAATATGAGGTTCGTAGTCGCTCGCCGTTACCCGATAGCCACGGCTGGCAGCGAAAAGGCCTGGAGCACCAAGCCCGGCCCCCAGTTCAAGCAGGGATTGTCCCGGCTTTGCAGGCATAGTTACCATGAGATCGGCAAGCACAATGGCAGCTTCCCAGAGCCTTGCCCAGAATGGAAAGTCCTGGATATCCTGAAATGGATCTTTGCCGGCCAGCAAGGGTTCAAGGTCGGCAACAGAGAGGATGTCAAGATTGATATCCTTGATGCGTAATGGCTCAAACTCGGCCCGGTATTTCTGGCGCAGTGTGTTGTAAAGAGGGACGATATTTTCAGGGAGATTAGAGGTGTCCATAGGGCGTCCTGTCGGCTGGTCGGCTTGTTAATTTTCAGGTTCAAGTGATGGCCATTGCCAGAAGTATTACTCCGGCAAGTCCAAAACGATAGTAGGCAAAGATGTCAAAGGTCCTGGTTTTAATATAGTTGATGAGGACTGCGATGAAAAGATAGCCGGAGAGTGCGGCTGATAAAAATCCAGCCAGAAAAAAGAGCATCTGGGCTGGTTCGAGACCAATTTTGATAATCTTCGGAATTTCATGAACTCCGGCGCCGAAAATGACCGGTGCTGACATGAGAAATGAGAACCGGGCGGCGGTCTGACGGTTTAAGCCGCGAAAAAGCCCGGCGGTCATGGTGATGCCGCTGCGCGATAAGCCGGGGATAAGGGCAAAGGCCTGCGCTGCGCCGATAATCAGGCTGTCGGAGAGTCCTATGCTCTGAAAATCCCGCAGTCGGCGGCCGTATCGTTCAGCCCATAGCAACAGGATGCCGCCGATAATCAGGGTTATGGCAACCACAAGCGGACTGCGGAGAAAGGTTTCGACTGCCTTGCCGAACAGGAGCGCTGCCAGGACTGCCGGGATCGTGGCCAGACAGATGAGCATAGCCATCGACCGCATGGCGCGGGTTTCAGCGTCCGGATGCCGAAAACTGAGCAATGCGGCGAACATCTTAAGAAAATCGGTACGGAAATAGATGAGAATGGCGAGCAAGGTGCCGAGATGCAGGGAGACGTCAAAGGCCAGCCCTGCTTCATCAATTCCCAGGAGGATCTGGGCCAGCACCAGATGCCCTGAGCTTGAAATGGGTAGAAATTCGGTTGCTCCCTGCAGCAACCCCAGGCCTATGGCGCTTGGTAGATTCATGGAAAGGCACTATACGTGAGGGGATGGCAATTGTAAATCGAAAGGTAACGGCTCAGGCAGTCAAAATTATGTCTATTCGGGTAGCTATGGCCTATGGCTTTGGCACTGGCGCTGGCGGAAAAAGCTTTTCCATATCGTGCTGAAAAACCCCGGGCGGAATATAGCCTGGATAGGCCTTGATGATATTACCCGACCTGTCGATTAAAAAGGAGAAGGGGATGCCGGGCACCCCGCCAAAGGCGTCGGTTATTTTGCTGTCGGCCATGAGCACCGGGTAGGTGACACTGAGTTTTTCGAGAAATTTTTTGACAGTTTTCCGGCCGCCCATGTCAATGGACAGTCCGACGACAACAAAATCCTGTTTGCCGTATTTAGTGTAGAGTTCTATGAGCTCTGGAATCTCCATACGGCAAGGGCCGCACCAAGTGGCAAAAAAATTGATCAGAATAATCTTGCCCTTGAAGGTTTTTGAGGTGACGAGTTCACCGTCCTCAACCGAAGGGAGTGCAAACTCCGGCATCTTACTGGCAGCAATTGCCGGAGTGTCTGAGCAAATAAAGACCAGCAGCAGGGCCATAAGTATCAGGATGTTTTGGAATAAATTGCTTTGCTTTATGTGCATTGGCAGCTCAAATTTTATAGTGTCAAATTGTTTCAAAAGAGAGTCTATTATTAATCGTTAATACTTTAAAAGTCAAACCACAATTGTTACATAGTCGCCTGCTTGAGGAATTTTTTAATAAGTCTGCCTGTTCAACTGAGGCGGGTTCGGGAAAGGAGCTCACCCCGGGCGCTGATCACTACTTCGTCAACAGCGATGGTCGTCTTGGAGCGTTTCAGCGCCTCCTTGACAATCATCCGCATGGCGGCGCAACAAGGGACTTCCATGATGGCGATGGTGATGTGTTTAAGAGTTGCAGCCGCAAATATCTCGGTAAATTTTTCTACATAGGCCTGGCTGTCGTCGAATTTTGGGCAGCCCATCAGGATAACTCGGCCGGGCAGCAGATCGCGATGGAACTCCGGATAGGCAACCGGGGTGCAATCGGCGGCAATCAAGAGGTCCGCACCCTTGAGAAATGGCGCAGTGGGTGGTACCAGACGGATCTGAATAGGCCAGTGGCTCAGGGCAGATCCGTTTAACTCTAACGG
>MGTA01000154.1:2963-6709 GCA_001799225.1 Deltaproteobacteria bacterium RIFOXYD12_FULL_50_9
CGGCTCCGGGGCTCTCTTCTCCTGGGCCTGCAGGAGTTCATGCACGGCCTTTTCGTCGAAATCATCGGCTATCCGTTCAATAACGGTGAGCGCGCCGGTCGGACATTCGCCAAGGCAGGCGCCCAATCCGTCGCAATATTTTTCGGCGACCAGCCTGGCTTTGCCGTTGACAATCTTCAGAGCGCCTTCGGCACAGTTGGGGATGCATTGTCCACAGCCGTTACAGAGTTCTTGATCAATTTGAATAATTTTTCTGGATAATTTCATGTTAGTTATTTCCTTTTAGTAATACTTCTTTGGCACCCCGCCGACCACCTTCGGTCAGAAATGACCTTGTAATGATCTGGTCGAGCCGGTCCGGAGTTTTAGGTTTTTCTCTCTGCTCTTCTTCCAGGTTGGTGATGAGGTCGGCATCGTAGAGCACTTTGAAGTTTACGGTCTCCTCTGCGCGAGGGTGATGATGGTGGCCGATAATATCACAGACCTCTTCGATCAGGGCTGATTCGGCGTTCAGCTTAGTTAAGATCTCCCTGGCCACGGGCGGCCCTTCTGCATGCTGGTAGCGGGGCAATGAGCTGTTATATTTTCGTTCCGCTTCTTTTATGCCGATATCGTGCAGATATGCAGCAATCATGACCACAGCCGGATTACCCTGTTCGCTCCGATTGATCTCCTCGCTGTGCCGGGCTACCCGCGAGGCATGGCCTATTCTTTTGAAGTCGCCGTTAAAATAGCGCTTCATCTCTATAGCCACCCGATCTTTCAGCAGATTTTTTTTGGTTGCCAAAAGTTCGGCAGGTAAAGAACCGAGGCATTGTTCAGCATAGGGACAGTAAGCGGCGCAGCCGAAATCTATCCGGGGATTGAGCACCCGATTTCCACAACTCTTGCAGGTCCGCGAGTTGTCATCCTTATAGAATTCGACGACTGTTGTGCAGGTCGGGCATTTTGCTTCGAATATCGCTTCCGAGTTCCAGTACCGGCTGTCTTGACCAGGACATTGCATGTCTTCCTCCTTTTGCGTTGCCACCTTTTTTTAGCGGGCATTAATAAAAGGTAGCTGTGAAATCATTAAAATTTGTTTGTTAAGCCGATCGTACCATGGAAATCCTTGAGTTCCATTGACTTATGTCAAAAGAGGATGTTTTTTCTCGCAACTTGCAATGAAAAGACCATTGACTCATGGTATGATGGTCAGATTGGCAATCGCCGCAATTATTGTGAGGTGTTGAACTGCTATGAACTATCTGCTTATTATATTTGCCTATCTGGTCGGTGCTATCCCGTTTGGCCTGCTTATCGGAAAATGCCTGGGTGTTGATGTGCGCGTGTCCGGGAGCGGCAACATCGGTGCCACCAATGTCAATCGGCTGCTCGGCAAGAAGTTGGGGGCTCTTACCCTTTTTTGCGACATGGCGAAGGGCGCTCTTCCCATGTTGCTGGCGCGCTGGCTTCTGCCGGAGGAAGCAGGTCGGGAGACCGTTGTGCAACTCTGCGGGGCGGCCGCCTTTCTCGGCCATCTTTTTCCGATCTATCTTGGATTTTCGGGTGGCAAGGGGGTGGCAACCGCTCTCGGCATCTTCCTGCTTCTCGAGCCGTTGGCAGTAGGAATAGATGTAGCGGCGTTTGTAGTTGTGGTCTATCTCTCGGGTTATGTTTCTATCGGCTCCATGGTGTCTGCCGTCCTCATGCCCGGCCTTGTCTGGCTGCTCCAAGGCAAGATTGAACACATTGTTCTGGCAGCTTTTATCGGTGGACTGATCGTGGTAAAACACCAGGCCAATATCCGGCGGCTGCTTGTTCATCAGGAGAAGAGTTGGAAGAAGAGAGCAGGGGACCCGGCCTCTTAGTACGGCCGGCAACAGGAGTGAGGAGAAAATGGAAACAGTTTTTTTGTTGATTGATATCTTTCTGCACCTTGATAAACATCTGAGCACGGTGATACAGAATTACGGCTGGGTGACCTACTGTCTTCTCTTCGGAATTATCTTTTGTGAAACCGGGCTGGTGGTTACGCCGTTTCTGCCGGGGGATTCCTTGCTTTTTGCGACCGGGGCCTTTGCCGCCCTGGGTGTGCTGTCGCTTCCTCTGCTGCTCGTGCTGCTCGCGGTGGCGGCTGTGACTGGGGATACAATAAATTATTGGCTAGGCAGTTATGTCGGCCCGAAGATCTTTCAGCAGGATCGTTTTCGGTTTTTGAACCGTAAGCATCTGGAAAAGACGCATGAGTTCTATGAGAGATATGGCGGCAAGACGATTATAATCGCCCGTTTTGTGCCGATTATCCGAACCTTTGCGCCTTTTGTGGCCGGTATCGGCGCTATGACCTACAGCCGTTTTCTGATCTACAACATTGTGGGAGGAGTTGCCTGGGTCCTGATTTGTGTGTTCGCCGGTTATTTCTTCGGCAATCTAACGTTCGTCAAACAGAATTTTTCTCTGGTGATCCTGATGATCATCATTATTTCAGTACTGCCGGCCGTGGTTGAGTTTATCAAAGAGTATCGCAGCAAGAGGGATGGGCCGCATTAAGGCGGCCCATCCCTCTTGCCTGAACTGCTTATCTGCCGATCAGGCGGGTCTTCTTTGGCCGGGCTGCGGCGTACGATGATTGGGGCCCTCTGCTGCCTGCAGATTGTCCGGCCGCCGCCATCCCTCCACCAACCAGTGCGCTCAGTTCGCCAACCAGAAGTTGTAAGGAGTTGGCCTGGGCGTTGAGTTCCTGGGTAGCCGAGGAAGACTCTTCGGCTGTCGCCGCATTTTGTTGGGTTACCGAGTCGATTTCCGAAACCGATCTGCTGATCTCTTCTACCCCCTTGGTCTGTTCCTGTGAACCAACGGATATTTCACTAACCAGCGTGCTGATATTTCTGGAAATTTCCTCAACCTTGCGGAAAGCCTGACTGGTTTCGTTAACAAACTGGGCGCCCTTATCTACCTTGGCAACGGTATTTTCGATGAGATTGGAGGTGGTCCGGGCTGATTCGGCGGCGCGCATGGCCAAATTGCGAACCTCATCGGCAACAACGGCAAATCCTGCCCCGGCTTCGCCGGCTCTGGCTGCTTCTACTGCAGCGTTTAAGGCCAGCAGATTGGTTTGAAAGGCGATTTCGTCAATGGTTTTAACGATTTTTTGGGTTTCGGCGCTGGCATTTGAGATATCATGCATGGATTCAGTTAGCCTCTGCATGGTGTGGTTGGCATCTGAGATGATCACATCAGCCATTTTCATTTGATCATTAGCCTTCTGGGCATTTTCAGCATTATTGCGCGACATTGAAGAGACCTCTTCAAGGGCTGAGGAAGACTCTTCCAGAGAGGCGGCCTGCTGGGAGGCGCCGGTGGCCAGGGCCTCACTGGATGCTGAGATCTGCGTGGAGGCGCCGGCTACCTCTTCCGCCGCAGTCGACATCTGCTGGGTAATATGCTGCAAAACTCCAACGATTCCCTGACAGGTTAATATGGCAAGTATAACTCCCAGCACCAGCGCGATTGCCCCGGTAACCGTGACATACATCTTTGTCCGGTAGGCTGCGGAAAGCATGGCCTCATCTGTAATGATATTGGCCTTGGCCTCCTTTCTGATCTGGCGGAGCAACTCCTGGACTTCATTGAGGGACGGGAGGGTTTGGCTTGTATAGATCTGTTTTGCTTGCTCGGTTTCTCCTGGTCTGAAGACGTTTTTAATGGCTATGGCTGATTCGTGGAGCTTGAGATGCGGCGCCTCGATCTGCTTAAACAGGGGG
>MGTA01000154.1:6784-8094 GCA_001799225.1 Deltaproteobacteria bacterium RIFOXYD12_FULL_50_9
TCATCGGTCTGCACGTCGAGCGATGTCGCGGCAGGGTCGGTGAGCACTCGGCTAACCTTGCCTGCCCAGTTCAGATGATCGACCTCTTTTTGGGCGAGATTGCCGTCGAGCTGGTTGCCCATTATGACTTGATCGGCATTATCGACAATGTTGCTTACTCCTGTCAGGCTCAATACCAGCAAGATAAGGAGCATCACCAGCAAAAAAGCAAAACCGGAACGAATTCTCTGTTTGATGTTCATGTTTTTGAAATTCATGGATTCCCCTTTTGAAAATATGGTTTGAGCTCTTGTCACCAGAGCCATGGCAAGCGTAAATCGTAAAAAAGCCTTTCAAGAAAGAGAATATTGAAAAACATCATCTGCCGCTCGTGCGGTAATGCCTTGGCCCTCTTACAAGTCCAATACTAACGCAAAATAACATTATTTGATATTAAGCTGAAAACCTAGAGAAATCAAAGGAAAAACAATCTTATTTTCAATAAAAACAACATGTTAGGTGGTTTCTGTTTGTGGGGTGTAAAAGGTGTTTTGTTTGTAGAATATATTTAGAAGCTTATCTGCCTTTTTGAAAGTCTTATAAAAAAATCATTACACTGGGATGATCAGGTTTATTACTATTTCAACTAAGTGAAATTATGTGATTTATATTGTAAAATAGAGTGCCTGGAGATACATGTTATTAATTCTCTGTGTGACGAAGTATTCGCCTGGTATAAAGGAAAAAGGGATGTTGTAGTTGATAACTATTGGGGTAAAGCTATAGGCGTAAGGCAGGTCATGAGCTATTTTTATGTGAGTGGCTTTCGTAGGTGGACGGGAGTTGAGGTTCTCTTGCGGATTTTTTGATTGAGCATCTCGACCCCGAATGAGAAGGCCATGGAGAAGTAGATATATCCTTTGGGGATGTGGAAATCCAGGCCTTCTGCAGTCAGGGTTACGCCAACCAGGATGAGAAAGCTCAAGGCCAGTATCTTGATCGTCGGATGGGTGTCGATAAAGGCGCCGATTGCCGAAGAGGAGATCATCATGATAACGACTGCTATCATGATGGCGATAATCATGACTGCAAGATGTTGGGAGATTCCCACTGCTGTGATGACCGAATCAAGCGAGAAGACGATGTCAAGAATGGCGATCTGGAGGAGGGTTGACAAGAAGGTTGATGCTCTCTTGACAACGGCAGACGGTTCATCGGCTTCAAGGTTGTTGTGGATCTCAAATGTGCTTTTGGTGAGCAGAAAGATGCCGCCGCCGATCAGGATAAGGTCGCGGCCGGATATGGCTTCGTTAAGGATGGTAAAGAGCGTG
>MGTA01000154.1:8144-8675 GCA_001799225.1 Deltaproteobacteria bacterium RIFOXYD12_FULL_50_9
AGAAATATTATGTTGTCAACGCCAAGGACTATTTCGAGCAGCGTAAGGGTAGCCAGGGCAGCCCAGGCCTGGGGATTTGACAGCCATTCCATCTGATACCTTAATTATATATGTTTTTGTTGTAGGGGCGGCCCTATGTGGCCGCCCTGAATTTGGTGATCGTCCTGAATTTGGGCACCCACATAGGGGTGCCCCTACAGAAATCTGACATCATTTATTTGATGATCTGTTGATTGATGGTGATTTCTGCTTCGGCCCGCAGATGTTCCACCCAGGCTGCCAACAGTAGGGAGCTGTTCTCGTCCTCTAGGCGTTTCTGGAACTCCTTTTGCTTCGTGGCGAGAATTTCCGGATTCGGGGTCTTGTGGTCTGTCAGTCTTGTGAGGTAATAAAGCCCATCCACATCAATTACTTCTCTGTTGCAGGGCGCTTTTTCAGTCATTTCTACAGCTGCTTGAATTACCGGACCCGGAAGATTTGAGCCTTGCGCACTGTTTTTTGAGACGTATTCCGACGCCTGCGGGGTGATCC
>MGTA01000155.1:0-811 GCA_001799225.1 Deltaproteobacteria bacterium RIFOXYD12_FULL_50_9
AGGCCAACTGGATGGCCCGGCGACGCGCTGTTTCATCAATAGTGCGCTGCATAGACTCGGTTACCCGGTCGGCGTAGAGGATAACCATGCCATCAACATTGCGGGCCGCCCGTCCGCATGTCTGGATCAGAGCGCGTTCACTCCGCAGAAAACCCTCTTTGTCGGCATCGAGGACTGCAACAAGCGAAACCTCCGGAAGATCAAGACCTTCGCGTAAAAGATTAATACCGATTAGCACATTATATTTAAGCAAGCGCAAATCGCGGAGCAGCTCCATGCGCTCCAGGGTTTTGATATCGGAGTGGAGATATCGGACCGGCACATTAAGGTTTTCGTAATACTCGGTAAGATCCTCGGACATCCGCTTGGTAAGGGTGGTAACCAGCACAGCCTCATTTCGCTCGACCCGCATCCTGATCTCGATCAGCAGGTCATCGACCTGGGAACGGGCCGGCCGCACCTCAATTGCCGGATCCATCAGCCCGGTCGGTCGGATAATCTGCTCTACTATCCGGCCGTTGGCCCGTTTGAACTCAAACTCTCCCGGCGTGGCCGAGACATGAATCGTCTGGCTGATCCGCTTCTCAAACTCCTCAAAACGCAGAGGCCGATTGTCGAGGGCCGAAGGCAGACGAAAGCCGAACTCCACCAGGGTCTCCTTGCGCGATTTATCACCTTTGTACATGCCGTGCAGTTGCGGAATGGTCATGTGGCTCTCATCAAGCATGAGCACAAAGCCGGGCGGAAAATAGTCGAGCAGGGTCGGCGGCGGTTCGCCGGGCGAGCGACCGGTCAGATGGCGGCTGTAGTT
>MGTA01000155.1:827-3494 GCA_001799225.1 Deltaproteobacteria bacterium RIFOXYD12_FULL_50_9
TAGCCAAGCTCGGCCAGCATCTCAAGATCAAAATCCGTACGCTGTTCAAGGCGTTGGGCCTCGACCAGACGTTGATTGGCAATAAAAAATGCTAACCTTTCCTTTAACTCCTCTTTAATAGTGCGGATCGCTGCTGACTGGCGTTCTTTTGAGGTGACAAAATGGCTGCCCGGAAAAATGGTCAACTCCCTATGCTCTGACAAGACGACCCCGCGGAGAGGATCTATGCTGCTAATTGCCTCAATTCTGTCGCCGAAGAACTCAACACGGACGGCCCGCTCCTCCTCATATGCCGGGAAGATCTCCAGGACATCCCCCCTGACCCGAAAGGTACCACGGTGGAACGAGATATCGTTACGTTCGTAAAGCATGGCAACCAGTCGGCGTTGCATCTCCTCCATGGCCTGTTCCGCCCCCTCTTTTAACAAGAGATGCATATTCAAATACTCCTCGGGAGAACCAAGACCGTAAATGCAGGAGACACTGGCGACTATCAGGACATCCCGCCTGGTAAGCAGCGAACGGGTAGCGGAATGACGCATCTTGTCAATGGCCTCGTTGATGGCCGAATCCTTTTCTATATAGGTATCGCTTTGCGGGATATAGGCTTCAGGCTGGAAATAATCGTAATAACTCACAAAATACTCAACTGCATTCTCCGGGAACAGGGCCTTGAATTCAGCATATAATTGAGCGGCCAGGGTTTTGTTCGGAGCGATAACCAGGGCGGGCCGGTTCACTTCGGCAATGACCTGGGCCATTGTAAAGGTCTTGCCTGAACCGGTTACGCCAAGGAGTACCTGATCACGCTCCCCTTCCCGCAACCCCCTGGCCAAGGCTTCAATAGCTAAAGGTTGATCGCCGGCTGGTTTAAGATCGGTGACGAGCTTGAAAATATCCATAACGGGAAGGTACAGAGAGATGGTCGAGGCGTCGAGAGTTATTTGACTGAGTCGAAACGAAATGGAATGTCTTTATTTGTTCCGCATGGTTTCTTTCTTACCGTGTCTAATCTTGGGTTGCCTGATCGCTGAATCGCCTTTATTGATTTCAACGGACTCAGTGAGGAGACCCTGCAGGGCGGCAAGTTCTTCAACCACCACTCCGGTCTCCGCCTCCACCAGTACTTTTTGGCCGGTTTCCAAGCGTAACCGGCTAATCTTACCCATTGCCACAGGCTAGAACCATCTTGGTATTTGCCAGTTTCAAAATCTCAGGGGTCAGTGACATACCGTCAAGGGCCATAGCCTCCATAAAACCGTTATACAACAATCGATTGATCTCCCGCGGAATCCCTTTACTTAAAAAATGCAGAGTCTCATAAGTATCAGATGTCAAAAGGCGGGGCGATGCCCCGGCCTTGAGAAGCCTGAACTTGACATACTGCTCGGTCTCTGCAAGCGTCAAGGGTTTCAACTCAATGGCAAAGGTAATTCGACCACGCAATGCTGCATATGATGGAGTTTTCAAACGTTTGAGCAGGGATTTTTCGGCCACGAGCAGAACCGTCACCAATTTCTCCTGTTCGGTTTCAAGATTTGAAAGGGTACGCAGGATATGCAGGGCATCTGCCTTAAGAAAATGCGCCTCATCAATGACGACCACCAAACGTTTGCCTTGGCCATGCAGAGCAAGCGCCCTATCTTGAACCTGCTCAAGCAACGAATGAAAATTATGTTTTTTTATTGGTCCCGGTTCAAGGTCTTGAAAAATCGAGGAGAGCAAGGCAAGCCTGCCCATTCCCGGATAGACAAAAACAAAGACCGGCTGACAGACGTCAAGATCCATAGTGCGGATCGCAACCTGTGAGACCATGGTTTTGCCGGTGCCGGAGATCCCGACCAGCAAGATCAGGGCGTGACCGTCTTTAATACCGATCCTGACCTTGACCAGTGCCTCTTCATGCTGTTTGGTCCTGAAAAACATACCGACATCAAGGGTGTCATGAAATGGATTTTTGTTGAAACCAAATTTGCCGGACCAGGAGAAGTGATTCATGCCGCCTCTCTGTTCTTGGGCTTGATTAAAGGCCTCTCCCCTGCTTGAGCCAGGTGCAGGTATCGACTGAACGCTGAACTGGTCTGGATGTCCGGCTGTTCCTGTCTTAGCAGGGCGGTTGCCAGATGAGCGGTATTTCTACTCACTCTGGCCCGCGGATTAAAGACAGTGTAGGGGGTCCGTCTGATCAGAGCCGCACTGACCGTTGCATCCTTGAGGAGATAGCCGACGCCGGAAACATTTCTGCCGATAAACTGCCGGGCGCAGGCAATAAACCGCCGGGCCACGTCGGCAGCCTGCTGGACGGTCTGGGCCATGTTAACCACGCAATAGATTGGGCGCTCAGGCAGTCCTTCCTGGTGCAGGGCTTTCAGCAACCCATAGGCATCGGCAAGTGAAGTTATGTCCGGAGTAAGAACAAAGAGCAACTCGTCGGCCGATTGCAAAAAATCACGTACCCCTGCCCCCATGCCGGCTGCTGTATCAATCAGAATGATATCTGCTCTCTCTTCAAGCTGGGCAAAGGCACCGGCGATCCGCAACCGCGCTTGTTTAGAGCAATCAGCCATGGCCAGCACCCCGCCGACTCCCGGAATGATCCCGATACCTTCCGGTCCGGCCACCAACACCTCGGATATGGTTTTGCGTCCTGCTGCAAGCTCGGCAAGA
>MGTA01000155.1:3513-5140 GCA_001799225.1 Deltaproteobacteria bacterium RIFOXYD12_FULL_50_9
CGGTAAGCAGATGGATATTTGCCATACCCATGTCGGCGTCCAGCACAATACACATCTTGCCCTGTCGTTGGAACTCAATAGCCAGATTCAAGGCAATATTGGATTTTCCCACCCCGCCTTTACCTGAAGTTACAGCGATAACCCGGGCATAACGCACCCCTTCTTCAGCCGGAGCAATAGCAGCCCGGTTGTGCAGAGTATGAATATTGCGCAGAGCCTTGACTGCTTCAACCACAAAAAACAAGGTTCCGCCCTGCAGAATTTTCTCGGGTAGTTGATCGGGATATTCCGATTCATAGAAGCGAATAAGACTCTCTTCCAGGCCTGTCTGATCGGAAATCTCTTTTATGGTAAGAAGTTGATCCATTGATATCGCTTATCGCAGACTAAAAAAAATTACTCCGGGATGATTATTTACGTGCCGTTTCCGGCCTTGACTCCAAGATCACAGACATGTTCGAGGGCGGCATTCACTGTTTCAAGTACTTTTTCAAGGAGGAACGGCTTCTTAAGGCAGGCATAAGCGCCATGTTTGACGGTTTCCTGAATCTCCTCGCGTGAAGCCAAACCGGTTATAATTATCACCTTGGTCTCAGGGAACTCCTCCCGCACGAACTTCAAAACTTCCAGTCCATCCTTACCTGGCATCCTGATATCGAGCAACACCAGGTGATACTTCTTAAAACGCAATTGGCCGATACCTTCGACACCATCATAGGCGGCATCTGTTTCATAACCGACTGTACTCAAGGTCTCCTTAAGCATGTCGGTAATGAAACGTTCGTCATCGATAACCAGTATCCGGCAGTTCTCCTTTGGTTTTTGAGGAGTGCCGACCGCCGTGACATTATCAAGGCGCTCTTTCATGGCTTTAAGGCGACTGGTCCGGTCAATCGGCAGCAGCACAGTAAAGGTGGTTCCGACATTAGACTCGCTCTTCACCCGCATGGCTCCACCATTGTGCTCGACAATCGAATGACAGATTGCCAGTCCGAGTCCGGTGCCTTCGCCCTCTTTCTTGGTGGTAAAAAACGGGTCGAAAATCTTAGGCAGATTCTCTCTGGAGATGCCGGTGCCGTTATCAGAAACCTTAATCTCGATAAAGCCGTTTTCTACCCCGGTGTCCAGTCCAATCGTGCCGCCGTTGGGCAGGGCATGATTAGCATTGATCAGCAGATTCATAAAAACCTGTTCGATCTGCAGGGGATCAACCATGACCATGGGAGTGGTTGCAGGGATATTATTAACGACCGAGATATCCTGCATGGATACCCGGTCGTCCAGCACTGCCAATATCTTGGCCATGATCTCGCCGATATTCGAAGGACAAAATTTTGGTTGGGTCGGCCGGGCATATCCCATGAGGTCCTGAATAATCTTGGAGATCCGCTCTTCCTGTTCGGCAATAACCTGCAGGCGCTTAGCGATCTCAGGCTCTTCGTCGAAAAATTTGCGCAACAGGCGGTTCAAAATCTGGATATTGAGCGAGATTATGGTGAGCGGGTTATTTATCTCATGAGCAGCACCGGCTGCCAGTCTGCCTACCGTGGCCAGACGGTGGGAGTGGAACAACTGGTGCTGGCTCTCCTCCATTTTCCGAGAAGCCTCTGCCATCTCCTTTGCCTGT
>MGTA01000155.1:5213-9773 GCA_001799225.1 Deltaproteobacteria bacterium RIFOXYD12_FULL_50_9
GGCGAAGTCCTATCAGGCTCCCTTCCCGCAACTCCAGATGGTTGCTGAAATCGGCAACCAATTCTCCGAGTATCCTCTCTTCGGAGCCGGATGATCCGCGATCAGCTACAAAAAAGGTAGCCAGAAACTGCGAACCGGCCACCATATCAATAACACCTGATTCCAGCACTGCCCCCTTTGACAGCTCAAAAGTGGATTTCTTTAAACGCTCCAAGGCTTCAGATGCTATCTCGCAAGGCGCGGCCTCGCGGCTGACGGCCTGCAACTCAAGGAGTTGGATTGGTGCTTCGATATCCATAAATCTTTTTCCGTCAAAATACTGACCGATGTACATATGCCGTCGGTCATCACGGATCATGCAGAGACAATGCTTGATGCCGAATGCCTTCTGAACAGCCTCAAGAATAATTCTGGAGGCTGCCGGCAACGTCAGTCCGGGTCGCAGTTTGCGCACCATATCGCAGGTGGCGCCGCAAACTCGATTGGTCTCTTGCAGCTGGCGATTGTTCTGTTCAAGATTCATGCTTATTGAACCGAGGCTGACATTGGCGACACTGATCTGCCGGCGGTAAACGTCCTCATCCCAGAAACCGAGGATCCTGCCGACGCTGCCCACCTTTTCCGCCACCTCAGTCATAATCGCACTGATATCAGCAGGGGTGAATTGATGATAGAGCATCAGATTTTCCAGGGCAAAATGAAAATGTTCATGACAACTGACCCCGGTACAGAGAAAATAGCTGGAACCGATATTATGGGTGACGCAAAGCACATCGGCAAATCTGACAATACTGGGCAGATTTGCGACATCCGGGAGTATTGTCTCATAGACCGGCTGATGGTGCAGCCACATAACCCGGCTCAATGATTCTGGCAAACGCCAGCAGTCGGCAAGTTCCTGACCGCTGTCTATATGGCTGAAACCGAGCACGGATTTTTCGATCTCCAGCGGGATATTCCCTTGAACGCTGAAGACGCCGCTCTGGTCAATCTCCTCACAAATTCTCTCGAATTCGGCAGGATACTGGATATAGTTAACGAGCTTGCCGAGATCATGGATAAGACCGGCAATATGGGCCTCTTCCGGGACCTGAAAACCCAACCTCTGAGCAAGTATCTCCGAAGTTACAGCTACCCCGATGGAGTGGAGCCAGAAGTTAAGCAGTTTATCGCGATGATGGGTGAATTTTCCGGAAAAACAATCAAAGATGGAAACCGAAAGAATTATGCTCCTAACCGCATTAAAACCGAGAAGAGATATGGCTTGAGAGATTGAAGTGACCTTGCTTCTGGTGCCGACATGGGCTGAGTTTGCGTAATGGAGAACCCTGCCGGCCAGGACTTGATCGTTTCGCAACAGATCGGCAATTGATTCAAAACTCGATTGCTCCCCTTCCATGAGGCGAATGGCCTCTATTGCCACAGAGGGCAAGGTCGGAAGCTTATCCATTACAACAATTCGTTTCCTGGTTCCGCCAGCCATTATTTCCTCACAGCTAAGTTACCAGCAGCACTAAAAAAGTTGATCAACTTTTTTACACGTTTGTTACGATATATACATTACTATATTATTTACAACTAATTTTTTATCTGTCCGATATTATTCAAGTTAAAATTATATCCGGTCAATCATCCAAGTCAGATATTCTAATAGAAAAACAATGAATATATTTATTACCACAAAGTGGTATATATAATCAAATATTTTCTTGTTGTTCCATTATGTTACAATAATATCAACATATAATAATTACCAATAGCAGAGCAGTAATTCCCTGCCAGATAGTAAGTATTATCATTAAAATAAATTCTTAAAAAAAGAATAAAACTTACAAATAAGGTCGGCTTTCCAGTCCTATCCATGCCTGGCAAAGTGATCAAATCCGCCAAAAGCGATCTCTTGACTCTTACCGGAATTAAACAGTGCTACCCCGTTACCCTCGACAATCCGGCCGACACAATATATTGCCTTACCCATTTTTTCATAAACGAGTTTTTCAAGTCTCTCTCCGACTGTACTGGAAGCCGTAAACAGCAGATGATAGTCTTCGCCCCCTCGAAGCGCCCAGTCAAGCGGCAGGACAGCAAGCTCACGGGATGCGGCAACTAATTGATCTGAAATGGGTATTTGCTCAGCAAAAACCTGCGCTCCTACCCGGCTCTCTTCGCAGATATGAGCTAAATCAGTGGCCAGACCGTCTGAGATATCCATCATGGCGTGGACCAAACCGCTCACAGCCAGCAAAAGGCCGAGCTCAACCTCCGCTGTCGGATCAAGGTGTGCCTTACAGAGTTCCGGCCACTCTGTCAGTGCAGAAGGCCTCCGGACAATTGAACTGAACATGGCAAGACCGGCAGCAGCATCTCCTAAAGTACCGCTTACCCAGATCAAATCACCAACCTGAGCTGAATGCCGATAGAGGATGCGATCCTTGTCCCCCTCCCCCAGCACAGTCACCGAACAAACGATAGGTCCTGTACTCCTTACCGTATCACCGCCGATCAGCACGGCGCCCTGCTCATCAAGCACGGACAGAAAACCGTCCAGAAAACCGGTTAACCATTCGGATTCGACGACAGCCGGCACAGCCATGGCTAAAAGCACAAACCTGGGGATCCCGCCCATCGCTGCGATATCACTAATGTTAACCGAAGCGGTTTTCCGACCCAGGAGAAACGGTGGATGCCAGGAGATATCAAAATGGACAGACTCAACCAGCGCATCGGTTGTTATCAAGGAGAGGCGATTTTCGGCATTCCGCAATACTGCGCAATCGTCACCGATACCTTTAACCAAACCTTGGTCGGTCCGGTTGGCCTGTCGGCGTATCCGGCTGATCAGTTCCCGTTCCGACAGAGTGTGTCCCATCATTTCACCAGACAAAAAAGTAATATATCCCCGGAGTAAAGTTTTCCGGTCTCCTGCCGATAAGATTCTTAAATATCAAAAAAACGAGGCAAACCATGACAACCGTATGTTGCGTCTGCAATAAAACAAAAAAAAGATCAGGCTGGGTCAGAGAACAGCCCTCTGACAAAACAAGCTTGTCGCACGGCTACTGCCCGGAGTGCTTCTGCAAGGTTATGAAAAAAATCAACGACTACTCCAGCAAACAACTCTCTTCCTCGGAGGCATAATGGTTGGCAGTCAAAACAAACCAAATGCCGATTTTCGCTATTGCCTTCCAGAAACGCCCAGAGCTGACCACTATTTAATGACCCGCAGTGTTGATCTCTTGTGTATGGTATCAATACTCTTCCTGCCGGACTTTGGCCCATCAGTTCTATAGAATTCCAGAGCTTGAATAAAGCGCTTCTCGCCACCCATCGTAAACACCTCCTTACCGGTGAATTGCGGTTCACGCATAGTCCAGATTATCTTCTGAGGAGGTAGTGTCAGTAAATTCAGGGTGACATGCCACCACTCATCCCGCCTGGTCTCATCCCGAACTATATCGGTGATCAAGGCGTAAATCATGGTCTGAGGTTTTTCGGCAACGATCAGAACAATATCTCCCTGCTGCGTATCAGCCTTAAAGAGAAATATTTTTTTGAGTTCTTTAATCAGATTTTCCATTCAATGACATGTATCACCTCTGGGAAAAAAAGAAAAGAGCATAACTCCTGACGGAAACTCTTTCCCGTTGTTCTTTCTCAGGTAAATGATTACTGTTGCCCGTAATGAAAACCTTACCAAGTGCCGCAGACCAAGGCCGATGGCATAATGATTCAGACATATCAAAAAAAATTGGAACTTTTTTTCTAAATATTCTGTCACAACTATTACGAAGGGCGTCCAGATCATCATGAGCCGTCAGGACAGCGCCAATTCAAGACGCGGACCAGTATTAACCGAAAGCCAAATAATCGAACTGGTCAGTACTCTTCGAACAAAGGATGAGCTGGCCTTTGCGAGACTGGTTCGACTATTTGAGCGTCGAATCTACAATCTCGCCCTGAATTATCTTAAACAGGAAGAAGAAGCCAAAGATCTCACTCAAGAGATTTTTGTCGCGGTTTATCGAGCGCTGCCTCAACTCAAGGAAGATTCAAAATTTGTTCCATGGCTCTATCAGATAGCGATCAACCACAGCCGGAACCACTATCAGAAATTAAAACGAACCGGCTTTTTTACTACCCAGTCTCTGGACGACCCGGACAGCTCACTGCAGTTGATTTCCGCATCATCCCCCCAAAGAGATCTGGAGAAACAAGAATTAAACCGCCTGGTACGCGAAGCGATTGCAAGTATGCCAACTACCGAAAAAGAGATACTTATTCTGCGCGATATTCAGGACCTCTCCTATGAGGTGATCAGTAGCACCTTGGAATTACCCCTTGGCACCGTTAAATCAAAACTGAACCGGGCGCGAATTGCTTTAAAAAACCGGCTGAAAAACACATTTTAGCTTATAGGTGTCTTTCATGGATTGTACCAGCATTCAAGATCTTTTTACTGCTGCCTTAGACAATGATCTCGATCCCGAAAACAGTGAAAAATTCAATGCTCACCTCAGTGAGTGTAAACACTGCTCACTTGAGTTCGAACATTTTCAAACG
>MGTA01000155.1:9816-11284 GCA_001799225.1 Deltaproteobacteria bacterium RIFOXYD12_FULL_50_9
TACAGGTGGTTTTTACATGCCAATCCTACACTCTCCCTGCCAACCGCCACAGCAACTGTAGTGGTGGCCTTTGCCTGCATGTTGCTCTACAAGAACATCTTCCTCGCCAAACCACCGATCGACACCTCTTCTCCCTTACCGATAGCCGGCTACAGCAATCAAAAATTTTCATTTTCAGCTGGTGATACCCCAGACCAACTGAGCAGACCGCCGGCGTCGGTTTTTTATCAGAATCAAATTCGTTCTACTGCAATCCCTGCCGGACAAACTTTTCGGCATGAGGCTCCCGGGCAACAAAATTTTTCTATGATTCAAAGGAAAATCGAACTGCCGAACAATATTTTTTTCAGTAACTATATCCATCAATATTTCGGACAGGAATTTGTGCCTTCCCAGCACACAGACCTCCTGATAACTATCTATTCGCCGGACAATGAAGCAAAGAGGCGTCTGCACCATCGTTTGCTTGCAGAGAAAAAATGGCAAGTTAAGATTTATGATCGAAATCTTATTCTTTTGACTCTTGACCGGCAAGAGATGCAGAACCTGCAAAACCTTCTAGTCAACCACCAATATGTTCCACCCTTCCCTGCCGACCTGGCAAAATTCACCGACTCAAAAACAATTCAAGTAGCTATCCACTTGAAATAATAGCACATCTATTTAATTATTTTTATTAAAAAAATAATTTGACATTTTTTATTTATTCTGGGAACCTTCCTTATAGAGCATTTGTCTTATTTTAAACAAATGCATTTTTTACCCCCTATTTTTCCTCCTTTCCTCAAAGGACCTTCCCAAGGTCCAGCGGGGTCGCAAAGGTAGCCCAGCCAGAGCGACCCCGTTTTTTTATTACAGCACTCAAGTCTCCCCTACCTTGACGACTAATTTTCTATATGATAGCAATCTATTACCCGCTTTAGTCAACACCTCCCGCTGACTTCGAAAATGATCTTGTTGACGTTTTTGGTGGGAGTGGTGGTTTGGAGCGTCCTTGATTTTTTTCAGACTCAAAAACTTGCGAAAATTCTCTTTGCTCAACAAACAGAACGCTTAGGGAAACAAGCTCAGGAATCACGAATCCGGTTCGATAATTTTGTTATAGGATACAGTCAGGCGGCAAAACTGATTGTATCTCAAAAATCTTTTTATGATTACGTCCAACAGCAACAATGGTTTTCCCGCAAAGACCAACCTATCCTGAAATACGCTGAAATACCGCCTTGGCTCCCTGACGCCTCGGTGCTTCGCAAATTCGTTCGGATCCATTATGCCCTTCTTCTGGACGAAAATGGGAGCGTTCGGGAACTGTATAACGGCATCCCTATTTCACCGCCCTCTTCATTGCCAGCGGGATTCTGAAAGTGAGTTAATCATGGCAGCATGAAAATGCTGGATCTTCTTTACCTCCGTTTTCTTCCAAAATATTCCATTTATAAATTTTTCTTATCGTCTTCTTCCTGATTTT
>MGTA01000156.1:0-3065 GCA_001799225.1 Deltaproteobacteria bacterium RIFOXYD12_FULL_50_9
ACACCGGAAAAACCTACCAGGAGTACCAGGATCAGGCCCAGCGCTTTGCCTGGGCCCTGTTTGCGGTCTATAAAGAGGGTGATGCCAGCGGCCGGCCCTTCTTCTTCCCCAAGCCGCTCGTCCATATCACCGAGAAATTCTTCAAGACTGCCGGCCATATGGATTTCCTCCATCATATATGTGATGTTGCCGCCGACAAGGGCAACACCTATTTCGTCTTCGACCGGGGCGCGACCGCCAAGATCTCGGAGTGCTGCCGGTTGAGCTTCAAACTGGAGGCCTCTGACCTTGAGGATGCCAAGGAGCCCTGGCGGATGCGCTACTCAGCCCTCCAGAACATCACCATCAACCTGCCTCGCCTCGGCTATCGGGCAAAAGGTGATGACACCAGACTTTTCGCCCTGCTCGCCGAGCAGATGCAACTAGTCAGGAAGGGCCATGAACAGAAGAAAAAATTCATCGAAAAGCTCATGGCCCACGGCGAAAACGGGCCGCTCTCGCTGCTGGCCATGCAGCTGGACGGCCAGACCTATCTACGCCTGCAGCGCTGCACCTATCTTATCGGTATGGTGGGTTTGAACGAGCTGGTCAAAATCCACTTCGGCCAGGAACTCGACGAGTCGGACGAGGCCATGAAGTTCGGCCTCAAGGTCATTGCCCAGATGAATATCCTTTGTAATAAGATGAACAGCGATTCCGGCATGAAATTCGTGCTTGAGCAGACCCCGGCTGAAAGCACCGCCTTCCGTTTCGCCAAACTCGATATCGCCCATTACGGCGAGCAGGCAAAAAGGACGGTGCAGGGCAATCTGGAAAAGGATCAGGTCTACTACACCAATTCCACCCTGTTCAATGTCGGCCATATCATGAATCCGATCAGCCGGGTCGAACGCGAAGGTCTCTTCCATCCGCTGATCGAAGCCGGAGCCCTGACCCACATCTGGCTGGGTGAAGCGCGGCCGGACAAGGAGGCGATGGCTGACTTCATCATCAAGACATTCAGGCACACCTTAAACGATCAGGTCGCCTTTTCGCCGGAATTCACCTCCTGCCTCGACTGCGGTAAAACCACCCGTGGCCTGCATGAGACCTGTTCCTATTGCAGCTCGACCCATGTCGACGGCATCACCCGGATCACCGGCTATTTCACCACGGTGTCCAGCTGGAACAAGGGCAAACTTGGTGAATTGCGCGACCGCTACCGGAACATCAATCAGATCGGTTGATTGCCGACCATAACTCTTGAAGAGGGCTGTTATGACACTGTTTACCAAACCCGACTGTATCTTGTGCGAACAACTGAAAAACTCCTTTGATCTCGAGGCGATGCAGGTCAATATCGAGGTTCTTGATTCTGAAAATGCCGGCCCCCTTGCCCATCTGGCATGGCACGGCCTGATCGAAACCGCCCGGCGAACCCTCCCTATACTGGTCCTTGACGACTGCTCGAAAATCGATGACTTTTCGCTTATCGAACAGAATCTCATGGCTCTGGCCAGTTCTTTAGGGATTGCCTGTCAGGAACTGCTGGTCAAAAATTCCTGCCAATCCGGCAGTTGCAGCTTCAACAACAACTAGACACATGATCGTCAAGCCAATGCCCGCCATAAAGGGGATACTCGAAACATCGTTTATCGACTGGCCGGGCAGGATGTGCGCCGTACTGTTTCTAGGCGGCTGCAACTTTCGTTGCCCGTTTTGCCACAACCACCCTTTGGTCCTGCATCCTTCTACTTTCGAATCTCATGCCCTTGCCGATGTTTTGTTGCGCCTCGCTCCCTATCGAAAATGGTTCGACGCAATCTGTATCTCCGGAGGCGAACCGACCCTGCAACCAGGCCTGCAACGTATGCTGAAAACGCTGAAATCCAAGAATTGGGCAATCAAACTTGACACTAACGGCAGCCGACCAGAGGTGCTGACCGCGCTTTTGGAGGATGGTTTGCTGGACATGATATCCATGGATGTCAAGGCCCCGCTGGAGTTGTCAATTTACAATCGCTGTGCAGGGTTGCAGGTCGATCTGGACAGCATCCGAAAAAGCATAGCGCTGATTTTAGAAAGTCGTATTGATCATGAATTTCGCATGACAGTACTGCCGGGCTGGCACTCAAGAAACGATATTATCCAGTGGAGGGACACCCTGGCGGGCAGCAGGAGATTGACCCTGCAAAATTTCAACCCACGGACCACCTTGGCTCCTGATCTCGAACGCCAGGCAGGTTTTGCACCCGAAATTTTTGCAGAGTTTAAGGCCCTGCTAACGCAGTGATCCGTATAAGGATATCGTTCGTTAGTATTTCATTAAATGAGGATGTTCTTTTATTGTGCTTATTTACTTTTTTGCAATCCGAAAAAAAAGTTATTCACATATTGACAATTCAAATCTCCTATAGTAGATAGAAACATCTTTAAAGGTTTTTTGGTAAATTCTGGCAGATAAATGACAAGTTTAAGGAGGATTTAAGATGGCCAAAATTGAGCATAAGGGAAAAGCCTACGAGGTTGATGAGGATGGTTTCCTGGCAAAAGGCATGGAAGAGTGGGACAATGGTTGGGTTGATTATGTCAAATCAATCGAAGGTATTACTGATATGACCGATGAGCATCAGAAAGTTATCGACGCTCTGCAGGAATACTACAAAAAGAACGGCATTGCCCCTATGGTTCGTATTCTTTCCAAGACCACGGGCTTCCCGCTTAAAAGAATTTATGAGTTGTTCCCATCAGGACCTGGCAAGGGAGCCTGCAAGATGGCTGGTCTTCCTAAACCGACCGGATGCGTCTGATTTAATAAATTCACAGGATTTACATTATTGAAAGGAGAGACTGGCAACAGTCTCTCCTTTTTTTTAGATTTCCGCTTCTATCTCCTGCCGGATCCTCTGATGGATGGCATCAATCTTCAGCTGGTATTCGCTTGCGCTGATCCGGGCGCCGCGAATACCGCCGCGCAGATTGATCTCCGCCAGATAGGACATCCCGGAAGCATTCACCATCAAGTCAATGTGGGCGTAGGGGAAGTTACCTCGCTGCATCACCTGTTGGCAAAGCTGCCATTGTGC
>MGTA01000156.1:3099-5022 GCA_001799225.1 Deltaproteobacteria bacterium RIFOXYD12_FULL_50_9
AAATGCAGATTATTTCTGAAATTATTCGGATTGTTCCGCCAGTACGCCTCCACATAATCATCAAGGATCACCACTCTAATATCCCTGCTGTTCGGTTCAAAGGGCTGTATCACAAAGGGATATGGCAAGGTGCCCAGTGAAGCCTGGGTAAAAACCTCCTCAATTGATGCCCAAAGGAAAATTCCCAGCCCGCCATTTTGATTGTCGAGCTTGCTTACGACTTGCCCAACACCTTGGATATTATAATTATTCATGCAGGCCATCAGGTCATGGATATTATGGATAGCCTTGGTATTTGGCAGCATGAATTGCGCCAGACGCAAAACCTGAAAGGTTTTGGAGCGACTGGCCATCTGGGATACGGCGGAGGGAAAGAGCCGGACGCCGCGATCAACAAGATCGAGCAGAATATACTCTTCAGATTGCGCCAGTCGTAACCGGCCGATATAGACATCTTCGGCAGTAAGATCTTGATAGCAGACGCGCAGTGTATTGTTGTCTGTAATGATCCGCCGGGTCGCCTTCAAGAACCTTATTCCTCCACCCAAAAAAATATGGGCGCCCACAGGGGGGTGCCCCTACTAGAACAGCATATCGAGAAAGCGTTGATGAAACTGTGAAAGATCGGTGTTGCATTCACCGCAAAAAAAACGGATTTCACCGAGAATTTGGGACTCGTCTCCTGTCTGAGAAAAACTCAAGTCAGGATTCTGCGTATATTTGGTTGTCAATATAACGCCGTCAGCAACTTCAAAAAAGTCGGTATCATTACCACAATTAGAACAAACAATTCGCATGCTTAATTTCTTTTGGGAGCGTGTTTTTCTGGGAAGATCGGTATTAGGCTGCATTTTATTTTTCCTCCAGACACCTGTCTGATTGCGCTAATCTAAGTGAGACGGCAGAAATTGTCAACTCCCTTGTCTCAGTAATATCGAATGGAAAAAGTCCCATTCTCCCCAATCGGCTGTTCCTCCGTGACGCTGACCCCGCTGACCAGAGAGAGGGGGGAGCCCCTGTGCAGCCAGATAATCATCTGATCAACCGTTGCACTCTCGCCTTCCAGCAAAACCTCGACAGAACCGTCAGAACGATTGCGCACCCAGCCCTTAAGTCCCAGCCTGCTGGCTTCCTCATGGGTGTAAGCCCGGAAAAAAACTCCTTGCACCCTGCCGTGTACGACAGCCATGATTCGTTTCATGTTCACCCCTAGCTTATCAAGCAGTCAGCGCTCTATCTTTCTACCAATTTTATAAAATCTGTTTCGCTAAGAATGGCTAACTGCAACTCCCGAGCTTTTTTAAGTTTGCTGCCGGCACCTTCACCGCTTACCACATCCGTAACCTTTGCATTGATTGCCGAGGCAACCTGACCGCCCAGAGCCTTTACCCTGGCCTTTGCCTCATCGCGCGAAAAGGCTGCGAGACCGCCGGTAAACAGAAACACACGGCCGGTCAGGGGCAGTTTTCCATCTGTCTGAACGGTAGGCACGATAGTAAGCCCAAGGGCAAGAAGGCGGTCCAGGGTCTGCCGCATGGCCGGTGTTCCTAATTGATTTTTCAGGCTTTTGGCAATCTCCTTTCCGATTCCTTGGATATCTTTGAAATCTTGCTCAGTGGCGTCCAGCAGACCTGCAAGATTGGTAAAACGTTGCTCAAGGATTTCGGCAATGCCTTCGCCGACATGGCGGATACCGAGCGCAGCGATCAGTCCGGCAAAAGTGGTGGTCTTGCTTGCGCTTATAGCGGCCACAGCCTTGGCCGCCGACAGCTCGCCCCAGCCTTCCAGCTCCTGCAAGGAATCGCTGCTCAGGGTAAAGATATCTGGAATCTCTCTGACCAGATCCGCCTCGTAAAGTTGCTCCATAACCTTTTTGCCGAGTCCTTCGATATCCAGGCCGGCCTTGCCGGTAAAATGGATGAG
>MGTA01000156.1:5058-8140 GCA_001799225.1 Deltaproteobacteria bacterium RIFOXYD12_FULL_50_9
TCGGGCAGTTGTCCGGCATGGTCACCGGTTGTTCCGTGCCGGTTCTCTCTTCCACTACCGGTTTAACTACCTCAGGAATCACATCACCCGCCCGCTGAATCAGGACAGTATCGCCGATACGCAAATCCTTGCGCCGCAGTTCGTCCTCGTTGTGCAGGGTGGCACGACTGACCGTCACCCCGCCGATGGCCACGGGCTCAAGGATGGCAACCGGAGTCACCGCTCCGGTTCGGCCGACCTGGAAATCAACAGCTAAAAGCCGGGTCGTTGCCTGGGTGGCGGCAAATTTCATTGCAATGGCCCAGCGCGGGCTTCTGGCTGTAGCGCCTAGTCTTTTCTGCAGGCCAAGGTCGTTCACCTTGACGACCAGACCGTCGATCTCGTAAGCCAGGCTGGCGCGCAGATCAGCCAGATACTCAAAATAACTGAATACCTCGGCAATCCCGCCACAACGACGGGCCAACGGCGTAATTCTAAAACCTATGGCGGCGAGCAGTTCCAGCAGAGCATCCTGAGATTGGCAAGGAAGGCCTGCCGGGTCGCTGACGCCATAGGCTATAAAGGCTAAAGGCCGTTTAGCGGTTAACCGGGGATCGAGCTGCCTGAGCGATCCGGCCGCCGCATTGCGCGGGTTGGCAAAAAGGGGTTCACCGGCCTGCAGGCGCTCCTGGTTCAAGGCTTTAAACCCGGCGGTTTCAATATAGACCTCACCGCGGACTTCCAGCAGATCAGGAACCGCTGAAGCCTCACTGGCCAGCAGTCGCAGGGGAACAGTTGCAATGGTTTTGAGATTCTGGGTGATATCCTCGCCGGTCTGGCCGTCGCCGCGGGTTGAGCCCAGGGTCAGAAGACCTTTTTCGTAAATCAGCTCGACAGCCAGGCCATCGATTTTGGGCTCTGCCAGGTATTTAAAAGGACCTGCACTCTGGAGAAAACGCCCAAGCTTTTTCTCAAAATTTTCCAGGTCATCTTTTTTAAAGGCATTATCCAGACTGAGCATTGGCAAACGGTGCCCGACCGCTTGGAACCCGGCAAGCAGCGCGCCACCCACCCGCTGACTGGGTGAATCAGGGGTGACAAAGTCCGGGAATTTGGTCTCGAGATCAAGAAGTTCCTGAAACAGGAGATCGTACTCAGCATCTGAGATCAGCGGATTGTCGAGAACGTAATACCGGTAGGCGTGCTTGTGGAGCTCGGCCCTAAGAACGGCAAGACGCTGGGCGGCAACCTGGGCAGGAGTTGCCTGAACCTCAAAAAGCGAACGCTGGGATGCAGTTCGTTCGGTCATCTTGTCAAACAGGTTCAGACAGAAGCTTGCCGGCGCTGGCAATATTTTCGTGGTCGACTTCGTCGATAAAGATCAGGATAGTGCTTTCCGGTTTCCTGGCGACCCGGGCAACCACCTCGGTTACACCGGCACAGATTTCGGCTTTCTGACTTTTGCTGAGCTTGCCGGCCACCCGGATGTTGATGTAGGGCATGGATTTATTCTCCTAGTAAGTTTATTCTTTCCTATTTTAGATATATCCGCTTGTGACTAAAAGACAAGCAGAAAACCGGCAACTGACCGAAAAGTTATACGGAAAAAACTCACTGTTTTTTTAAAACTGGACTAAAGTGAGGAAAATTGTGCTTAGCAGGTATTTAAACATCAGGTTGAAGGCTGATAAGCAGCAAAAAAGTTAGAAATAAAGGAGACGCCGTAATGGCTGATCTTGCTCCCTTGATCTTGGTAACTAACGACGACGGTATTCATGCGCCCGGTCTTGAAGCACTGCGATCGGCAATGCAGGAGATCGGCCGGGTCGTGGTCTTTGCGCCGGAGCGGGACAACAGCGCGGCCAGCCACTCCCTGACTATGAACCGCCCCCTGCGGGTCCGGAAGGTCGACGACAACACCTTTGCCATTGATGGTACACCCACCGACTGTGTGACGATCGGGATCGGCAAAATATTGACCGAAAAACCGGCGCTGGTCGTCTCCGGCATCAATCCCGGCGGCAACCTGGGGGAGGACATCAGCTACTCGGGAACGGTGTCAGCCGCCATTGAGGGCACCATGCTCGGTGTGCCGGCCTTTGCCGTATCACTGGCTATTGCCCTGAGCGGCGGCGAGACTCCTTTACATTTCGAGACGGCAGCGGCCTTTGCCAGGCAACTGGCCTCCCTGGTTCTGGCCCGGGGCCTGCCTCTGGACACCCTGCTCAATGTTAATGTACCCAACCGGCCCACCGCCGAGATTGCCGGGGTCATTTTCAGCCGCCAGGGCAAACGGATTTATGAAGATGCTATCCAGGAGACCCTCGATCCCTGGGGCCGCAAGCACTTCTGGATCGGCGGCGGCACCCCGTTCTGGAATAAGGGGCCGGATACGGATGCCGCAGTGGTGGCGAGCGGCCGGATTTCAATCACCCCTATCCACATGGACCGCACTAACTACGAAGCTTTGCGCCAGCTGCAGCTGGAGTGGAAGGAGCTCCTGGTTATATGAGCCCGGCTGATGATCCCCTCTGGGATAAACTCCGAGAAATTGGCTGCTTGGGCGACTACCCGGTCATCTATCTGCCAAGCACCGAATCGACCAACTCAGTGGCCATGCAATCAGGTCTGGCCGGCGCAACCCCCGGCACCCTGGTGGTCGCCGAAACCCAGACCGGCGGCCGGGGCCGTCTGGGCAGGATCTGGCATTCGCCACCAGGCGCCGGGCTCTATTTCTCCATAATCCTGCGCCCCCGGCTTGATCTGGCTGATCTCGCCAAGATTACCCTGCTGGCAGGCGTCGCAGCCTGCCAGTCCATTGAAGCCGTAACAGGATTGAGACCTTTAATCAAATGGCCAAACGATCTATTGCTAAATGGCCAAAAATTCGCGGGAATCCTGACGGAAAGTGCGCTGCCGGCCATTGGTCGGCCGCTCGTCATCATCGGCATCGGCATCAATGTTGCCACGCCTCTGCATCTCTTTCCCGCAGACCTGCAAGGGCGTGTTACCTCCCTTGATAGCGCTGCCGGGTTCTCTTGTATGCGGGGCAAACTCCTGGCTGCGGTCGTGACCTGCATCCAGGAACTCCTCTCCGTGCTTG
>MGTA01000156.1:8148-10011 GCA_001799225.1 Deltaproteobacteria bacterium RIFOXYD12_FULL_50_9
GTGCAAGGAACAGCCCTTGGTATTGATCAGCAGGGCCTGCTACATATTCAAGATGCCACCGGCCGGATCCACGAGGTTTTATCCGGAGATGTGACGCTGGCCGACCAGCAAAAAAAGCCGGCTATCTGATGGGATAACCGGCTTTTCTGATCAGACAACCTGATCAAAGATCAATAGCGGTAGTAGTCGGGCTTATATGGACCGGCCGCCGGCACGCAGATATACTCGGCCTGTTCCTTGGTCAGCTTCGTGAGTTTGGCACCGACCCTTTTCAAATGCAGCCTGGCAACCTTCTCATCCAGATGCTTGGGCAGCAGATAGACCTTATTCTCATATTTCTTATGGTTATTCCATAGTTCGATCTGGGCGATCACCTGGTTGGTGAAGGAGTTACTCATCACAAAACTCGGGTGGCCGGTAGCGCAGCCCAGATTAACCAGCCGGCCTTCAGCCAGGACGATCAACCGTTTGCCGTCCGGAAAGATGACATGATCAACCTGGGGCTTGATGTTCTCCCAGGTCAGAGCGCGGATGGAGGCTATATCGATCTCGGCGTCAAAGTGGCCGATGTTGCAGATAATGGCCTGATCCTTCATGGCGTCCATGTGTTTCCGGGTTATCACCCGGACATTGCCGGTGGCGGTCACAAAGATGTCGCCCAGTTTGGCGGCATCGTCCATGGTGGTCACCCGGTAGCCTTCCATGGCTGCCTGCAAGGCGCAGATCGGATCGATCTCGGTGATCATGACGATTGCGCCCATGCCGCGTAGGGCCTGGGCGCAGCCTTTGCCAACGTCGCCATATCCGCAGACCACCACAACCTTACCGGCGATCATCACGTCGGTGGCGCGCTTGATCCCGTCGATCAGTGATTCGCGGCAGCCATAGAGATTATCGAATTTCGATTTGGTAACCGAGTCGTTGACATTGAAGGCAGGGGTCATCAGGGTGCCCTTGCGAACCATCTCATAGAGGCGGTGAACTCCGGTTGTGGTCTCTTCGCTGATCCCGCGAATCTCCTTCATGAGGTGCGGGTACTTTTCGTGCATGATCTGGGTGAGATCGCCGCCGTCGTCAAGGATCATATTGGGCAGCCAGCCGGCCGGCCCGAAGATCGTCTGCTCAATGCACCACCAGAACTCCTCTTCCGTCTCGCCCTTCCAGGCAAAGACCGGAATCCCGGCGGCAGCCATGGCTGAGGCGGCATGATCCTGAGTGGAGAATATATTACAGGACGACCAGCGGACCTCGGCGCCCAATTCCACCAGAGTCTCCATCAGCACTGCCGTCTGAATGGTCATATGCAAGCAGCCGCCGATCCGGGCGCCTTTCAAGGGCTTTTTGCCTTTATACTCTTCCCGCAACGCCATGAGACCGGGCATCTCGGTTTCGGCAATGTTGATCTCCTTACGGCCCCAGGGGGCCAGACTCATATCGGCAACCTTATAGTCATTGGTGGTTGTTTTCTTTTTAGACATCTCGTGCTCCATTCAATTTTTAAGTGCAAAAAACACCCTACTTCAACCCGGCATCTGCCCGCAAGGCCTCGGCCTTATCGGTACGCTCCCAGGTGAATTCCGTCCTTTCCCGGCCGAAGTGGCCGTAGGCGGCTGTGGCTCGATAAATCGGCCGCAGGAGGTCGAGCTGCTGAATAATCGCCTTGGGCCGCAGGTCAAAATGCGCCAAAATAAGTTCTTTAATCCGTTCATTGCTGATTTTACCGGTGCCGAAGGTGTTGACATTCAGTGATACAGGCTGGGAGATGCCGATGGCATAGGCCACCTGAAGCTCAATCTCGGAAGCAATGCCCGAGGCTACGAGGTTCTTGGCAACATAGCGGCCCATATAGCAGGAGGAACGATC
>MGTA01000157.1:0-5004 GCA_001799225.1 Deltaproteobacteria bacterium RIFOXYD12_FULL_50_9
CGGGGCGCTGAACAGGGGCTCCTGACCGCAGGAGACCGGCTCCGGCAGGCCGGACAAAAGACCAGGCTCGATGTTACAACCGCCTTCCATGATGTGATTCTGGCCAAAGAGCTCCATAACCTTGCCGTCCGGAATCTCAGCCAGAAAAACCGCCGTCTTGATGAGGCGGAACGTAAATTAGCGGCCGGCATAGTGACGGACTACGATGTACTCGCGGCCCGGGTGGCAATGGAAAACAGTCGCCCGGAAACGATCCGCGCCGAAAACCAGATCCGCATAAACCAGGACAGGCTCCGCTTTCTCCTATCACTTGATGAAGAGGTCGATGCCGCCGGCCAATTGCAGCCGCTGATCACCCCGACGCCCACCTTTGATGCGGCCCTGGCCCTGGCCGTAAACAAGCGGCCCGAGCTTGCCGATCTTCGGCATCGGATCGGCATGTTTGAAGAGATCGCCACTATTGCCAAGTCCGGCTTGAAGCCCCGCCTGGATTTCAAGGCCAGCGCCGGATGGCAGGATCTTGGTGAGGCAGATGGTACAGTCTGGAATGCCGGGTTGCTCTTTTCCTGGCCCCTGTTCGATGGCCGCCGCACGGACGGCAAGGTAGCCCAGGCCGAAAGCGATGTCCGCGGCCTCCAGGCTGATGAGCGCAAACTGCTTGACGCCATTGCCCTGGAAACCCGCGAGGCGGTAAATGCGGTAAGGGAGGCAGAAGAGATTCTCCAAGCGCTGGCCGGCACCGTAACCCAGGCCGAACGGCTGTTCAGTATGGCCGAGACCGGGTTTGCGCTGGGGGTCAAAATCCGGCTTGAGGTGGAAGATGCAGAACTGAACCTGCTGCAGGCCAAAAGCAACCTGGCCAAGGCGCAGCGCGATTATCTGGTGGCCCGGACCAAACTGGCCTGGGCCACCGGGACTCTTGAGGATGAGAAGAAATAAGGTTGTCGAGATGCCGGAAGGGCAGACCGCTCTAAAAAACGGCACACCCAGAACTCATTGACGATATTTTCCCCTGTTGCGCACAAATATAGGATGTGATAGCATCATCCAGTTATATTAAGATATGGACTTGGATTGATGCAGACTAAAATTTCCCAATAATTAGATCAAGGTTAAGTTAAATAGGAGGTAGTATGCGTAGCCTTAAGTATGTTGTTTATAGCGAAGGGAAGTATTTTGTTTCACAATGCCTGAATGTGGATGTCTCAAGTTTTGGGAAAACCATTGATGAAGCAGTCGCTAATCTCAAGGATGCCGTTGAACTTTATCTGAAAGATGATCCCGCCTGCTCTTTCTATCACACCTTTCCGCAACTTACAAAATAATTGACTTCTCCCTGAACGGAAGAGTACATGGTATGTGGAGGCTTTGGAGCGCTTCGGCGCTGCATTGCCTTTTTTTCTTTTTAGGCCTTTCTCGCGGACTGCTGTCCCCCTCGCAGGTCATGAATTATCCCGAAGCTCCAAATATTCTCCGTCCAGCTACCCTCTGTGGTGTACGGTGTCTGAGCCTCGAAATTGCCCTCGCAAATACTTTCAATTCTTCCCGGGCCGGCTGTGTCAGAGTTGACGTACTGAACCTGCTGCAGGCCAAAAGCAACCTCGCAATAGGTTGCCCAAGCCTTTATGATTGCAGAAAGATTTCAGAAAATCAGTAAGGTAGTCTTGTTAAAATTCCAGAACAATATACAATAGATACATAATAAGCGATAAACATCTTGTCTCAAAATAAGAGGGCAGGACTATCGACAAGGGGGAAAATAGTTATCTTATCTTAAGCTTGGCTGATAAGAAGAAACGAAAGGTGATAAAAAATGCAAAACGCAACCATTCTTATTGTCGACGATAGTCCGACCATCCAGAGGCTTGTTTCCAAAACCCTAGAAGAAAAAATGGGCGTCAAACATATCATGACAGCCAATAATGGCATAGAAGCCATGGCTATTCTCCGGAAAGAGAAAATTGATATTATAATTTCTGATTGGAACATGCCTGAAATGGATGGGGAAGAGTTTCTCTACCAGGTAAAACATGATCCAGCCTTGAAAAATCTGCCTTTCATCATGATGACCACCCACTCAGAGCGCGATTACATTGTTACCGCAATTCAGCTTGGCGCCACGAATTATCTGGTCAAGCCTTTCACGCCGGAAGAGCTGGCGGGTAAAATGCATCTGGTGTGGGGCATCTTAACCAAAAGAAACAAACCAAGCCAGACAGCTCTCCCTCCCCATACCGCCAAATTGCGAATCGATAATAAAAACCTGGAAGGACAAATTATCGACATCAGCCAGACCGGCGCCAAGGTAAGCCTGCAAAACGAGGCGGTCCTTGGGTTATATAAAACCTGTCAGATGACCATATCCCTGATCGATCCTCAAAAGACCGAAGCCGACACAGTCCTGATTGCCAACCTGAACAGTACAATTGTTCGCCTCGAAGCTCAGGACAGTTTTCATCCCTCCTCCACGGCCTGTTATATGGGGCTTTACTTCAATCCCACCAAAATTGACAAAGAACTTTCAACAAAACTGAATAACGTATTAAAATGGCTGAGCAAAAAGGCACCTGACGTCATTGATGACACCAGGTCTGAGAAGGCGGCGTTCCAGTCGGGCAGCCACCATTAGTCCCGCTTTCTACGGCGTTTTTCTTGATTGAAGAAGTTTTTCCTGCAGCTGGTGCTTGATTTCATTGGTGGAGCTGATCTCCACCACATTGCGCCTGCAATCCCTTACAGGACAACGATCTTCAATTGCTACGCTCTGTAAATACCGTCAAAAATACCGTCAATACCGCTTTGCTGCCCCTATTTTTCCGCTTTGCTGTTTTTGAATTCCGGGCAGAATACCATACCCGGATTTAAACTGTCTTGTAATTTTCCGCTGGCATCCACCAAAGTCCTTTGATATATTTTGGTTTGAAACTCTGATTCGTGCATCAAACCGTTGTGCTCATAACACGAAGACGCTTCGGGCGTTAGGAGGAGGGCGGATCAGGGTTTCGTTTTTCGAGTTAACGGCGGCATGAAAGATGGAAAGTCGCTCTGGCCATCTGGACTTGAGGCATTGTCTCCAGCCCCATGAGGGAAGTGAGCGCCCCCCATGCCACCGTTTTTCAATTGCTAGAAGTTTTGGAGCGCTCCCGCCTTATGAGGTCATAGACCCATACCGAGGTGACATTGTACTTTCGGGCAAGTTCCACGATTGAGCCCTGATAGTTTTTCAACTCCTCAAGGATCTTCCGATTCCGCACGCGTGAAAGTGCGCCATAGTGGCCGTCAAGCTTCGGCAGATAGATTTGCTCCCCGCCGAACTCCCGACCAAGCTTCAAGGCAGCCTCCAGCCCGATAACCTTGGCGACCTCCTGATATCGTGGATGAAGATCCTCCCAAATGATCTCGTTGAGATCAATCATTTCTGCACCTTCTTGACGATCAGGAAGAGTGCTCTTTGCGTAAGCCCATATTTCCTGGCAAGCTTTGTGGTTGTGATTTCTTTCTTGTGGTATTCCGCGACTATTTCCCGATTTCGCGCCTTAATCAAAGCGCCTGTGCCGCGATCCAGCTTGGGGAAGTATATATTTTCCCCGCCTAGCTCCATGCCCACCTTAACCGTTGCCTCCATTCCGATTACACGGGAGAGTTGCTGGTAAATTGGGTTGAATTACACAGACCACGAAAATACAAAGAAAAAGGGGCTATCCATGTGTTGGCTAACCCCTTGATTTTACTGGTGCCCGGGACGAGAATCGAACTCGTACAGCTACAAGAGCCGAGGGATTTTAAGTCCCTTGCGTCTACCAGTTCCGCCACCCAGGCATGTATGAAAAGAATATCGGTTCAGCATATTCGCTGTTGCTAATATGCTGAACATGCGCAGTTACGAAAATCTTAATAGCATACCGGTTGTGAAAAAGCAAGTTCCGGATGCCGACAATTATGTCCAGACTCCGGGAATGACCGTCCCGCAAAACCGGCAGGCTCCAGATTTGATATTGAAGGTGGGGATTGCATAGCCGAGTCGTTCGACCAGAAGTTTTTTACAGTTGTGGCACCAGGTGTTGGCTGCTTCGTGGTTCGGGATATTGCCGATGTAGACATAGCGGATCCCCTCGGCCATGGCAAGTTTCCGGAAGTTTTCCAGGGTTGCAAGCGGCGTCGGAGCCAGGCGGTCGAGTTTATACTTGGGAAAAAAGCGCAGGAAGTGCAGGGGGTGGTCCGGCCCGAGAGTAGTGAGTATCCAGCCGCACATTTTTTTTACCATCTCCGGATCATCCACGTAACCCGGCACCACAAGGTTGGTCATCTCAAAGTGGATGCCTTGTTCGTGCAGGGTCGTGAAGGTGTTGAGCACCGATTGGAGCCGGCCGCCGTTCAACTTTCGGTAGATGTCGTCGCTGTATGATTTGAGATTGACGTTGGCGGCGTTTAATACCTTGCAGAGTTCAAGAAGCGGCCCTTTGTTGATAAAGCCGTTTGAGATCCACAGGTTGTTTATACCTGCCTGTCGTGCCAGGCGAGCGGTGTCGATCATGTACTCAAAGTAGGTTGTGGCCTCCGAATAGGTGTAAGCGATTGAGGCTGAGTTGCTTTTTTTTGCCTGGAGTACCACGGCATCAGGGAAGAGTTCTGAGTGGCGGACCTCATGAGGTTTCGCCTGGGAGATCTCCCAGTTTTGGCAATTAAGGCAGCGGAAGCTGCAGCCGGTTGTAGCGATCGAGAACGCCATGCTCAGGGGTTTAAAGTGGAAGAGCGGTTTTTTTTCAATCGGATCAATGTGGACGGTGCAGGGGTTGCCATAGGCCAGGGAGTAGAGCGTTCCGTCTTTGTTGATCTTGGAGCGGCAGACGCTGCGGTCGCCGGGCGCAAGCACGCAGTGATTCGGGCAGATCCCGCAGGCTACCTTATTATCCTCAAGGCGTTCGAAGGAGAATCCCTCTTTTGACCATTTCCATAAGTTCTCCGGGGCATCGTTGCGAAAGATCGTGCCGCTGATATCAGTTG
>MGTA01000157.1:5149-8180 GCA_001799225.1 Deltaproteobacteria bacterium RIFOXYD12_FULL_50_9
GGTTCATGGCTAGTCACCACCAACAAAAGGCTTAGGGATTTGAGGCCGATCAGGCACAAGGATGCTTGATAGAGGCCAAGATAGGGGATTAAAACCACGCTCGTTACCAGGGTGCCGCAGGCCGCACCGACCAGATCGGCTGAAAATGCGCGGGCAGCGGCCTGGTTATCGTCGCCAAGAAGACTCAATGCCATGGGAAATTGGCAACCGCAGACCAGCGATACGGTGAAGCCAAAGGCAAGATAGAAGATTATCGGTAACCGGTAGCCGCCCTGCTGCAGAACCAGGATAAAGACGATGAGCAGCAGGATGAGAGCAAGATCCGTGACTGGCAAAACCCGGCGGCCGTGCTTATGTAACCGGTTCCCCAGCCAGGCGCCGGGCAGTAGTCCTGCCAGGAACACCGTTATGATCAGGCCTATCTCAAGATAGATATACCCGAAAAAAATCTGAAAAGCGAAAATGACCAGTATTTCGCAACCCATGATAATGGCGCCGGAGGTGAAGAGGAGAAACTCCTCGCGTCGTAGTCGGCTGAGGTAGAGGGCAATCGCTATGCTTAGGAGGGTAACGAACCAGGCAGGAGAGGTGGTGAATTTGGCAAACCACTGGGCAAACATGATCCGCATAAGGCGGGGCGTTTCGTCCTGATTGGTAGGCATTGCCTTGATGAGAATGTTGTTTAATTGTTTGATGCGTTCGTCCGTGATATCGCCCTCGTAGTAGCCGTTGATATAGTCGGCTTTAATTCCCTTTTTCCGGAGGCGGGCCGGGATGTCAGTTGCCAGTGTTTGGTCGCTGCAGAGGAAAACAGTGTTCTGACCGGGCAGTAAAAGGATATGCTTGAAGTGTCCGGAGACCGTATTATATAGGATCGAGAGTTTCTGGAGCTGGGGCTCGGCAATGTAGTTGTCGAATCCTGCCATGGAAAAAGAGAGGATACCGTCAGGCGTCAGACGGCTTTTGGCCAGGGCAAAAAAACGGTCCGTAAAGAAGCGGTTGGTCTGGAAGGTTTCCGGTTCCGAGAGGTTAACGATGATCGCGTCGTATGATCGGTTTGTGCGGCTGAGCCACAGGCGGCCGTCCTGGTTTATTAGTGTCAGATGCGGGATTTTTTGCAGCAGATCGAAGGAGAATTGCACCTTGCTCATGGCCGGATCCAGTTCCAGGTAATCGACCTGGGCCGGTCGGTATTTATCGACCTCGGCAAGCATGCCGCTCACGGCCGAGATCAGCAGGATGTTTTCGGCTTTTTGCAGTTGTGAAAGGGGAAAATGGATGGTCTCCTCGGCAATGCTCTGGTTTTGGGTGCTTAAGATAGGGGCGCCATTGCTGAACAGGGTGTACTGGCCCTGGTTTTTGAATACCGTGATACGGCCGAAGCGGGACTCCTGGTAATGTACCAGTTCGGCTTCGCTGGAGGTAAGGGTTTGCCGTTCCAGAACAACACCGCTCATGAGCAGGATAAACACTGCGAAAATGACGAGCAGGGTAGAAGGCTTGCAGCGGCTGTCCCTGGGAAACAGATACCAGCCGAGAGCGAGAAGCGGCAGGTTGGCGATGAGCACGGCCTGCAGCGGTGTAACCAGATAGACCAGGGCAAAGGAGAAAAGCGCACCGCCCAGCACATCGCCCAGATTATCGGTCATGTAGACAAAAGTGCTGGAATAACCGGGATGTCCGGCTCGAAGGACGAAAAGGCTGTAGGGCAGGAGAAAGCCGACCAGCAGGCAGTAAGGGGCCATGGTGCAAAAGGTGTAGGCCCAAGTTTGGTAGAATCCCACGGATGTGCCGTGGATGAAAAAGAGGTCGCGCAGGCCGCGAACGCTGAAGAAGAGGAGCGGCGTCAGTCCGGCCAGTGCAACTGTGAGGCGGCCAAGCTGCCGGGTCCCTGGCAAACGGCGGTTTCCGGCTTGTCTTGCCAGCCAGGTTCCGGTTCCGCCGAGCAGCAACCAGTTAAACAGGATGAGGGCGATTACGAATTCGTTGCCCTGAAACAGGGCTAGAAATTCGCGGATAAGCAGTAGCTGGGTTACGACCGACGAGATGCCGGTAGCAACTACAACAAACAGTATTTTTCTATCTTCCTTCGGCAAAGTACTGAACCTGATAGGTCTGTACTTCAAGAGCGGTATCTCGCCAGGCGGAGGAAGGCAACCCTGCTTTGCTGCACAGGTGGCTTAGAAAATCCTCGGGCCGGGGGAGCTGTTCCCAGACCTGGGGTAGGAAGGTGGCGCTGGCAAAGCCCTTGCGAAGTATGACGCCGTCGATATTGGGCCGCAGTTTGCCGATGAGATCAGCGGCATTCGAATAGACGAGCGGTTGCGGTTCGGTAAGGATGCTGACTTCGATTTCGATTTTGGCAAGTTCGTCTTTGGTAAGTGGCCGGAAACGGGAGTCGCGAAAGGCGGCGTTGATGGCGTTGTGCCGGACGCTTTCAGCAAGGGGTTCATGGGCTGCAAGGCTGCCGATGCAGCCGCGCAGTTCACCGTTGATGTGCAGAGTGACAAATGTCCCTCGTTTGTTTTTTAGCGCTTGGTCTTTGAGCCGGTCGTCCAGAGCCTCTGATTCTCTCTGGCCTGGTTTGTTGCCGAGTTCGGTGCTGATAGTCTGACGGGCCAGCATGAGCAGGGTCTGGCCCTGTTCTTTAGTGAATTCCTCGGTCGCTTGTTTTTGATTTTGCATGGTTTGGTCTCCGTAAAAGGCGATAGCGCTATAACCGACAACTCTGGTTTTGTCGCCGGCTGTGTCGCCGCTGTTGCTGTATTTAATAAGGATCGGTTGCCACCCCCTGGTACGGGCCAGATCCAGCGCTACCAGGATTGGGCCGGCGCCACAGGCCCGGTTGTCATTTTGTTTGAGGAGGTCGGGATCTAGTCTCAAAATGCCGGCGATGGTTTGCTGGTCCCGGAGTTTTGCCTGTTCATAAGGAAGATAATGGGAGAGGTCCGAGCTGACTACCAGCAGGGTATCATTATCTATATAAGGGGCGATCGCCTTGGTAATCGTGGCAGGTTGGCTCTTACCCAGA
>MGTA01000157.1:8191-8717 GCA_001799225.1 Deltaproteobacteria bacterium RIFOXYD12_FULL_50_9
CAGGGAAAATGATTTCAGATAATACTGCAGAAATGGCAGCATGACCTCTAGCGAATGCTCGGCGCTGTCCGAAGCCGGTATGGCCCTGAAACCGGGAGTTGCTCGTAATTTTGCGGCATCGCGGTGCAAAGGGATGACTCCGAGAGGTGTTTCATAGCCTTCTGTATCACTGACCGCCGCATCTGTAAAGCCGACCCGGTGGTCCGGGCCTATTAATATTATTTTTGAAAACTGCAGACCTTTGAGAGCACGCGAGGCATGGGCAGCGGTCAAGCCGGAATAGATATAGCCGGCGTGCGGCAGAATGAGTGCTTTAAGCTTTTTGTCTGGCGGAAGTTTGACGGCGGTCCCGGCAGCCTGTTCGGTAAGGTCGCGGATTAACAGGTTAAGCTCTGGGCGCGAAGCCGGATAAAAGGTGCCGGCCCAGGCTGCCTTGCGGATAGCGTCAGCCTGCACGTATGTGTACGCCCGGCACGGGCGTGATCTTATGGGGTGAAAGTCCCCTGTATGTAAACCCGTTACTGTC
>MGTA01000158.1:0-1425 GCA_001799225.1 Deltaproteobacteria bacterium RIFOXYD12_FULL_50_9
TTCTTGAAATTATTAGATTTTTTCTTTGAAATTAGTTAGGACTAACCATCTATAGCCTTAAATTTGTTAAACTTGGGCTAGTTTTTGACAAGGAAAATATTCTACGCAGGAAAGTTACCCATAGTGAATTTCCTGATGAAGTGTGGGAGGAATCGGTATATTCATTTATCAGCAAAAATGATAAAAGATAGCCTGGACTTTTAGGACTTTTAGAGGGGACGTTCGTGTTTTAGTGATTTAACAACTCAGGCTAGCGGCAAAATGACCACCAATACCTACACAGCCAACGGACTCAACCAGTCCACCCAGGTCCAAGTAGTCGCACTCAAGGGTCTGCAGGCTGCATAACTATCGATCCTGAAAAGCCAATGCTGTTTGGAGAATCCTCGAAAACAGGGCAACAGGTACTGTTTAGCTTTCAAGGGGTAATGGTAAATGAAATGTATTATCATAGCAATAACTATGCTTGTATTTTTGAGCAGTACGTGTTCGTTGGTAGCTGCAAATGGCACACATGACCAAAAGCCTGACATAGAATATTTGAAGAATAATTTTGACAGCTTGTACACTTCCGACACTGTATTGTTCTGGGAAGTTCTGCATGACGCCGCAGAACAAATCAAAAGGAAGGATGTTAAACTTATTGCGTCGGTAATGGAAATCTCTTTTTTCGTTAAGGGCAATGCCGAGGTTTCTGAATTTTTTAGCGAGTTATTTGAGCCGTTCTGCATTTCGAATTCTGAGATATGTTTAAAAGCGCTTACAACTCTGAAAGCACAATACCAAAGTTCATTCCTGGATAGAATGCGGCAACCCTTATTTGTGTCAAAGACAGAGATAGACAAAATATTTTCCAACAATAGACATAACGAGAGTTATAATAAAATCATAAAGTTATACTTTAAAGAAGAAAAATAATAGGAAAGACAGAGGGGACGTCCGTGTTTTAGAGATTTAAGAACTCAAGGTTAGCGGCAAGATGACCATCTATGCACCTACCACCAAGGCACAATCGAAAGAATCTCCAATAAAGGGCAAGTTCGGATTTTTTAGCCTTTCCGCCTGAGCTTCCAGGATTTTCCGAGCTACATCACCAGCAATTTCCATAGTCTCGGTCACTGTCCGGCCCTGAGCCACCAGCCCAGGGACATCATCAGAAGTGGCAAGGTAGACTCCTTCCGGCAATTTCTCTACGTGGATATTGATGATCTGTTCCATGGTTTTTTCTCCTGGCCAGCCGCTTTAGCTGGCGCATTACCTGCTTCAGAAACAAGTTTAAAAATTTTCTGTTTTGTAAGCATAAAATCAATAGCTTAAATCAAGGACATAGGGGACTTCACTTGGTTCAGCAAGAACCTACCCTTGTCATTGCCTGACGGTAACCTTCAGGGCCAGTTCGTAGGCTCGCCGCGCAGCCGGATTGAA
>MGTA01000158.1:1556-3380 GCA_001799225.1 Deltaproteobacteria bacterium RIFOXYD12_FULL_50_9
CGGCATTGATTATTGCGTCGACTGCCAGAGTGGTGATATCCCCTTCGACTATCTCTAATCGTGGCTCTGCCATGCCTGCTTCCCCCCATTTTTTCGTTATCTTCGCCAATAGTTGACTCAGGTCAAGGATGGCATTGATATTATACTGTATGATACTCTCATATTGTGCGATGCGAGGCAATGAGAAAAGGACTGGGAAAAGTCTGCCAAAACAATCAAAGCAGGTTCTGGGCATAAAGGAGAAACAATGAAAAAATTCGAACTTGGAGCAACGCGGATATTCGATGAGAAGACGATTAAAAAATTTTTGGTGCACGACTCGCCCTATTTTCGAGTCATCAACTTCAATATCCCGGCCGGTCAGACCTTTCCGGTACACAGTCATGAGGTGGAAGGTCAACTGACGATGCTGGTTCTGGAAGGGAGCGGCAAATTTCTGGTCGCTAACGGCGCATCACTGCCGGCCAATCCGGGAGACATCCTGATCTCAGAGATCAGTGAGCCGCACGGGGCTCAGGCTGAAACAGCCATGCGGCTTCTGGTGACCATTGCCCCGCCGCTGTAACTAACTTTCATGCTCTGGAGGGCACAGCGAAGCATGAAAGGGAATTCAATTCAGGAGACAGAATCCAGAATGAATAGAGGTGGAAAGTCAACTCTTCTGACTACTGAATCCTGAATTCTTCTTGTTATGTCAGGGCAGGGCGCTGGTAATCTGATCGTAGTAATCCAGGAGTTTTTCCTTATTTTCCGATTCCATGTGGGCCATGGCGGTGCGGGGATGCTGATTCATGACCCCGCTGATCATATAGGGAACATAGTAGCCCCAGTCAATCTTCTTCTGCCAGGGTAAGATCTGGTTCTCAATGGCCTTGATTAACGGACGCACCTTGAATTTCGGGTTTTTGAGAAAGGAGATCAGCAGCTCAATAGGACAGTTGCCGGCGCCACGACCAATGCCGTAAAGAGTAGCATCCAGAAAGTTGATTCCGGCAATGATCCCGGCAATGGTGTTGGCAAAGGCGAGCTGCTGGTTGTTGTGGGTATGGATGCCGATAGTTTTTCCTGGCAGGCTCTGCATATACTTTTTGGCAAGCAGATCGATGTCCTCGGAGTAAAAAGCGCCGAAACTGTCAACCAGATAGATGATCGGCACGCTGCTTTTGGCAAGGTCGTTCAGTGCCTCATCCAGTTCACGAAATCCTATGGTAGAAACGGCCATAAGATTTATTGTTGTCTCATAACCTTTATCCAAGCAGTGATGGGCGAGATCTATGGCGGCATCTGCCTGATGGGCATAGCAGGCAACCCGGATCATGTCCAGAGAGCTGTCCGTTTTCTGGGGAATGTCGGTATAATCGATCCGACCGATGTCGGCCATGGCTGACAGTTTAATCTTTTTCTCGCGTTCACCGATGATCCGTCGAATATCATTTTCCGCACAAAACTTCCATGGGCCCACCTCCTGGCGTGAAAAGCATTTTTCCGAACTGATATAGCCGATCTCCATATAATCGACGCCGGCCTCGGTCAAGGCCTCATACACTTCGCCGACAAACGCCTCATCAAACTGCCATTTATTCATCAAGCCGCCGTCCCGGACGGTGCAATCAATTACCTTTATCTCCGGTCTGTACATTCCTGCATCTCCTGAATTAGTCTTCTTCTTTGGATTGTTAGAGTTGGATTTTACAGCGTATGCAAACGCAATCGAGAACCTAATAGTAAACGATCTCAGGTCCGGCGGCAATGATCAATAAATATTTTCACGTTGCGGCCAATAGCGGCAGTATCCTTTTCCTGCAATGCCTGCCTGCCGAACAG
>MGTA01000158.1:3388-8484 GCA_001799225.1 Deltaproteobacteria bacterium RIFOXYD12_FULL_50_9
AAGCCAGGTTATCAAGGGTAACGCCGCCAACTGCAACCAGGGGCAGGGTATCAAATGGTCCACGCAGTTCGTTGATATAGCGGGGGCCGCCCATTGCCTGGCAGGGGAAAACCTTGATCATGTCAGCGCCGGCTGACCAGGCTGTATAAACCTCGGTAGGGGTAAGAGCACCAGCCACAATCGGTATTTTTTGGGAACGGGCGTATTCGATGACCCGGAGATCGAGATTCGGAGTGACCAAAAACATGGCGCCGCTCGCCACTGCCCGTCTTGCTTCTTCAAGATTGCATACCGTTCCCATGCCCAGATATCTGCCGGCAGGAACTTTTTGGCGGTTTTGTGAGACAATCCGTTCGGCCTCCCTGGTGTTAAGGGTCACTTCCAGAGCAACCAGGCCGGCGGCGAACGCCACATCCATGATCTCAGAAAAAAAACCGGCATCAACTCCGCGCAAAATCCCGATCACGGAAGCGGAAAATTTTATTTCACACTTCATTGCTTGTTAGGCCTGACCAGATTCACCGTTGCTGTTTGCCCAGATAAAATACTCAAGATCTCTGACCTGTTTTGCAGTGAGTTCGCCGAACTGAACGCCGCAACGCCTGATGATGGTCGAATAGGAACTAAGGCCATTGGCGATGATACAGTCTGAAATAGTTTTGATAGGCAGGTTGTCCAGGCAGAAGTCGTCATCACCATAAAGTACACCCATTTCAAAAAGTTCCTTGGGCCACCCCTGTCTTTCTACATAACGAAACGACAATCCCCCCTTACTTATGTCGATAATCTGGCCAAATTTAGCATTGACCGCAAAGACACCGGTGGTTGCCTTGAAGCGCTGGTGCGCCCTGCGATTGGTCATATTGTCGTTTTTTTCCAAGCGTTCTTCTGAGCGACTCTCCATGCCTCTTTCCATGTCACTACCTCCAGCGCCGTTTTTTAAGGCAAGTTCCGTTAACAACATGTAATACCGTGATGAAAAGGTAAGACTCTCCTGACCGCAACATCCGAAGGAGGAAAACTCACACTCAAAAGTATTGTGAAGATATTCTATTGCATCATATTCTGTTTTGCTCTGTCAATCACTAACAAAATTTTTATTTTTTAACACAATCGCCAGCCTATAGCATTCAACTATCGTCCTCGGCACATATTGCCCGGCAACCTGAACTGCACAATAAAAAAGCAAGGTTATCAGCAATTTATATTAGGCATTTAGCAGTGACCATGCTACAATGTTAAGCCTGCCTGGCACAATTCGGCACTGCGGTTCAACCGTATATTTTTCCCGGGGTATGATTTTCCTTACATCTCTTTGGGAGTCATCATGCATAGTATCAGTACGAAGTTTGTTTTTTTTATCGGGATCGTCCTCTTCCTGCTCAGCTCTTTTCTCCTTTATCAGACCTATTTTATTACCAAAAACCACATCACTGAAATTGTCGGCGAACAAGCCAGCATGTCCTTGGAGTTTGATCTGGCCATCCGCCGCTATGTTTCTGAAAAGATTAGACCTAGTCTCAATGTTTATTTGCCCAAAGAGGCATTTATCCCTGAACTTATGTCAACTACCTATATTACCCGTTCCATCTTTGAGGATGTCAGAAAACGATTTCCGGAGTATCAACTCAAATTTGCTTCAATAAATCCTAGAAATCCCTTAAATCTTGCAACCGCCACCGAAGCGAAATTTGTCGATTTTTTCAACAAAAATCCGGAGATTAAAGATTGGCGCGGTGAGATCAGCCAAAATGGTCGAACATATTTAGTTCTTTTGCATCCGGACCGCGCCAAAAGCACTTGCCTCCGCTGCCATGGTGCCCCTGCTGATGCCCCGCTTGCCCTGCGTGACCGTTACGGCCTGCAGGCCTCCTTCAATTATAGCCTCAACGAAGTTCTCGGAATTAACACCATAGCTATCCCCATAGACAATATCAATTCCCAGCTGTGGGAGAAGCTCTATACCCTCTTAGGGCTGGGTGGTATAAGCGTCTTTCTGCTGTTTATTATTATCTATTTTTCTTTTCAGCACCTGGTCGGCCGCCGGCTGATCACTATAGCAGCCCATCTGCAGGAATCAGAAGGGGAATTACCCCTCTATCTCAGCAAAGGCCATGATGAAATCAGCAGATTGGCGGAGAGTTTTAATATCATGATCGCCAGGCAGAAAATCAGCTACCATGAATTGGAAGAGCAGATTTTGGAACGGACACGGATCAACGAGCTATTGGCCAAAGAGATAACCGAACGAACAACGGCCGAGACATCTCTGAAAAAGATGCAGGAAGATCTGGAAAAAATTGTCGAAGAGCGGACCGACAAGCTCATTTTAACCATGGTTTCCCTGGAAAAAGAGATCCTGGAACGCAAGATCGCCCAAGATGCTCTGCAGATCGAACGCGACAAGCTGACCAATCTCTTTAATACCATTCCTGATGGGGTCTGCATCCGGAATGCCGACCGGAAGATAGAGTTCGTCAATCCGGTGCTGGAAAAAGAGTTCGGCTCTGGTATCGGTATGAAAATTCCGGAATACTTTGTCGGCATTCATCTGCCGAACCTTGCTGCAGCCGGCCAGGACCGGCAAACCTTGACCGAAGAGGCTACCATCCAGTGGGAATGGACCTCGCCGGTCAACGCTAAAACCTATGACCTGGTTTCAACTCCCCTGCAGAATCAGGAGGGAACCGTCTCAACCCTCATGATTCTGCGCGACATAACCTCCCGCAAGCAAACAGAACGGAAACTGAAGGAACATGAACAATACCTCTCGACCCTGCTGGCCACCATCCAGACCGGGGTCGTGGTAACCGATCCTGAAACCGATGAGATCGTCGACGTCAACCCATTTGCAGCAAAAATGATCGGCGCCTCGGCTAAAACCCTGGCCGGTCAACGCTATCACTCATTTCTCCAGGAGAAGTCGGCGCTGAGCAGCCTTGACCCAAGCAATTACCACGTGGACCGCGGCCAGGATGATTGTATCCTGACGACTGTAAGCAATGAAATGATTCATGTCCGTCGATCTTTTGCCACGGTCAGCTCTAATAACAAGGCATATTTTATCCAGAGCCTGCTCGATATTACTGACATTAAAGAACTGCTCAGGCAGCAGACCATTGATATCCACCTGGCCCGTGGGATTCTCGACCTGATCAATGCCATCCCCCCGCGGATCACTGATCTCAACGACTCTCTTGCCCTGCATGCCACCGTGTTTCCCATGCCCAGTCATGCCGAGGGCGGAGATCATGTACTCATCAAAAATCTTGGAATTAGTCGTTCAAATAAACGGCCACGCACGATTATCAGTGTCAAGGATCAATCCGGTCACGCTGTAAACTGTGTTATGCGCAGCATTGTTACTGATATGCTTCATAATGCTATTATTAATGCCAAAAAAGACGAACTCCTTGAAACAACCATCACATCTCTGAACAGTGCTGTTCTGCAATCCACTCTTTTTCAAGCTGACGATTTCGTGACGGCAATAACAGCCGAGCTTGAGCATGAAACCCTGCAATTAAATTACGTCTCAGCCGGGCACCCTGCTTTTCTGCTGATCAGAGATGACTCTGTAATCTCCCTGCCGGACCCGGGGAGCGTCGGCGTCAATCTACCTTTGGCGGTTATTGCCGGAATTTCCTATGCTGCGGGCAGCATCACTCTTAAACCCGGAGATCGGCTGGTCTTCTTTACGGACGGCCTGCTTGATATTGCCCTGCAGCACAACAATAAGAGCCTCACCGTTGAAGAATTAAAGGATATTTTCCAAGCATTCGCCAGCGAGAAGCCAGGAATGCCGATCTCAGAGCTTATTCTTAACGTCCTTGCCGCCCTGGGCCAAGAGTCGGCCGAAACGGTAATCCCTTTTACCACCAACACATCTATTGATGATATAACTATCGTTGGTATTGAGATTGAACAGCAGATCTATGATTATGAAGCTACCTTACATCCTTCTGAAGAAACTTTCGATCAGCTGGTGGCCGACACTTACCAAACCATGCAACAGGCTCTGGTTGCTCATAACTATACTGTTGCCGACCAGGGGTTGCACATGGTGCTCTCCGAAGCCATGGTCAACGCCTGGAAACATGGCAACAACAAGGATGCGCGGAAAAAAATCAAGGTTCGTTGGCGTTTTGGCAATGATTTCAGCGTTGAGGTGATTGATGAAGGCCGAGGGTTCAATTATGAGCGTCATAAGGATCCAACGGCGGTACACAATCTCGTCCGGCCATCCGGCCGCGGACTTTTTATTATCCGCCATTTTGCCGATTGGGTGCGTTGGAAAGACGGAGGGAGACGCATTGTCATCACTTTCAAAAAGCACTCTTTCGAACGTGAGAAAGAACAGTTAAGCCATAGTCAATTCCTGGCTTCTCTATTACGGAATATTAATAAAGCCTAATAAATAATAAAACCTGTTTTTTTGTTCATTTTTTTATTTTTTTATGATACTGATGAGACTTCATCATTCAATGCTATTGAACCACCCTTTAACAAAGGAGATTTACATGGAGATCAAGGTGTCACAGATGGGATCGCGGACGCGATTTGAAGTATTGGGCGACATCGATGAGCGCGGGGCGGAAATTTTAAAAAGCCACTTCAAACAATTATCGATAACTGCGGTAAAAGAGTTGGTAATTGATCTGGCCCAGGTCGGCCATATTGGCAGCTCCGGCATCGGCAAGCTGCTGCTCTTCTATAAAAATCTGGGGATTAATGGCGGGACGATCAGCATCGTCAATGCCTCAGAACCGATTTTTCAGCTCCTGACCGAATTGAAACTTAACGCTATATTCTCAATCAGTAAAAAATAGCTCTTGACCACTTGCTGCATCATCGCATCCCAAAGATTACCATGGAGAAGCAGATGAACTGGAAACAATTGACCATCGGTAAAAAGATCGCGTTTGGCTTTACAACAATTTTAGTGCTACTGACCATCTCCGGTCTCATCACCTTTTTCGGGGTGCGTCAGATCACGGCTGATGCCAAACAGGTTATATCCGGCAATCAGCTGGACGGGATTCTGGCGCAACGGGAGATCGATCATCTCAACTGGGCAAACAAGCTCAGCACCAGTC
>MGTA01000159.1:0-1129 GCA_001799225.1 Deltaproteobacteria bacterium RIFOXYD12_FULL_50_9
CTACAATGGGTTTGATGCATAAAATTGTACACCGGCGGCGAAATGGAGCGCATTACTGCAGGTCTCCTATTGACAACGCTACCAAAAAATTAAACGCAGCGAAGCAAAAGAATCCGGATCTTTACATAGAGTCCGTTGGTGTCAATAGCCACTATTGAAGATGCTACCGACTTACTCATCAACTTGTGCAGTGTCCAGCAGCCTCCACCGAATCGCAAATAGCCGCTCCAGCTTCGTCCGCTGTTGCAGCTTCCCTTCAATCTGGGCAATCAATTCTTCCCGTTGCCGGTCAACCTCATCCTGGGCATCGAAAAGGGTCCGCCGCTTCTGGTTGCGCTGGGATTCCAGGGCCTTGATCTGCTTCTGCCCGGCGAGTTTCTCCTCCAGCGTAAGCGCCAAGGTGGCGGCACGCCTGGCCTCCTTAATTTGCCGGTCAAGTTCCTTGATCTCGCGCTCCAGGCCAACCTTCAAGTCATCGGCCCAGCCATCAAGCTTGTCGGCCTCGGCCTCGAAGAAATGGGCGTTACGTTCGGAGACCTCCTTTTGAATGACGGCCTGCCGTTGTCGGGTGTAACCATCCAGGGACTCAAGACCAGCAAGCTCGGTTGCTGCGCCACTGACTGCCGCCGGGAGACTGAGAAGCCGCTTGGCGGCTTCCTCATCCAGCATTTGCCCTTGGTCGGTGGCGGCGGCCAGGATTAGATAATCTTCCGCATGGTCAAGGGCTTCGATGGTAAGGACTGAGGCCACCAGCCATCCGGATTCGCCGATAAAGGATTCGAGGGCGGAAATCTTGCCGTCATGCTGGCCGTAATCAAAACGGATTTCAGCTGGTGACAGTTCTCGGCCTTTGGCCCGAGCCAGCAACGATACGGCCAGGGGGTGGTTTAATCGGTAAAGGTGCGCCTCCCCGGTGCGGCGGGGCAGTTCGTAGAGGCCCAAGGGAATTTGCCCGGCCAGGTTCGGGAAGGGCTGGGAGTTGAGCCGAAAAGATGAGTCGTTGAGAAACTCGGCCTGTCCGGCCAGTTCGTGCCGACTCATCTGCATCAGCAACTGTTCATAGCGATTGAGGTAGGCCCGAGAATCGGCGTTGGTGACCTTGAGCTTCTCCCGAACCTCGTCGTCGAAG
>MGTA01000159.1:1282-6223 GCA_001799225.1 Deltaproteobacteria bacterium RIFOXYD12_FULL_50_9
TTTCGGAGAGGAGCTCAAAAACCCGGAGGTCGGCGGCGTTGTTGCGGTTGAGGAAATTAACCACCACCACATCATATTGCTGGCCGTAACGGTGGCAACGACCTATGCGCTGCTCGATGCGTTGCGGATTCCAGGGCAGATCGTAGTTCACCACCAGCGAACAGAACTGCAGGTTGATCCCCTCCGCCCCGGCCTCGGTGGCGATCATGATCCGCCCCTCTTCCCGGAAGTAATCCACCAGGGCCGAACGCATATCGGCAGTGCGGGAACCGGTCACCCGGTCGGAACCTAGATGGCGTTCCAGCCAGGCCCCATAGATCCGCTTGGAACGCTCGTCGGTGTTTGAGCCGTTAAAGAGGACAATGCCCTTGGAAAACTGGCTGTCGGCCAAGAGGCGCAAAAGGTAGTCTTGGGTACGCCGCGATTCGGTGAAGATGATGGCTTTCTGGGCTGCTCCGGCTTGCACCGCCTTGGCAAAGGCCACCTCCAGGGCGGTCAGCAGGGAGCGCCCCTTGGCATTATGATCGATGGACAGGGCCAACTCGGTAAAGGCGTCGAGATCACCAATCTCCTGGGCCAAAACGATGCGATCCTCCTCGGACAGCTGTTCGCCGGGTTCGTCATCGGCCCACTCTTCGGCGGTTTCGTCCAGGGCTTCGTAATCCTCATCCAGCTCATCGGTCAGCGAAGGCAATCCATTTTGCCGCCGCAGCTTGGCCTTGAGCCGGTTGGAGATGGAAGTCAGCGCCCCGGCGATGGCGAAGGATGACGAGGCCAGGAGCTTTCTGAGCACCAGAGTCATCAAGGTACGCTGGCTGGGCGGCAGGGCTTGCAGGTTGTCCCGTTGCAGGTACTCGGAAACCAGGTGGTAGAGGCGGTCTTCGCTTTCCTCCGGGGTGAACTCCTGGACCAGCGGCAACCGTTTGGTGTACTTGATGTAGGGCAACACCTGGCGGCGCAGGGTGCGATGGCAGACCGGCCGCAGCCGGGCCTTCAGGGTGTTGAAGACCTGCTCCTGGCTGAGATTGGCATACTGCTCGCGGAAACTCTTCAGGTCGCCGAAGGTATGCTCGTCAATGAAACTGACCAGGCCGAACAGTTCCAGCAGAGAGTTTTGCAAGGGCGTGGCGGTGAGTAGCAGCTTATCTTTCCCGGCCAGGGCCAGCTTCAGGGTATTGGCGATGACGTTGGACGGCTTGTAAACGTTGCGCAGCCGATGGGCCTCGTCGATTACCACCAGATCCCAGGGAATGGCATGCACATCACCCGCCTTATTGCGGGCGAACTGATAAGAACAGATGACAATCTCATCCACCTCAAAGGGGCGAAAGTGACCTTGCTTGATGGCGGCGTTGTACGACTTTGATTCCAGAAGACGACAAGGCAGAAAGAACTTCTCGGTTAGTTCCTGATACCACTGCTTGCGCAGATTGGACGGGGTGATAATCAGAATGCGGCGCTGCCGTTCCGCCCATTTCTGGGAGAGCACCAGCCCGGCCTCAATGGTCTTGCCGAGACCAACTTCGTCGGCCAGCAAGGCCCCGGTTGAAAGCGGCGAGGTAAAGGCAAAAAGGGCGGCATCAACCTGATGGGGGTTGAGATCGACTTGGGCATCAACCAGGGCGGCGGCAAACTTCTCCACACTGTCGGAAGGACAGCGCCGGGTCAGCTCGTAAGCTATGAATTTGCTTTGATAGTCGGTAATCATTTATTCAGGCAAGCTTCCGGGGGTGCCTCTGCAATTGATTATAGAAACAAATTCGGCGCAAGCAGAATCAGACATCGAAATTACAATCTTCTGTCTGTTATGACAAGGATATTTTGAGAATATCCTGGAAGGAGCATTATGGACAGCTCCTTATCACCGCCGGTTTTTCTTTCGAGACTTTTTCGCCAGCTTAGTTTTGACGCGGTTTTTGTTTTTCTTGTTCTGCTGCGATTTAAGGGCGCAGTTGATTGGCGGTGGCAGTGTCGCAACGTTCTCGTTTCCCTTGAAACTGGCAAACCAGGACAGGTAGCCGTGAACATCCGGGGGAACCCTGTGCTCCACTCTGGCTTGCAACTCGGCAAGCACCACCTCCTGGTCGCGGGCCAAATCCTGTTCGACATTATGCAGTCCAACATAGCCGGGATCTATCAGCCCATCCTCGAAGGCTTTGAGGATAACCGGCATGGCCTCAGCCGGATGGAGATCGCTGATTGCACAGACGATATTGCTCCAATAATCCGAATCAGACTCAGCCTCTGTACCGGTGAACAGGCCGGAGAGAAAAGTGATAACTTCTTCTCGTCCGGCTATTCCTTTCACCACTGCGAAGGTCATGGCCTCGACGGCAGAGCCGCGAACATACGGTGGAGCATCTTTGTCGAGTATCAGGTTTTTGATAGTGTCGAGCCGGCCGTTGCAGGTCTGAACAAGCAGGGCTGGCAGGGTTTCAGTTTCCATGTCGCCCCAGATTTCATCACTCTGGGAAGCCGGAATGCAGAAGGCGCGAATGATTGGCAGATGGGCCGCCGGCTCTTGAAAATGAGCGAGCAGGGCTACGGCATAGGTATTGGCATAGTGTTCTTTCCGGGCATACTGCTCAGGATTATCGGCAATCGTTTCAAGAATATCGATCAGACGAGGAGTAATCACTTCCTGGAGGGCAAGAGCCTCTTCCATTTCATCACGCTTGTAGACACCGTCAAACCAGTCAAACTCTTCTATTAGTTCTTCAACCCGTGTTGCGCTCAAAATCAATCTCCTAATGTGTGTTGGTGGCTGGCTCAAGAAAAGTAGTTAGAACCAAAAAACCGGGATGGATATATTTTTTATGTTGAAAAGCGTCGGCACAGTCATAGCTACTCCTTGCCGACCCAGGCCAATTCGATTTTTTTCTTTCTTCATCGCGTATCCTTGCCTTATCAATCTGCATTGAATCGTCGTAACCATCAAAATCCAAAGGTAAAATCTCCATAGCTCTTAAGGTAATTTTCAGAAGATCCAACAACAACAGCAAACTGTTAATTGCTGATACAGCAGGGGAAGAAGGCTGTGAGTTTTTAGTCATAAGAAATCCTTTTTCAGGATACCCGCAAGTGGCATCCCTACAAAAAGCCCCGAACAACCCGGTCGGATTTTCGGGGCTAAAGATCGTCGTCTCTAATAGCAGTCACTCCTCCTTGCCGATCAAAGTCTGTTTGGGTTTTCGTTTTTCTGTGACAAGTAACAACTCATTGTTTTATCGTATAAAAATCATGATTTCCGTTTTCGAGTGAAGTAAAAACACCAATATTTTTCTCGTCAAGCAGGTGGCCGTCGAAGATCAACCGACTTCAATTGTCCGACCGTGTTAAGCTCATTTTTAAATTCCCAGAGATTTGTCAAAAGAAGTCCACAGCCTCCAAACCCACTTGCTCAGGCCCGAAAAATAACGTAAGCTCACCAATCATGAACGAAGTCAGCGAGCAGAAATTGCACAAGGTAATCGGCGATTTTATCGAAATGGGCCATGTCGAAAACATTGTCGCCATGTTCAGGCACGATCCATCGCTCTATGCCATGACCGGCGCCCTGCTGCGCGATGAACGGCTGGTGGTGCGGATGGGCATGACGATTCTGTTTGAGGAGCTGGTCGTCTGCCGGCCTGAAGAGGTACCGCTCGCCATCCCTTCGCTGGTTCCCCTGTTAAGTGACAGCGCCTCATATATCCGGGGCGATGCCGCCAACCTCCTGGCAATAATCGCTACACCGGCTGCTAAAGAGTATCTTGTCCCGCTCGTTGATGATCCTGATCCGCTGGTGGCGGAAATGGTCCGGGAGATATTACAGGAAGATACACCCCATTAGCCCCCTGCAGCAAAGATCGGCAACTCGCTAATCTCCCGGAAAGACCGGACATGGTACTCGGCGGCCAGCTCATTATTCTTAAAAGCGATCAGCCGCATGCCGAGAGCGGCGGTATGTTCGCGGTCGATCTCCGAGTCGCCGATATAGATACACTCGGTGGCCGCGACCTGGAATCTTTCGAGAATTTTGTGCAAGGCCTCGGGATGAGGTTTGGGCTGCGTAACGTCAAGGGCGGTCACCACCATATCGAAAAATGATTTGAGGCCGAACATCTCGAGAATGATCGGCATGGTGGTTGTCCGGTTGGTGCTGATCGCGGTCTGGTAGCCATTGGCCTGGAGAAACTGCAAGAACTCCTTCAGATCAGGTTCCATGTGCATGTATTGCAGATAGGGAACATAATCGAGGCTCTTGCGAAAGCTGTCAACTGCGGCCATGTCATCCTGGTAGTGCCTGAAGATATGGCTGATCGATCCCATGACATGGTTGATATGGACGAATTCGAGATCGTCCTCAGACATGGGCTGATGGCCGAAATGGGCCAGCAGGTCGTTGTAGTAGTAGCGATTCGCCTCTTTGGAATCGAACATCACGCCATCGCAATCGAAGATAACAAGTTTAAGAGTGGTCATAGTCTCGTGGTCAAAAAAAGAGGAAATGGCGAAAATTGCTTAAGTACAGTATATGTAGTGCCTGAAGGGAAAATCGGGTTTTTGGGACTTATAAGGCACACCTATGCCACCAGCTTTACTGAAATCTGAGCGGGACGTCAAGCAGGCAGTTTGGCAAAGAGTCAGCACGAGAGGAGCAGACGAATGGCTATCACGGATTTTTTGATCATCGGCAGCGGTATTTCCGGGCTCTCTTTTGCCCTCAAGGCCGCCCGGCTCGGCACTGTCACCCTGATCACCAAAAAGGCCAAAAAGGACTCCGCCACCAACCTGGCCCAGGGCGGGATCGCTGCCGTGCTCTCCGGCGAAGACTCCTTTGACCTGCACATCAAGGACACCCTGGTCTCCGGCGCCGGTCTCTGCCATGAAGACGTGGTCCGCCTGGTCGTCGAGAACGGCCCGGCCCGGATTAAGGAGCTCATGGAGTACGGGATCCGC
>MGTA01000159.1:6269-8343 GCA_001799225.1 Deltaproteobacteria bacterium RIFOXYD12_FULL_50_9
TAATCCGCGCATCACCATCCTCGAAAATCATGTGGCGGTGGATCTGCTGATCGGTTCCAGGGCTACTGCCGATATAGAGGTCAGACCGCCTTTCACCGACCGCTGTCTTGGCGCCTATGTCCTTGATCCGCACGGAAAAATAACCGCCTGGCAGGCCAGGGCCACCCTACTGTGCACCGGCGGGGCCGGCAAAGTCTACCTCTATACCACCAATCCGGATATCGCGACCGGCGACGGCATTGCCATGGCCTATCGGGCCGGCGCCAATGTCGGCAATCTCGAATTCGTCCAGTTTCATCCCACCTGTCTCTATCACCCCAGGGCCAAGAATTTTCTGATCTCCGAGGCGGTGCGCGGTGAAGGCGCCCGCCTGATCGATGAAAAAGGCCGGGCCTTCATGGAAAAATATGACCAGCGTGGCGATCTGGCCACCCGCGACATGGTGGCGCGCGCCATCGACGCCGAGATGAAGGCCTCCGGCGACGACTGTGTCTATCTCGATATCACCCACAAACCGGCAAAATTCATCAAGGCCCGCTTTCCGAATATCTACCGGACCTGCCTCTCCTACGGTATCGATATGACCAGCGAACCGATCCCGGTGGTGCCGGCGGCCCATTATATGTGCGGTGGGGTGATGACCGACACCATGGCCCGCACCAGCATCGAAAACCTCTACGCCTTTGGCGAGACCGCCTGCACCGGGTTGCACGGCGGCAACCGATTGGCCAGCAACTCCCTGCTCGAAGCCGTGGTCTTTGCCCACCAGGCCTTTTTACAGTGCGAAACCGACTGGCCGGAACTGGCGACTCTCCATCAGCATGCCGTGCCGGATTGGCACTACGGCAATGCCGGCAAGATTGAGGAGGGCGTGCTGATCACTCATACCTGGGACCAGATCCGCCGGCTGATGTGGAACTACGTGGGGATCGTCCGGACAGCCAAGCGTCTGACCATGGTGCAGAAGCGCCTGGTACCGATCCTCCACGATATCGACCAGTATTACCATGAGTTCCTGCTCACTCCGGATCTGGTCGAACTCCGCAACCTGGGACAGGTCGCCGATCTCATCGTCCGCTGTGCCCTGGCCCGCCGGGAATCGCGCGGTCTCCACTATATCGTCGACTATCCCCAGCCCGACGACCGGAACTGGAAAAAGGACACCATCCTCAGCCTGGCATAGCATAAGCCCGAAACTCCCCTTGAAATTTTTTCTTTTCTCCTTGACACCACCACATATGGTGTATTAATACGTAGGCTATACGCTACATATCGCTTTTACTGCACAGGTGTCGATCGTCACTATTTTTCATTTGCACAAGGGGGAAAAAGATGGGAGTAGTCATGCCGTTGACCGCCAAGATCAGAGAAGAGGGCGCTGCCCCGGTAACCAGGAACGACGCCACTGATATCGCCCTGTTTGTCCGGACCTCCGAAGAGGATATCACCGGCTGGAACCGCCAGCGGATCGTCGACGCCCTACTGCGGGAGACCTTCATTGATCAGGACACCGCCGAGACGATCAGCCTTGAGGTGGAAGAGACCATCTTGAGCGGCGCGGTCAAAACATTAACCGGTCCGCTCATCCGTGAACTGGTCAATGCCAAGCTGCTGGAAAAAGGGTTGGAAGAGGCCAGGCGCATGCATACCCGTCTCGGGGTGCCGCTCTACGATGTCGATCAGTTGCTGGTTCATCCCAACAAGGAAAACGCCAATGTGCCGCACGGTCCGGAAGCCACCAACCTGACCTTGTCGGAAGGGATTAAAAAAGAGTACGCCCTGTTGCATGTCTTCTCGGCTGATGTAGCCGACGCCCATCTGAAGGGCGACCTCCATCTCCATGACTTAGGGTTTATCGATCGGCCGTACTGCTCCGGACAGTCGCTTGAATATATTAAAAAATTCGGCCTTAACCTGCCGCATGCCCTATCCATGGCCAGGCCGGCCAAGCATCCCGAGGTGCTGCTCGCCCATATGGTGAAATTCGCTGCCGCCCTCCAGAGCCATTTTGCCGGTGCCATCGGCTGGGATGCCGTCAACCTGTTTTTTGCCCCCTATCTGGAAGAACTCACCG
>MGTA01000160.1:0-1135 GCA_001799225.1 Deltaproteobacteria bacterium RIFOXYD12_FULL_50_9
CTTCCAGATCATCTTTACCGCCGGTTATGCCGGTCTTGGTCAGTACGCCATCTACGGATTCATCTTCTACACCCTGGCTATGGGCATGCTGCTCGGTTCGCTGATCGGCATCCAGCTGGGCTCCCTGGTCACCAAGGTAGTTTCCGGCCAGACCATCTGCGGATTTTATGCGGTGGCAGTCTCCGCCGGCTTTATCAATCGGGTCTTCGCCCTGCCCTCCAAGCTGGCTAAGCTGGGCTATCTCGGAATCTCGGACGCTACCGGCAAGCTCCTCGAAAGTGTCGGCGTCTGGCTCTTCTTCCCGGTCATCTCAATATTTGCCATCTGGGTTATGTATGTATTTTTCTCTAACATCAAAACACTTAAGGGCGAAGGTTCAGCTTCGTCACATGCATAAGGAGGCACGCGCATGATTGCTCATAAAAAAGAGTTCGGTATGGGTGCGGCAATGTTTGCCGGCTTCTGGGTAGTATTTATCATTATTATGTCCCCGGTTTTCGAAGGAAAAAACATCCTCGATTACATGGATAACCTCTACAACACGATCTCCAAGAAATCCGCCTACTTTGTTCCGGTTGTCCAGAAAAAGGCCGAGGCCTTTAACGGCCAACAGATATCTTTTTCCGTAAAGGCCAATGGTGAGCAGGCTGAACGGCTGATCAAAATATTTGAAGCTGCCAAGGCCACGGCAACAGTTGAAGGCGAAAAGGTCAAGATCACCGGCGACATGGGTGCGATTTTGGCCAATATGCTGGCCGATGCCGATGCTATGTACAAAAACGAAGGCAAGGCAGTGGCAGAGAAATACGGCTACCAGGAAAAACAGGCATTATACGACATCTATACTGCCGCCAAGGCAGCAGTCAAAGATTTGAACTCGCAGAGCAAGTTCAAGGAAGCAGCTCTCTTCAATAACGCCATGACCAAAGCCCTGGAACCGGCCTACAACTACTACGGCATCCCGGCTGTGCCGATTGCCGAGAAATGGGGAACAGTGGTCATCTCCCTGGTCGGTTATGTTATCTATACCCTCTGGTTCGGCTTCTCGATCCTCTTCATGTTTGAAGGCTGGGGACTCAAGCTCGAGCATTAATAGCTGGTCAAAGTAATCAGCGCAACGCAGAAAGGCCGGCAA
>MGTA01000160.1:1143-4701 GCA_001799225.1 Deltaproteobacteria bacterium RIFOXYD12_FULL_50_9
AGGTTAAGGCTGTAAAGAGATGGCCACCACCCCATAACGTTGCGGCGAGTTAAGCATGATGGGGCCGTTTGTGTTGCCATTGCTGGTGATCTCATAGTAACCGCTGCCCGATGTAAAACCAGCCCCGCCACCGCTGAACATCGCCGGGTGCAGTTCATACTGTCCCATGAAGAAAGGTGGCAGCTCCACGGTTGTAAAGTTGTCTAATGATGTATTCGAATATGTTCCGAAAACGAGAGCCCGACCACCATTCATTACAGTGAGCATCTCCCCCAAATCCGGTCGCCCCGCAAAGGGGAAAGCTGATTGAGGATCATCGCTGGCCGACTGTTTCGAGTCGTTGATCGGCACACCTTGGTTGACATTGGTAAAGGAACCGGCTGTCAACACCGCACCCCAGACATACCCACCCACAAATACGTTCAGAGTCTGATTCTGGGTCTCGGCAAACGCGATCTCGGACTCATTCAGATACCCCACATACACCCGGGAAGATAAGCTATCAATCCGCTGCACCTCATGAAGTGGCTGGTTCCCATACCTGGCATCAATAAAAATGCTGTCAGCAGGATTCATGGCCTCGTAATGAAGAACAACCATGAGCAGCCGATTTGACCCGGCAGGCACGAAGTAGTTGCTTCTTTCAAGCATACTATAACCTTGACCTTGCCATTCCTGCATGTCCACCATGAATTCAAAGACATTTCCGACACCAATAGTCGGGGTGGGCAGAGGGGTATTGGTTGTCTGGCTGCCGGTTGCCGGAGATGGCTTGTAGTTGGTTCCCTGGTCTACGCCGGACGTGTCAACGGTCCCGGCAAACTCATAGATCGCCACGTGATATGTGGTGCCGGCTGCCAACCCGGTAACAGTCACGTTGTTGTCAGTCCCTTTATATACAACATAATTATCATAACCGATCGTGGTACCGCCGCCGAAAGCCGAACTCGCCGAATAACCTGAATATATCCCGTCGACCGGGGCGGAATCAACTGCACCCCCTTGCCTGATCAACACGATAACTCCATTGCCATTGCCCCGTGTCCAACTCAGACTCATAGACGTTTCGCCAGCCCCTAAGTTAACCGCGGATGCCTGCAGAGACGGCTCCGTATAGAAACTACCATCAGGGGAGTACCCTGTCGTAGCGCTGTTTGTCGCATACCCGCGATAGAAAATCTTCGTACCGGCCGGCAATCCTGTTCTCGCATGGCTGAAAACCCCTAAGGGAGGACTGGCATCGGCAACGGGATTACCGGTCGGGTTGAGCGAGGTTCCCCATACCGTGACGCGCCAGTTGAGTGGCAACGAACCATCGCCCGTTATATTCGCCCCCAGGGTCGCTGTGGTGCTGCCGATTGCCGTTGCGGTTGGCGAGATAACGGTAGGAAGCCCCGAGGTGGTCGCACGGTTGCCTGAAATCGGTGAAGATTTGTAGTTTGTCCCCTGGTCCGCGTCCAAAGTATTAAGAGTACCCTTATACTCATAAACTTTCACATAGTACGTTCTTCCGGCAGTCAGTCCGGTCACGGCTACACTGGTGCCGGTTCCTTTGTAGATCACATAATTATAGTTAGCACCGATCTTTGTCCCGCTGCCGAATACCGAGCTCGCAGTATAATCTGCATAGGTTCCGTCTACCGGGTCGGAATTCACCGCCGAACTCACCCTCATTAATACGATGACTCCGTCGCCGTTGCCGCGCGACCAACTCACGGTCATGGTTGTTGGGCCGACCGATGAGAAGCTCAACACGGAAGCTTGAGCAGATGGCTCCGTATAAAAAGTACCATCAGGAGAGTACCCGGTCCCGACGTTGTTAATCGCATAACCACGATAGTAAATTTTAGTACCGGCCGGCAGTCCAGGTCCGGACACATCATGACTAAATACCCCTGTTGCGGTACCACCTTCTGCGTGACGATTAACGGTCGGGTTGGCTGCAGTCCCCCAAATCGTACCACGTTCGGTAATAGCCCCTCCTCCATCAGACGTGATATTTGCTCCGAGGGTTGCTGTCAACATACCGATGGCCGTCGCTGTCGGAGATGTAAGAATAGGAATGGAGTTGGTCGTCTGACTGCCGGCTGCCGGCGGCGACAAGTAGTTTATTCCCTGGTCAACGCCCAAGGTGTCACCTGTCCCATTATATTCAAAGACAGCCACATGATATGTTGTAGCAGAAATCAGTCCGGTAACCGTCACGCTGGTGCCGGTCCCTTTGTATATTACATAATTGCCGGTACCGATCAGGGTGCCGCTGCCAAATACCGTATTCGCCGAATAATTTGTATATGTCCCGTCGACCGGATCGGAATCCACCGCCGCCCCCTGCTTCAACAACACGATTACACCGGTGCCGGTGCCCCGTGTCCAGTTAACCGTCATGTCTGTTTTGCCCACTGCCGGGAAGCTCACAACTGATGCCTGGCTGGCCGGCTCGGTATAGAAACTGCCTGTGGCGGAATACTCAGTACCCGCAATGTTGGTCGCGTAACCGCGATAGTAAATCTTGGCGCCGACCAGCAATCCGGTTCTCACATGGCTGAAGAGCCCTGTGGTGGTCGCACCTTCTGCCAAGCTATTTTCAGTCGGGAATGATGACGTCCCCCAAACTGTGCCACGGGCAGTAATTGCTGCCCCGCCATCATCCGTAACATTCGCGCCAAGGGTTGCTGAGGTACTGTTGATTGGCGTTGCTGTCGGAGATGAAAGTACAGGAGGCAAAGGCGGACTGGTCGTATAATTGCCTGTTGCCGCTGTAAGTTTATATTTAGCCCCCTGGGCATCACCCAAGGTATCCACAGCCCCCTTATACTCATAAACCGCCACATAATATGTTGTGCCGACATTCAGTCCGGTAACGGTCACGCTGGTACCAACACCTTTGTAGATCACATAATTATTGTTAATGCCGATCTGAGTGCCGCTGCCGAAAGTCGAGTTCGCCGAATAAGCAGTATAGGTCCCGTCGACCGGAGCAGAATCCACCGAGTCGGCTTCTCTCATAAATACTATGACTCCATCGCCGTCACCGCGCGTCCATTGCACCGTCATGGTCTTTTGCTCAATGTCCCGGAAGCTGACGGCAGAAGCCTGGGTTGCCGGCTCCGTATAAAAACTGCCGTTCGGGGAGTAACCGGTCCCGATACTGCTGACCGCAAAACCGCGATAATAAATCTTCGTACCGGCCGGTAGTCCTGTTCTTGCCTGACTAAAGGTGCCTGTTGCAGTCCACTCCTCCGCCAACACATTAGCGGTCGGGTTTGTAGAGGTTCCCCATACCGTGCCACGAGCAGTTATCGGGCTCTCACCGCTATCCGTAACATCAGCACCCAGAGTAGCTGTAATGCTACCGATGGTCGTTACTGTCGGAGTGGTAAGGGTAGGTACTGCCGGCGGGTTGGTCGTCTTACTACCTGTTGTCCACGTGGATTTATAGTTAGTTCCCAGGTCCCCTCCCGAGTTGTCGGCACTCCCCATATGCTCATAAATTGCCACATAATAGCCGGTGTTCGAAACCAACCCGGTAACCGTAACACTGGTGCCGGAGCCTTT
>MGTA01000160.1:4712-7614 GCA_001799225.1 Deltaproteobacteria bacterium RIFOXYD12_FULL_50_9
TGTTTGCTGAATAACCGGCATATATTCCATCGACCGGATTAGAATTCACCCAAGTTCCCTGCTTCATCAGTACGATAACCCCGTCGCCGCTTCCCCGCGTCCAGTTAACGGTCATCTCCTTCTGGCCCACATTCGAAAAACTAACTGCAGAGGCCAGAGTTATCGGCTCTGTATAGAAAGTGCCGTCAGATGAGTAACCGGTCCCGGCACTGTTGGACGCAAACCCGCGATAATAGATCTTCGCACCGGTTGTCAATCCGGTTCTTGCCTGCACAAAGGCGCCGGTAGTGTTGTTGCCGCTCTCAATAATACAATTGGAGGAGGGTGCGGCTGAAGTCGCCCAACATGTTCCGCGCTCCAGAATATCCGCTCCGCCGTCAGCAATAATGTTCGCGCCGATGGTCGCTGTGGTGCCGCTGACCGATGCAGCTGTCGGCAAAACAAGTGTAGGAACCACCACTGCCCCACCGCGGGTTGACTGGATGCCTATTGCCGGCGATTGTTTATAGTTGGTTCCCTGGTCCAACCCCACGGTATCCACGGTCCCCTTATACTCCTGGAATGTCAGGTAATATGTTGTCCCGGCCGTTAGATTGGAAACCGTCAGGCTGGTGCCGGTCCCTTTATATAAAACATAATTGCCGCTGCCGATCTGCGTGCCGCCACCGAATGCCGAGTCCGCCAGATACCCATTATATGTCCCGTCGGCCGGGTCGGAATCAACGGCCGAGCCCTGTTTCATAAGTACGATAACTCCATCGCCACTGCCCCGAGTCCAGTTGATGGTCATGGTTGTATTGCCGACTGCCGTGAAAGTAACTCCAGACACATGGGTTGCCGGCTCCGTATAGAAACTGGCCGGTTCCTCCATGGTGCCGCCGACAGATGGGACGTGACCGGTATAAATGCTGTTGGTCGCAAACCCTCTATAATATATTTTCGTACCAGCCGGCAGGCCTGTCCTGACATGGCTGAAGGCCCCTGTGGAGGTTCCGCCTTCACTTTTAGCCTGGCTGCCCCACAACGTCACAGGAGACGACTCGAAGGTGTCCCATACCGTGCCGCGCTGGGTCATAGGTACTCCACCATCTGAGGTGATAGTAGCTCCCAGGGTCGCTGATGTGCTGCCGATTGCCGTCGCTGTCGGAAAGGCAAGGACTGGAGCAGACAGGGTCAGCTGTTGGCTGGTAGCCATTGGCGACAGGTAGTTTACTCCCTGGTCCGTTCCCGAAGCGGTATAGTTCCCTCCACCTGACGCATACTCAATTACTGCCACGTAACAGGTAGCGCCGGACGTCAGATTGGTCACGGTCACACTGGTGCCGGTCCCTCTGTACACAACATGATTGCCATTGCCGACCATCGCGACATTACCAGTGGTGTATATCGGAGACACCACCCAGGTGTACTCACTAAAGACCCCATCAACCGGCTCAGAATCTACCGGAGAGCCCTCTTTGACCAGCACGAAGACTCCGTGGCCGCTGCCACGTGTCCAGTTTATCGTCATGCTCGTTGAGGTAACCGCAGTGAAGTTAACCCCGGATGCCTGAGTGGAAGGCTCTGTATTGAAACTACCGCCAGGGGAGTAACTGGTCCCTGCACTGTTAGTTGCATAGCCGCGATAGTAGATCTTCGTACTGAACGGCAGCCCGCTTATCGCTTTGCTGAAGACGCCCGTGGTGATTCCCCCTTCCACAACTACATTACCATCGGCGATTGTCGGGTAGGCAGTGGTAGCCCAGACCACGCCACGCTCGAGGATTGACAGGCCGCGATCGTCAGTAACATTCGCCCCCATAGTCGCTGAAGTGCTGGTGATCAGGGTTGCAGTCGGAGAGGCCAATATAGGCAGGTTAAGAGTAGCCGGAGGAGATAAATAATTGGTTCCGATGTCAACTCCTGAAGTGTTGACACTCCCCTTATACTCATAGACAGCAATGTGATAGGTTGCCCCTTCAGTAAGTCCGGTAACATCGACATAGGGGTAATAACCCTTGTACACAACGTAATTTCCGGTACCAATCTGGGTGCCGCTGCCGAATGCCGCGTTAGCCACATAATCTGAATACTTCCCATCTACCGGATCGGCATCCACCGGCGCCCCCTCCCGCATCAGGACGATAACCCCGTCGCCGTTGCCGCGTATCCAGCTCACTCTCATGCTGGTCTGCCCCGCGCCTGTAGCACTAACAGCAGACGCCTGATTCGACGGCTTCGTATAGAAACTGCCACCCGTAGAATAACCGACACCTGCGATGTTTTTCGCATAACCACGATAATAGATCTTCGTGCCGGCCGGCAGCCCTGTCCTCGCCTGGCTGAAAGAACCGAATGTAGTCCCTCCTTCGGCAACGGCATTGCCGGCCGGGTTCGCAGAAATCCCCCAGACCGTACCGCGCTCCGTGACGGGTGCTCCGCCATCAGCAGTGACATTCGCTCCCAGGGTCGCCGTAGTGCTACCAATTGTTGTCGCTGATATTGCACCACCCAAGACAGGAACACAGATAGTTGCCTGATTTCCTGTTAACCCAGCAAGTTTGTAGTTAGTTCCCTGGTCCACGCCTAAGGTATCTATAGTCCCCGTATACTCATAAACCGCCACATAATAGGTAGTGTTCGAGAGTAGTCCGGTAACCGTAACACTGGTGCCCGTCCCTTTATATACGATATAATTGCCGGTGCCGATCTGTGAGCCGCTGCTGCCGAATGCCGAGTCCGCCGAATACCCTGTATAAGTCCCGTCGACGGGATTAGTACTAACCGCCCCGCCCTGCTTCATCAACACGATAACTCCGTCGCCATTACCCCGCGCCCAGCGGACAGTCATACTTGTCAGGTTGATATCCGAGAAGGTCAGTCCGGATACCTGAATGGATGGCTCGGTAAAGAAACTACCTTC